>JBDHHP010000133.1:0-10697 GCA_039589275.1 Gemmatimonadota bacterium | reverse complement strand
CGTTCGACGTTCGACGTTCGACGTTCGACGTTCGACGTTCTCACCCCACGAAATACTCCGGGGCGTTCCCGGGTTTCCATTTGATGTTGCATCCGATGCTCGGCTTCTGTTCCGCGTTCACGGGTCGGTCCTCGAGCACCGCGTCGGCAGCCGCTCTCAAGTCACACCCTGTGACCGGGATGTCGTTGCTGGGCCGGCTATCGTCGAACTGGCCGCGATAGACCAGCCGATGCTCGTGGTCGAACAAGAAGAAATCCGGAGTGCAAGCCGCCTGGTATGTCTTCGCCACTTGCTGGTCCTCATCCAACAGATACGGGAACGTATAACCAGCTTGCTCGACTTCCTCGGCCATCTTCTCGGCACTGTCCTCGGGGTGTGCCTCAACATCGTTCGAGTTGATGGCCAGAACCGCCAAGCCTTTGAGCTGGTATTCACTGCAGAAACCGGCCAGCCCGCTGCGGATGTGTTTCACGAATGGGCAATGATTGCAGATGAACATGACCAGTAGTCCGGCAGCATCGTTGAAGGCGCCGAGCGAGATGTTCCGTCCATCGGGATCTGGGAGCGTGAAGTCAGGAGCCACGGTACCCAGCGGTAGCATGGTCGATGGCACAGCCACCATCTTGAACCTCCTATTGCCGTTTCGGTCCCATTGCATCAGTTCGGTTCGTCACGGTGAGGCAATATGGTCTGTGTGCCGGGAGTCCGGAAGCTCTCGAGCTAGTTGCTCACACTCGCCAGCGTAGCAACTGGACGGCTGCACTATAGTCCAGTATTCTTCCGCGCGCGGTCCGGTGGTGGAACTAGCCAGCCCGTGTGCTGTAGCTCAGATAGACAAGGTAGTGAACTGGTACCGTTGACTGTGATGTCAACTGAGGAGTGAGTCATGCTGCGAAACAACCTGCTGGCCGCCATGTCTGTTGCATTCATCTCCACAGCTTATCCGGGGTGTGGGTTCGCCGCAACTCAACAGGCGCAGCAGGCTGCTCCAACGGTCCCCCGACTCGGCAGCGCGATCTTCATTCATCCCGACGGGAGCTCCGTTTCGGCTTGGTCGGCGATGCGACTGCTCGCCGTCGGTCCAGATGGCGAGCTGAACTGGGATCGACTCGAGCACCTCGGCGTGTACCGTGGGCATCTGACTAACTCGCTGGGCAGCACATCACACGGGGGCGGTACGGTGCACGCCTACGGCGTGAAGGTCCCGTTCGATTCGTACGGCATGAACGGTACTGAACCGCTCACGTCATTGTCCGGCACGCCGTTCAGCATCATGAAGGAGGCTCACGAAGCTGGATTGGTGACGGCTGTGATCAACAGCGGTCACCTGGCCGAACCAGGCACGGGCGTCTTTTTGGCGAGTGCCGAATCGAGAGCCGCCGTGGATGTCATCGTCGAACAGATCATCGAGAGCGGTGCCGACATCATACTGGGGGGTGGGGAGGCTCTACTATTGCCACGTGGAGTCGTGGGTCGGCATGGTGTCTCGGGAATCCGGCGTGACAGCAGGAACCTGGTCGATCGGGCCCGAGAACTGGGCTACACTGTCGTGTACACGAGAGACGAGCTGCTGGCTCTGCGACCATCTACACCGAAGGTATTGGGGCTGTTCGCGCCTGCACACACATTCAACGATCGGGCTGAGCAGGAACTCCGAACACTCGGACAGGCGCCACTATACCGTGCCAACGCGCCAACGGTCGCCGAAATGCTCCAAGTAACACTCCGGTTGCTCGAGGACAAGGGCAGACGTTTCCTAATCGTTGTTGAGGAAGAGGGATCGGATAACTTCGCCAACCACAACAATGCGATTGGTACACTGACGGCGCTGGCGAGGGCCGATACGGCCGTCGGTGTGGCGCTGGACTACACAGCTGACCACCCCAACACGCTCGTCATCCTTACGGCTGACAGCGATGCCGGGGGGCTTCAGGTCGTACCTATTCAGGACACGACGCTGTACGACATGCCTCTCGATCTCATTACGCGTAACGGGGCTCCCCAGGACGGTCCAGAAGGGACAGGATCAACCCCGTTCGTGGCTCAACCGGATCAATTCGGAAATCGACTTCGGTTCGGGATAGCCTGGGCGAACTACGACGACATGTTGGGGGGAATAGTGGCTCGCGCTCAGGGACTCAATGCAGAGCTGCTGCCTACGACTGTGGACAACACGGATATCTACCGCATGATGTACGCGACCCTATTCGGCATTTGGCTGCCGTGAAGGACCGACCACTGAACGTCGAACGTCCAACGTTACACCGCGATGTTTGGAGTTCCTTGTTCAATGTTCGATGTTCGACCAACGACTTGCAAAAACCACGCCTAATACGTAGAGAGGTCAACGTGTCGATAATTGACATGAGAACGCTGGTGCAGCGGTATGCACTGGTGGCAGTCATAGCCGTCCTGGCATCGGGCGCTCTGGACGCGCAGCACTGGTTGCATGATGACAGTTCGAAGACAAACCAGTCGATGTTCAGGCCGCTCGACTGGCCAGATCCCACAGATATGCGTAACGCGTCCGGGTCGCCCGGGAACCGCTATTGGCAGCAACAGGTAGACTACGACATCGAGGCAAGTCTGGACACGGCGCGGCATGTAATCACTGGGTCCGAGCGCATCACATACCGCAACAACTCACCAGACAGGCTGCGGTATCTCTGGGTTCAGCTAGATCAGAATACGCGTTCGATCGAACACAGCCGAGCTTACAAGGTACAGGCGGCCTTGCCAGAACAGTTGTCGCCCCGTGCTCAACAGTTTCTTGGTCGATCGCAGTTCGACGGCGGCCACAACATCACTCGTGTACAACTGGTTGACGGAGGTGGCCTCTCAGACACCCGGTACATCATAAACGGCACGGTGATGCGCATCGATCTTGCTCGACCACTCGAAACCGGTGGCACCGTCGCGTTCGAAATTGACTGGGACTACCGCATCCCTGACTTCGGGCGCGGCGGTAAGGAGCTGGTTAGCGACGGCTGGATCTACGAGATGGCGCAGTGGTTCCCGCGGCTGGCTGTCTACGATGACGTCAATGGCTGGCAAACGGATCAGTTCCTCGGGCGCGGCGAGTTCTATCTCGAGTTCGGAGACTATGATGTCAAGCTCACGGTTCCGTGGAACCACATAGTGGATGCCACCGGTGTGCTCCAGAATCCGGGTGAAGTGCTCACGCCGGTTCAGCGCGATCGACTAGCGCAAGCAATGACCAGCGACGAGCCGACCTTCATTCTGTCGGCCGACGAAGTCATGACTCCGGAATCTAGGCCAGTGCAGCGTGGAACTCTTACGTGGCATTACGTGGCAGAGAATGTACGCGATTTCGCATGGGTGAGTTCAAAGACGTTTGTATGGGATGCCGCTGGATATCGGTACAACTCCGACAACCGGTTATTCGAGACACACTCGTTCTATCCGCGTGACGCGATGCCTCTGTGGGATAGCGTGTCCACGCGCGCCATCATCCAGACTCTCGAGACCTACGGCAGGATGGCTTTCGAGTATCCCTATCCAAAGGCGACGAACGTAAATGGCCCGGCAGGCGGTATGGAATACCCGATGATGGCGTTCTGCGGCGCTCGACCTCGCCCGGATGGGACCTACTCGGAGGGGATCGCATACGCGCTTATTTCCGTGACGATCCACGAGGTCGGTCACAACTGGTTTCCGATGATCGTCAATTCGGACGAACGCAAGTGGACGTGGATGGATGAGGGATTGAACTCATTCCTACAGTACTATGCCGAACTGGACTGGGATCCCAACTACCCGACCCGTCGGGGACCCGCACCGAACATCGTGGAATACATGAGCGATCCAGATCAAGTGCCAATCATGACAGCGTCAGACCTGATCCACAAGGACTTCGGCGCTAACGGATACGGAAAGCCAGCCGCGGGATTGGTCATACTCCGGGAACAAGTGCTGGGGGAGGAGTTGTTCGACGCAGCGTTCTCGGAGTATTCACAGAACTGGATGTTCAAGAAGCCGCAGCCGGCTGATTTCTTCCGCTCGATAGAAGAGGGTGCAGGAGAGTTGCTCAACTGGTTCTGGCGTGGCTGGTTCTACACGACGCACTTCAACGATCAGTCACTTGCCTCGGTCTCTTCCCAAGAGGCAGCGCAGCTCATTGGTGACGCCGAGCGGGGGGAGACGTATTATCGGATCAGAGTCGAAAACGAAGGTGGTCTCGTGATGCCGCTACATGTGGAAATCACCTACGATGACGGCACGGCAGAGTTGATCCGGCTCCCGGTAGACGTGTGGCGGAACAACGAACTGAGCTTCACCTATGGATTGTTCACCGACAAGGCAATTGTGCAGGTAATAGTCGACCCGAATCAGGTGTTTGCAGACATCAATCTCGAAAACAACAGCTGGACGGCGCCGATACCGTAGCCATGCGGATACGTTGCTCGACCCGTCGGTTGACTCGAGATAGTGTATTCATGCAGCGCTCACTCTCATTGTTGCTCGTTCTGTTAGGTTCGGTTTCGCCGGCCCTCTGGGCGGAACCGGAGCCGCATCCTCTGCACCTGTCCTACGGCAGAATGGTGCTGGAGAGCAACTTGGTGGTGTTGAACGTGCGACTATTTCAGGACGATCTGGAGAGCGCCTTGATGCAGCATCATGGGATCGACGGCTTGCGTCTCAGAGCGGACCCGATCGTTGATTCCCTGTTCACCAGCTACTTCAACTCCAAGTTCACGCTTTCAATAGCAGATGTAGCCGTCCCCGGCACCGTGGTGGAGAGCGGAGAGGCCGACGACATGTGGTGGTATAGCATTCTGTTTGAGGTGTCTGCGCCAGTTATCGAACTGACATTCCGCAACGACCTACTGTTCGACCTCTTCAACGATCAACGAAACATCACGCGAGTACTCTACGTGCCTACCGAACGCCATCGGACCTACTACTCGGTGGCAACGGATCCGGAGACGCACCGGTTTTCAGCGCGCTAGAGAACATCGAACGTCGAACATCGAACATCGAACATCGAACGTCGAACGTCGAACGTCGAACTTCGATGTTCGGAGTTCCTTGTTCAATGTTCGATGTTCAACGTTCGATGTTCACAAGGCCTTCCATCAGCTCCGCAGCCGACACTGCTTCAACGCCGGTGAAGTGCCGTAGCTGCTGACGGCACGAAAAGCCGGATGCCACTACGGTCGTGCCTGGCGGGCTGTTCCTTACCGTGGGAAAGAGCTTGCGTTCACCGACGGCCTGGGACACGTGATAGTGCTCTTGTTCGTATCCGAATGAACCGGCCATGCCGCAGCAACCGCTATCGGCATCTACGACTTCACAGCCCGGAATGCGCGACAGCAGCTTGAGGATGGGATCCATGCCTACGAGGGCCTTCTGGTGGCAGTGCCCGTGGAGGATGACCTCATCGGGTCCGGACTTGATTGTCGTGGCCCTGGGCGAGGCCGCCAGAGCCGACTCGGCCCATTCCTCGAACGTGACACAAGCGCTCGAGACGAGGTCGGCCTTGGCTCTCGACTCGCCGCGTAGGAGCATTGGGTGGTCGTCACGTACGGCCGAGTAGCACCCCGGCTCACAGAACACGATTGGCATGCCTGATTGGGCTAGAGGAAAGAGAGCCTCGACAGTTGCTTCCGCTTGAACTCTGGCCCGGTCGAGCAATCCCTTGGATATCTGAGGTCTGCCGCAGCATGCTCTGGGGGCGACGGTCGGCGTTAACCCAAGCTTGTACGCAAACTCCACAGCTGCTATGCCGTGCCGAGGCTCGTAATAGTTGGTGAAGGTGTCGACGAAGAAGGCAACCACCGGTGGGCCCGCGGTCGGTTTCGCCGTTATTGATCCGCGCTGAGCCCACCACATCATGAAAGTCCGCCGTGAGCACTGTGGCAGGGTCCGTCGACGGTCGATGCCCAGCACTACCTCATTGAACCATCGCGCGAGTCGACTTCGCAGTGCCCAATTGGATAGTGGTGCCAGACGGCTGCCCCAGATAGCAACATCTTCGGCGGACGCGAGCAGGCGGGATCTCACTGGGGTTCCGTGACGCGCGTGATATTGATGCAGGAACTCGCTCTTCAACCGGGCCATGTCGACACCGGTCGGGCATTCGGACTTGCAAGCCTTGCATTCGAGACACAGATCGAGAACTGGAAACAGCTCGGGATCGACTAATCCCAATGGCCCCAGTTGGCCCGAAATGGCCAGTCGCAGTGCGTTTGCCCGGCCACGAGTAGTGTCTACCTCGTCTTGAGTCGCCATGTACGACGGACACATGGTTCCACTCAGCGCTTTGCGACAATCACCGACACCACCACACTGCTCGGTAGCCCGAGATATGCCACCGAAATCCGAGAAGTCAAACGTTGTCTGCAGCTCGGTGGTGCGGTACTCGGGTCCGTACCTGAGGTTGTGAGTAATGGGCGGGGCGTTCACGATCTTGCCGGGATTGAACACGCCAGACTCATCGAACGTCCGCTTGATTTCGCAGAACGCGTCGTAGATGATCGGTCCAAACATCTTCCGCTGAAACGGCGAACGGACCAGTCCATCGCCGTGTTCAGCCGACAGTGCCCCACCGAACTCCAGTACGAGGTCCGAGACCTGCTCGGCGATCTGTTCGAACTTCTGGATCCCTCGCACCGTCTTCATGTTGATCGCGGGTCGGACATGGAGCAGGCCTACAGAGGCGTGAGCGTAGAAGCTGGCCTCGGTCTCGTTCTCTTCGAGAATCTTCTCGAACCTCTCTATGTACTCCGGCAGTCTGTCTGGTGCTACGGCCGTGTCTTCGACATAAGAAATGCCTTTGGTGTCACCGGTCTCTGCCATTGAGAGGCCGAGACCGGCCTGCCTTAGCTTCCATATTCTGGTCTGTGCCGGTGCGTCGATGGCGCGGTGCACGTGACTGCTGAGGCCTCTTCGGGTCAGATCTACCTCTAACCGATCGATGCGACCCTGTAGGCCCTCATCAGACTGATGCATGAACTCGACGATGAGCAGGGCTCCAGGGTCGCCGACTATGAAATCGCGTAGCGGCTCGAACTCGGTCTTGCCTTGTGTCATCTCGAGGAGGTTTCGGTCCATCAACTCCACAGCAGACGGCCGATGCTCGAGGATGATTGGCGTGGCCGTCATTGCGTCTTTGAGGTCTCGAAACTGCGCCACGGCAAGCACCTTGGGGCCGGGTAGCCCAACCAGGCGCAACTTGGCCTTCAACACCAGCCCAAGCGTGCCTTCCGACCCCACCATCAGCTTGCACAGATCAAACGCGCCGCTGGGAGGAACAAATCGATCGAGATTGTAGCCCCCGACGCGTCGCAGGATCTTGGGATACCTCTTGTCGATCTCCCGGGTGTGCTGTTCGGAAAGCTGCCGTACGGTTCTATGGCATTTCCCCTCGAGATCGCGCTGCTCGCACTTGGCGTCAAGTTCCGCAACGCTGAGAGAACGCATGCTCACCACGCTGCCGTCCGCCAGCAGGACTTCGAGCTCGAGTACATAGTCGATAGTCGATCCGTAGATGATGGACCGCGTACCGGACGAGTTGTTCGCGATCATCCCGCCGATGGTTGCACGGCTAGCGGTAGACAGGTCGATTGGAAGCTGCAACCCGTGAGGCTTTAACTGATTGTTCAGGTCCTCGACGACGATGCCAGGTTCCACCACCACGGTCGCCTCGTTGAGATCCAAGTCGAGGACCCGCCGCATGTACTTCGAAAAGTCGATCTGAACACCTTCGCCGACCGCTTGCCCGCTCTGCGAAGTTCCGCCGCCACGGGCGGTGATGGGCACACCATGCTCGCGGCACACTCGCAGCGTGCTCATCACATCTCCTGCGGATCGAGGAATCACAACGCCGGCTGGGAAGACCTGGAAGACGCTGGCGTCCGTGGAGTAGATGGCGCGCGATACCCTGTCGAATCTGACCTCGCCGTCGACCAACTGACTCAACTCGCGTTCGAGCGAGGGTGTTGATGCGGTCTGTTGCAGGTCTGGCTTCATGTCAAACGAGGCCCGCTGCCCACATGATCCAGACGGCTGCAAACGACGCCAGGCCACCCACGAATGTCACGCCGCCGAAACCCAGCAGCGCCTCTTTCACCTCCATCTTGCTCAGTGATGTGCACACCCAGAAGTAGCTGGAGTTCACGTACTTGATGATGACGGATCCTGAGGCCCCCGAGAGCATGGCTGCCTCCGGCGAAAGGCCGAGGCTTCCCAGCATGGGAGCGACCAGCGATCCCGCCGTGATGACGCCAACGGTGGTAGAACCGGTGAGCATGTTGCCAATCACACCGATCATGAACGGCAGTAGGATGGCTGGCAGTCCATGTGCTGCAAAGAACGTGGCGATGTAATCGACCGCGGGAGTGCCCTTGAGAATGGCGCTGAGCGATCCGCCCAACCCCGTCACCACCAAAATCATTGCCGACGTCTTGAGACCATCCTTCACCCACTGGTTGGCTTGTTCGGTCTTGTTGCCGCTGTCCGATAGGTTACGGAGGGCCAGCCAGAGCCCGATGGTGAGAGCTACTACCGGCCATCCGATGTAGCCCAGTATTTCCCGAATCAGGTTGCCCTCGTTGAGCACAATCCTGGCCACACTCTGCGCGCTGATCAGCAAGACCGGTACTGCTATCGGGGCGTAGGATCGCAAGGTCGACGGCTTGGGACCGTCACCGGCCATACTCAGCAGATCGCGGCCTCTGAACTCCTCTGACGGTTGAGTCTTGACCATCGGGCCCGCGATGAACTGGCCCCAGATCCAGCCCGCCACAGAACCAACTAGGCACGCGACTCCGCCAAAGATGATGGTCTTACCGATATCGGCGCCCACCAGGGCTGCCGCGGCCAGTGGTCCGGGAGTAGGAGGTACTATGGCGTGTGTCAGCTGAAGGGCCCCCACTAGGCCGATGGACATTGTGCCGATGCTCACGCCCATGGCATGCGCCGCTGAATGCACCAGCGGATTCAGAATTACGTATGCTACATCGGAGAAGATCGCGACGCCCAGGATGAATCCCGTCAGGGTCAATGCGAACGGCATACGCTGCGTGCCCACCAGCCGCACCATCGAGCGTGTAATCACATGGATCGCACCGGTATGCTTCAAGGCTTCTGCTATGATCGAGCCAAGGACTATCACGATCCCGATCTTGCCCAACGTGCTGCCGAAGCCCTGCTCGAACGCTGCGATGAAGTTGTTCCTTTGAATCCCAGGAAGAATGCCGAACAGCAGAATGGGCAAAAGCAACGCCAAGAACACATGCCACTTCCACTTGGCAATGAGCACCATTAGCAGCACGACGCATCCGGCAAATCCGAGCAGTGCGACGACAACGTTGGCGGTTACTGCGGTGTCGGGGTCCATGACCTGGGGAATCTCCGTCTACGCCAGTCGCGTTCGGGATAGGTAATCGAGGGCTGCGCTCACGCCACCCTTGTTGTGTGGCACGCTGGCCAATCCCAATCCCATTTCTACTCCGCACAGCGTTCCGGCCAGCATGAGGTCGTTCATGTCACCGAGGTGGCCAATCCGAAACAAGCGACCTTTGACTTTGCCGAGTCCCGTCCCGAGCGACATGTCGAAGCGATCCAAGATCAACTTACGTAGCTTGTCTGCATCGTGGCCGTCCGGCATCATCACCGCCGTTAGGCTGTCCGAGTATTCCACGGGGTCTACGCAACAGATCTCTAGACCCCACCCTCTGACCGCTGAGCGAGTGGCCTCTGCCAGTCGGTGGTGTCGCGCGAAGACTTTCTGCAGGCCTTCCTCGAGCAGCATGTCTAGCGCCACGTCCATACCGTAGATGAGGTTGGTCGGCGGTGTGTACGGGAAGAAACCGCGCTCGTTCATCTTGAGCACTGGTCCCCAATCCCAGTAGGACTTCGGCAGACTGGCCGACGTCGATGCAGCCAGCGCCTTTTCACTCACGGCGTTGATTCCGAGCCCGGGCGGCAGCATTAGCCCCTTCTGAGAGCAGCACACCGTGACGTCGACGCCCCAATCATCGTGGCGGTAGTCGATCGAGCCCAAGGACGAAATAGTGTCAGTCATCAGCAGGGCAGGGTGATCCGCACCGTTCATCGCGTTGCGGATGTCAGGGAGTCTGCTCGTGACTCCTGTGGACGTCTCGTTGTGGACTACAAGTACGGCCTTGATGGTGTGAGCTCGGTCGTCGGCCAGCATGTCACCCACCGCTGACGGATTGACGCCCCGACGCCAGTCTCCCTCTACCCAGTCCACCTCAATACCGAGCCTGGTCGCCACGTTGCGCCACAGCGTGGCGAAGTGTCCTGTCTCGAACGCGAGCACCCTGTCATTGGGTGATAGCGTGTTCACCAAGGCCGCTTCCCAGGCGCCAGTTCCGGAGGAAGGAAACAGGAGCACCGGACCCGATGTCTGGAATACCCTCCTCAGCTTATCCAGGAGGCCATGAGTGAGCGATGCGAATTCAGGGCCGCGATGGTCGACGGTCGGCTTTGCCATCGCGCGCAGTACCCTATCTGGTACGTTTGATGGACCCGGAATCTGCAAGAAGTGTCGGCCGGATCTGTAACTGGTCGGTTGAGTCATGGCTTCTCCTGAGGGGACTCAGAGAGACGGTTCAGTGCTGCATCATCGGGTTGACCGCGATGAAGAATCGCTCATAGTCGTTTGAATCTCAATTACTACAGACGTACTAACACTCAAAGCGGAATACCAT
>JBDHHP010000132.1:0-11387 GCA_039589275.1 Gemmatimonadota bacterium | reverse complement strand
TTCCGGATACTGGCGTGGTCATCTCCCGGTATAGCGACAATGAGGGTATGGGGATGGAGAACGAGAGGGAAGCAGACTCCCTCGCCTCGCGCATCATCTCGCCGGCGGAATTCACGGCAGTAGTGGTCAACGGGACAGCCTTTGCAACTGACATAGATGTCGCCTTTGTGCGTGGCACTTTGCCAGAAGACACTGACGTGTTCAGTTGGCCCGGCAGCGTTGTGATTCCGACGGTGTCCTTGAGTCGACCTAGCGTCGACGCTCAAGGTCGAGTCGCTCAGACCACGACCGATACGGTAGTCGTCCAGCTCAGCAACGATGACGTCCGGGAGCTGCTCGAGGATTCCTTCACGGCTCAGGCGAGGTTGCGCCTGGTTCCCGGGTCCGGTGGCGGGGGCAGGGTGGCGGTTTATTCCACCGACGCAGTCCTGATTGACGCCCGAGTTCACCTCCAGCTTCGTGCGGGGAAGTCGCAATGAGACGAGCGTTCGCTATAGCCAGCATAGCGGCCACTATCCTTGGAGCCGACATCGCGGCTCAGGCCATCCCGGACAACGCCCAAGCGGCCATCCCGGACAACGCCCAAGCCGCTCGCGTCAGCTCTGGGTATCGTAGGCCGATGAACTACCGAGTGGATCCCTTCCGCCACGCGTTCTTGCCTGGCTGGGGCCTGGTGATATCTGCCGGTGCGTGGGCCGAGAATAACGCGTTGAAACTGAAGGACGCGCACGCGCTGCAGTATATCAGCGAAAACGACACGGTCCTGATCACCGATGTCCTGGATGCGATCGGACTGGTTCCGCGGGGCGCGGGTCTCAGCCTGAACACACTGAGCGAGAATGGTGTTTTCCTGGGCGGTCCATTCGGCCGGCATCTCAGTCTTGGGCTCAGCGCCCAGGCCAGGGCCTATGGCAGCGGTTCCATCGACGATGGGATCATTGCCGTCTTCCGGGACGGGAATGGGACGCAACAAGAATTCCCCGTGGGTGACTCGCGCGGTGAGGGCCTCGCCACGGCTGAGGTAGGTGCGCACGCCGTAGTCAAGCTGGGGCCATTGGGGTCGGTTGATGGAGCTGTCGTGAGCTTCGGTGTGGGTGGGCGCTACATCTGGCCGCAGGCTTACGCCAGGGGCCGGTCGCTCGGGGTTGGCGAGGTATTGCGCCTAGGTCCCGACACACTTGTTGCCGCCCTGGACTTGGAGACCCTTGTCACGTTCAATCTCGATTCCCTTCTCAGGGACGACACCGTCTCCGTGGACCGGGGTTTTTCTTCTATGGTCCCGAAGTTCGACCGGGGCTCGGGCATGGCTAGCGATTTCCTGCTCCGGATTGAATGGCCAACTTCCGGCTTCGCGCTGGAGGCCATGCTTGCGAACGTGGGAACGGTGAAGATCCAGAACGTGGTTCGTCGCAGAGCCACACTCGACGTTTCGACTACTAATCTGATAGAGTTCTCCGATGCTCTCGACACACTCGGATTCGACTCCACTTTGGTCGACGTCGAAGTCAACCTGCCAAGGCTAGTGCGGTTCTCCGCCAGCGGCTGGGCCAACCGAATTCTCCAGTTGGATGTGAGTACGAGCTTTGGGATGAACACAGGTGAGTATGATCTTCCACTAGCTATCGATTTGGGAACTACGTGGCGTTTTGTTCCGTCTCTTCCACTGCGGGCCGGCGTTGTGATCGGCGGGCTCCAGGGGTTTGGTTACACCGGTGGGGTGGCAATAGAGGCAGGGAACATGTTGCTCCAGTTCGTCGGAGGTTCGTTGGGTGGAATGATGGGCAACGCCACTGGGTATGCTGGCCGGTTTGATTTGGGGTTCTTTTTCTAGTCCCACAACATCGGCTTACCGCGCTTCCTGTTCATTTTCGGATCTGTTGGTCCGTGGATGCCGACGTTTGACAGCCTACTGGCGTCGAGCAATCCGCTGCGGGCGGATTTCCATAGTTTGACCATTCGGTCAAACCCGGCAACCAACTGGTCGGCGACCGCTAAGGACGGCTCTTGCTTCAGCAAGCGCCGCATTTCCTCGGCGATTTGCGGTAACTCTTGCCTGGCCGACTTCGCAGATTCGCTGGCCACGATGTTTGTGATATCGCGTAGGCGTTGCCACTCGGACGCGTCGTCCGGTACCTGAAACAGGTAGCTGGCGATCTCCTGACCTCGAAAAAGCAGCCTGCCTAACGGATCCATCACACGCGGCGCGCTGTTCTTCATTCCGTCCAATGTCATGCCAACCTCCTCGCGAGCGGGGACTCCGGACATGTTTGAGCAAACAGAATGCCGCGACCACAAATCGTTGTCCGAAAACAACTTGTGGGTGAACAGCTGGATGGATCCCGGCTCGGCACCGCCCCGTCCTGCCAGGTCCTTCGCAGAATCCAGCACCCGAGTAAGCTGCGCCGGGTGGTTATAATTATCGGCTCTGATCGAGAGGTGTTGAGTTCAATGAGCCTACCATTCCGGAAGTTGCTGCAAATGCTCGTGTTCGCCGCGCCCGCTGCATCGTTGGCGGCGTGTCAGGCGGCGGAGTCACCGGCCGTGGAGCGGACCCCGGAAGAGAGCGAACATTTCTTTGGAACACTCGAGCAACTCACTTTCGGGGGACAGAACGCGGAGGCGTATTTCTCGCCGGATGGGCGACGCCTGATCTTCCAGCGGACGGATGACGAGCATGCATGTGACCAGCAATTCGTCATCAATGTGGACGGGTCCGACATGGAGCGTGTTTCGAACGGATTGGGCCGAACCACGTGCGGATACTTCTTCCAAGGTGGCTCACGGGTTTTGTACTCCAGCACGTTCCACGACGCCGAGGCTTGCCCTCCGCCGCCCGACTACTCCCGTGGTTATGTGTGGGGCCTTTACGATTTTGACATCTATACATCCCTGACCGACGGTACTCAGCTGGAACGTTTAACCGACACGGAGGGCTATACCGCAGAGGCGACACTGTCGCCCGACGGGACTACGATTGTCTTTACCTCGGTAATGGACGGAGACCTCGAGATCTACACAATGAATGTCGATGGCTCCGGTCTCAAGCGGCTGACAACCACTCCGGGTTATGATGGAGGTCCGTTCTTCTCGCCGGACGGATCCAAGATCGTGTACCGATCGTGGCACCCTGCAGATCCGGATGAGCTCGAGGACTACCGGGCCCTGCTGACCGCCGGGCTTATCCGGCCCAGCAGTATGGAAATCTGGCTCATGAATGCAGACGGGTCGGATCAGCGGCAGGTGACCGAAATGGGCGGTGCCAACTTTGCTCCGTTTTTCCATCCTGATGGTGAGCGCATCATCTTCTCGTCAAACCACGAGAACCCAGAAGATCGCAACTTCGATCTGTTTATCATCGGGGTGGACGGAACCGGTCTCACCAAGGTGACGCAACATGGCGAGTTCGACGGCTTCCCGATGTTCTCACCCGACGGAACGAAACTGGTGTTCGCTTCGAACCGTCATGGAATGGTGGAAGGCGAAACCAACATCTTCATCGCCGAGTGGGTGGAACCCTAGCTGGTCTGCGGGGCTTTGTTGTGATGAAGAGCGAACGAGCCAAGAGGTCATTGTCACGGTCAATGTGGGAGTGGACCAAGTCGGTAGTGGTCGCGCTCGCCATCTGGTTTTTGTTGCGTGCTCTGTTGATACAGGCCTTCAGAATACCGTCTCCCAGTATGGAAAACACCCTTCTGATAGGCGACTTCCTCTTCGTCAACAAGGCGCTCTACGGAGCGGAAGTGCCGATCGTCAAGAAACGTCTTCCCGCCTTCCGCGAACCTCGTCGTTTTGACGTGGTGGTATTTGATTCACCCGAGTCGCCGGGGACCAACGTTGTGAAAAGGGTTGTGGGCATGCCGGGTGATACCCTGTCCATGTTGGATAACCAGACTTATCTGAATGGCGTGCGGCTCGACGAGCCCTATGCGAAGAAGACCGACCCTACCCTAGATCCGGAGCATCCGCAGATGCGCGCCTGGCAGGTACGTTATCTCGTAGGGCACCACGGGCGACGTTATAGGCCGACTCTCAAGAACTGGGGCCCATTGGTCGTTCCGCCCGACTCGTTCTTCGTAATGGGGGACAACCGAGACAACTCGTACGATAGCCGCTACTGGGGGTTCCTCGGGCGAGATCGCGTTGATGGGAGACCCCTGTTCATCTACTACAGCTTCGATGGCATGGGATCCCTGCCGCTGCCGTTCCTCACATCGATCCGCTGGCGCCGCCTGTTTTCCCAACCAGAGTAGCTGCGGTGCAGTTGCGGATCTATTAAGGCTCTTCTTTGTGTGAAGGCTGGGTCACGCTGCCGGGGACATACATTGCCTGCCGACCACATTTTGCGCAGCGGAGCACGACCTGCCTGTGTGAACTCCAGCGGGCACCACTGAGGCGTCTTTTCGGTGTCCGTTCAATGTTTGCATGCCCACAAGATGGGCAAGCAATGGACTCTCGATCCCTGTCAGCCAAGATCAGCTGCAGTGCTTCAGCGGGCCGATACTCTTTGATCCCTCGGCGTCCCAAGCTTTACCCCCAAGGGTTGCGGACAACGTCAAAATCTACCCCACCAAATGGGCGGGGGCAAACCGTTCCAGACCTTGACGGCCACTAGAATGGGGTTCACTGTTTCAACAAGACCCTCAGCGAGAGTTGTCATGGAGCCTTTGCAGCAGGGCGACAACGGGTACGTTGCCGTGGTCGACATAGAGATCGATACCGTCCAGCCAGGTCGGTCTGGTTTCGTACTTCAGGGCCGAGGGGCAGATCGGGCCGAGTACAAGCTTGAGATGCACATGGAGATACCAGTTGATCGGCGTACGCAAACGGTGTTAGGAGAGCTATTGGCCCAGTCAGAATGGCGCATTTCGCGCCGCGCCACTACGCCGCTTCAGCGCCCAAAGTCCCGCAGGACCCGCAAGCCGGTCGCCTGACTTCTCCGTCAGTCCGTCCGCCGCAACTCGTTGTCCCCAAAGCGATTGCGTGCTTTTGGGCGCGATTCCTACCAGTTGACGTATCATCAGGTACCAACTAGCTTGCCGCTCCAGATTACGGTCACCATCCTAAGGAGCAACGCATGCCGGGCGAGCTCGGCGAATCACAGCTTTCTTCTCTGTTGGAGTCGGTCCCCGGTCTGGCGAGTGTACTCAGAAGCCCGGTTGCCGATGCGATAGTCAACATGATACGCGCCGGAGCGAGGCTGGGTGAATTCGATATTCAAGACGCTCGCGAGCTTGTGCAGTATGCGACTCGCCGTGGCCTGATTCCCCAAGCGGAGGGAACTGAGCTGATGGGCGAGGTCGAGGCTCTTGCTCCAAATAGGCGCCGCAAGGGCAAGTCCGCGCGCCAGCCCGGGTCTCGGAAGACCACCTCAACGAGGGCTGCCAAGACGGCTAGGGCCACTAAGGCCAAGAAAGTCTCCAGCGCGGGCAAGACAAGAAGTGTCGAGGGGAAGAGGGCCTCTTCCAAGAAGCCCACCAAGAAGCCCGTTAAGACAACCTCGGCCCGCAAGACCGTCGGGAAGAAGACAGTGAAGAAGAAAGCGGTGGTGAATAAGAAGACCGCAAAGAAGAAGGCTGCAAAGAAGAAGCGCCGCTAGGCCCGGAACTCCCTTACCAGCCCTCGAAGTTTCTCGCTTGCCCGGCTCAATTCACCGGCTCGCGCGGCCATTTCCTCTGTTGATGCCCCCTGCTCCTCGGCGGCCGCTGCAACCTCTTCGCTTGCCGTGGCGTGAGAGCGTGCCGCGTCCAATGCGTTGTGCAGTGTGGACTGTATCTGATTGATCGCTTCGAGGTTCACTGAGACCTCGTGCGCTACCCGCTTCGATTCGCTTTCGATCTCGCCCACCGTTTGCCTGATGCTAGCAAGCGCATCGGCCAATCCACGTGATACCGAACCGACCCCGAGTACCCGTGCCCTTCCGTCGGCCATCGTGCTCGCCATTGTCGAGACCTGATCTCGGATCGTCTTGACCGTACCCGACACCTGCTCTGCTGCGCTGGAACTGGAGTCAGCCAACTGCCGCACTTCTTCGGCGACAATAGAGAAGCCCACTCCACGTTCGCCGGCCCGTGCGGCCTCAATGGCGGCGTTCAGTGCGAGTAGGTTCGTTTGCGAGGAGATCTGTTTGATGAGGTCGATGAACTCGTATATGGGTACAGAGAGCCTGTCGAGCTCCTGAACCTGGTCGGCGGTAGTCTGCGCAAAACGACTCAGATCTTCTAGCGCGCTCCCAACGGCCGACACGTCGCTCTCGTAGCTCTCTGCCAAGCGTTGAATTCCCGCCCCCAGTTCGGCGACGCGACGGGACACGCGTAGAGTGTCATCCCCGGTCTGATGCAGGCCTCCGGCGGACGTGCTACTTGCATTCAGTTCATCGACTTGCTGGTGCGCATCCGCTGAAATCCCTGAGGTGGCAGTGGATATGTCGCTAGCCGCTGCAGCCAATTGCTCGCTGATGGCCGAAAGGTCCTCGGCAGCGCCGGCCACACGGTCGCTCTCGTTCACCACGCCGGCAACCAGGTTCCGCAACGTCCCGCCCAAGCGGTCCATGGCGTCCGTTAGTTCGCGGAGTTCCTGTGGCATGTCACCCAGCGGAACGGGCCGGAGATCACCGTCCCCGAAGCGCTGGGCCGCGCTGGCCAAACGGGCTAGGGGGCGCTCAACCGATCTGAGGGTGGCAACGCCCACGGCGGCGGCGGCTATGACCGATGCCGCGAGTACGGTCCAGACCGAGAGCACACCGTTCTCGGCGGTCTCCGTGAGCGCTGCAGCAGTTTCCTCGGCCCGCTTGCCCTGATTTGCCAAGAACTCCCGGGTGAGGTCACCAAGCGAGTCCGCACGTGTCCGCGCCGCAGCGGCCGATGCGAGGGCGGCGCCCCGGCGACCCAGATCCTGTTGAGCGTGAGCCAGCGCGTAGAAAGCCTCTGCCTCCTCTTGAAGCAGCCCGATGCGCCCGAGGACTATGCGATCGCTGAGAGTCCACTCGGGATAGGATTGAAGTCGGCCCCGGTGACGGTGAGCCTCGACACCAGCAGAGCGAAACGACTCGAGAGCGCTCGAGGATCGGTCGGTGAGGTATTGCTCTCCGGCCCTAACTTGGTCGAGTAGTGCCACGACCAACCTGTTGCCCTCTCCACTCAACCTCATGAGGGTCTCTTGTTCTCCTGAAACCGTGCTACCCAGAGTTCTGAGAGCGCCAACGCCGATGGCAGCCACCACCACGAGTCCGGTGACTAGAGCTGCCTCACCCAGTATGATCCTCGAGCGGATTGTATTCAGCGTGGGATGTAGGTTCACCGTTCCGCCGCTACCAGACGACCGCCTCTTACCACGGCCATTGTCACCTCTGTGCCTACGGCATTCCCTCGCGTATCGAACGCGATTCTGCCAGTCACTCCGTCGAAAGCGTCGGCGCGGGTACCAATACCAGCCAGGTAGTCACGCAGAGACGAACGCGCCGTGCCGGCCGATTCAATTGCCAAAGCCAGTAGGTGCATGACGTCGTAGGTTGCAGCGGCCCGGTGGTCCGGCTCGCGGCCACCGCTTGCTCTTTTATATGCTACCACAAACTCGTTGTTGCGCGAGTTGAGCATGCTGGGGAGGTAGTGTGTCGACACGAGTGTTCCCTCTAAGGGGATCGGCGACAATTCGGTACTCCACAGCCCTGCGCTGCCCATTGCAGCCGCGGCTACTCCGAATGAGTCTATGGCCATGGCGACGCGGAGCGCGTCCTCTCCCTCACCCGCAATCATCAACGCATCCGTGCCACCACGCACCCGCAACCTGGTGAGATAGGGTTCGAGGTCGGCCACGGCAGTCACAAAAGGGTCTGCAGTCGACACCCTGCCCCCGCTGCGAGTGAAGTAGCTTCTGAAAGCTGCGCTTAGCGCCCGCCCTTGCGCCGAGTTGTGGTAGATGATCGCCGCCGAGTTGGCCCCGACTTCCTGACGAGCCCATTCGGCCAAGACGGCCGCATGGAGCCTGTCGTCGGGGCAGATGCGGAAGCTGTACGGTCCCAGATCGGCGATCTCAGTACTGGACGCCGACGGGGATACGTGTACGACTGGAGAGGCGCCGCTGTTGTATACTGGGGCTGCCGCGGCCGTCGGTCCACTGGTCATGTGACCCACGATTGCCACGATGGCAGGGTTGTCGGCTAAACCCCGCGCCACTCGTGCGGCCCTCGTAGCGCTTCCGCTGTCGTCGCGCATGACAAGCTCGATTCTGCGACCCCGCACTCCTCCGGCGGCGTTGATCTCGGCCACGGCCAACTCAGCACCCTGTCGCATGGAACCTGTATGCGGTTGGGCTAGGGGGCCCGCAAGGCCTATGGAAATCGGCTCGTCGGTTGAGGCGCACGCTGCAAACGTGAAGGCGGCAGCAGGAAACAGAATGAGCTGAGTCAGCGAATTGACCAGGCCACGTGCTAATCGGTTTAGGCGGGGAGTCATCACGCTGCCGGGCCGATCGAGCCTAGGGTCGACGGAAGAATCGCCTGAGTATTGTGACACCGCTTTCGGGAACCGTCTCGTCGAACAAGATCTGCCCCGCCGCTGGATCATAGATGCCCTGCCACATCGTGGAATCCGGGAGCCACGTGAAGGTGAGCATGCGGTGAAACCGGTCCCATTCTCCCTCAGTCCACGCTCCCCCAGCGGACGAGCGCCACCACGCCTGACCGGGCCGGTTCATTCTAAGCTCAATGCCACTGTCCGGCATCCTACCCAGGGTCCCCAACCAGTTGCCCCACAACGGGCGGGCCATCGGACCCTGGTGACTCATTGTTAGGACGTTGCCTTCTTCGGTTCGCAGCAAGAGGCGCCAAGTCTCCAGTCTTGGGTCCATAGCGAACCGGTAGTGCACAGCGAACGAGGTGTCTCCGACCACCACCACCGAATCGGAGGTGAAGGTGAAGGTGCCAACTTGGCGATCGTTCACCACAACCATGCTGTCATCGTAGAAGTCTATGAACAGAGGCCGATTCTGATGAGTCCCTACCCACCGGCGCAGCAGGAAGGAGTCTTCCTGGGCCGCAAGCGAAGTGCAGGCCGCTAGCATCAAGGTCGTGAGAAGGCACGTGTGACGTGACACGAGCTAAACCTGGATGGGGCAGGGCGGCTGCGCAATGGGCCGCCCGCGAAGCCTAAGGGAGGGGTTATCTTCAACGCCTATGACAGACGTTGATGACGTTGCCACAACTGAGATCTTTGAGGACCGAGCGGAGGCGCTGGGCCACTTCTTCAGACATGCGGCGGAGGCACCCCGCTTTCTAGCCTACGATGAAGAGATGGGCTGTCCCTTACATAACGCCCTAGCTACGCTGGAATGGACAATTACCGTAGGCATACTGAGTGACTCGGACCTACTTCACGCCGCTCGACTCAGCGGTGAGAGCGCGGCCGCGGTGGTGGAACGAAAGAGGGATGACCGGAGGATTTTCGTGTATCTCGGTCCTCGAATGGACGCGCCGCCTGCTGATCCCTATGAAGGATCGTTGTTGTACGACGAGCCTGGAGTGCGCGCCTTCGAGTTTGCACAGAGAGTACACGCACTGGCCCATTTCCTTCGAGCGACCCAAGGAGTCGGCGGCGTTATCTCGATGCTGTCGCGGCGGGCGCCCGAATTGCGACATGTTCGTCGCTGGCTTAGTGCGTTGTTCAAGTCCCCCGCTCCCGAAGTGTCAAACCAAATGCTCGCGGCTTGGTTTTCTACTGGTGGTAGCGGGGTGCTGTTCGTGCCTAAGGCATCGGGAGCACAGTATGTGTATAGGGAAGTGACCCGCGGGGACTGATCAGGTCATAGGAATCAGCGCCAGCAGTGTGGAGTACGAGGGCAAAACCGTTTTGCACAACTCCACATTGCGTGGAAACGCACTGCACACACGACGATTTGCCTCGTTTCACAATCCACATTGACTGCACAAACGGGCCCCGTGGCCGAAGGAAAGGCGGCGCTTGCGCCATTCCTCCCAGCCACTAATATGACTCTGCCGTTCAGGGGAAGGGTCGCGGCCTCGCAGCCGAGACTACGCCCTGAGTGGAGCCTTCAGCGACAATTCCGGGGAGGCCGCCGATGCAACAAAAGGGCACAGGCGTCCTGCGATCCGGGTGATCACGTCGACTGTAGGCGGCGAGGCCAGTCGCGTGCCTCGCCCGCGCCGATCTGGCGCCTCGGCGTGCAGTGTGAGGGGTTGATCCGCGACTCAACCTGACTCGCAGCGCTGGCACTGGCGAACCTCGCGGCTTGGCCAAGCCGCTTGGGGATGGAGGCCGGAGCTCCCGGAGGCCCTACCGCGGGCGGATCAGTCCAAGCGGCGGCTGAGGGAAGGAGAACAGAGGGAGTGAATCCCCTGGCTCCGGGTAACCAGTGCTGAGACGGCGGACCGCTCTCGCGAGCGTGTCCGCCGTCTTCGTTTTGAGGAGACTCTTGCGGCCCTCAGCCCTTCACCACCGCGACCGGTTTGAGTTTGGCAACCTTGCTTCCAATCCCGGCCGCGTCCACGACATCTACGACCTTAGCGACATCCTTATAGGCCTCGGGGATTTCCTCATCTACCGTACGGCGGCTCGCGGCGCGCACGAGAATGCCTTGCTCCTCTAACTCTCGTGGGACGTTGCGATGCCGCGCAGCTTTCTTTGCTTGATGTCGACTCATGCGTCTGCCGGCACCATGACAGGTGGATCCGAAGGTCTCTGCATACGCTCCTTCGGTACCTGTCAGAACAAACGAGTAGCGACCCATGTCGCCGGGAATCAGCACCGGTTGACCGATGTCTCTGTAGCGTTGACTCAACTCCGGATGCCCGGGTGGAAAGGCCCGCGTTGCTCCCTTCCGGTGGACGCAGACTCTCCGCTGTTCGCCCTCAACCCGATGCGTTTCGAACTTGGCAATGTTATGAGCGACATCATACACCAGATCAGTCTTGTCTCCAGTGTCAGCTGAGAAGACCTCGGACAGGGCACGTCGGGTGTAATGGCTCATGAGTTGACGGTTGGCGAACGCATAATTGGCGGCTGCGTTCATTGCCCCCAGATATGCTGTCGCCTCGGGACTGGACAGAGGCGCACAGCAGAGCTGCTTGTCGGGGAGGTCAATCCCATACTTCGCAGCGGCGTGTACCATCTTATCCAGGTAATCATCGCAAACTTGATAGCCCAGTCCGCGGGATCCGGAGTGTATGAACACCGTGACTCGTCCCTCGGTGAGGCCGAGTCGCGACGCTTTGGCCTCGTCGTAGACCTCGAGCACGTGCCCCACCTCGACGAAGTGGTTCCCACTGCCCACAGTACCCACCTGATTGCGGCCGCGCTCCTTGGCGCGGTCGCTCACACAATCGGGATCCGCGTCTAGCCGCCCTCCCGCTTCGATACACTCCAGGTCCTGCTCGT
>JBDHHP010000131.1:0-11899 GCA_039589275.1 Gemmatimonadota bacterium | reverse complement strand
ATCCCCGCATTTCTCAGTGCGTTTGGGGAGGTGTTCTCCCGTATGACGGAGCGGTATCCCGAAGCCATGCCGATGATGCAGGACTGGTGCTTCGAGCACAAAGACAGCTTCTATCGCATGGGGAAGATGACCGAGCACCCGCCAGCACCGAACCGCTAGGACTCCCTCGGAACTAGCTGCCGCACTGCCCGGCCCCCGTGCCGGGCGCTGTGCAAGCTCGCCCGACGCCTCAGCATGGTAGGCGGAATGATCAAGAAACCAGCGAGGACCGGATGCACCAGTCCGGAAACCCGCTATCTTTGATTTTCGAAAGCGCGACCGAGCGGTAGCGCCCACACTCAGTGAAGTCGATGCTGCTCCACGCTCAGCACTAGGCTTTGTCACTCTTTGACTGTTGTGGAGTGTCTATGCGTTGCGCATCGCTAACGCTCGTGTTGGTTGCGATGGCCGGGCTCGTTGGTTGCGCCGCATCGGCGGCAGGTGGGTCCGAGCCGGCGCGGTACGGCTCACGAAACGTCATCTCGCAAGCAGAGATTCGGGATCTAGAGCTGGATGGGTGCAAGTCCGTATACGACGCCGTCGTGCGAGTCCGCTCACACTGGCTGCGCCCGCGCGGCATGTCGATCACGGTGGAAAACCCCATTCAGGTGTTTGTGAGTGGCTCTCATGCGGGAGAGCTGGGCGAACTCGAATCCATGCGGCTGGACGGCGTCTCGATGATCCGATTCATCTCTCCGTCGGACGCGACCAATCGGTGGGGAACGGGCTACTCGTCGGGAGTGATTGAGGTGATTCACGGGCCCTCTCCCATCGGCGGTGGTCGACGGAGTCCACACCTTGGTGGAAAGGCTCAGCCACCGATCAATGTGCCGCTTCCAAGGAGCTGAGGCCGACGACGAGCCGGTCGAGCAGCCGCTCTTGTGCGTCGTTCGGGAGGTCGCCGTAGCTAAAAGTCCCACGGGCATTCACCCGTCCTGAATCAGGCCCTCGTTTTCCTACGGCGTGACACTGGGGGGGTGAGGCCGGGACGTTTGGCTCGGCCCTTTGGTTGCGGGTACTGGGTGCCAGCCACAGATTGCCTATAGCTCTCAACTTGCGCTGGAGGTCCGCATGAAAAAGGTAGACTTCACGGAACTGTTTCGACGGGCTGCTGCCGACGAATCGCTCGCCAAGGATCTCGTGGACCTAGCCGCCCAACATGGGATCGAGCTCATGGATGAGATCAGTGACGAGGATCTCGAGAAGGTTGCCGGTGGGGCCTCAGCGAAGAAGAAGAAGAAGGTTGCCAAGAAGTAGGACGTTGGTTCTGGACCCGAGGCCGTGCACAGGCTGGGCCGCTTGGCTCGGCCTTTGCCTTGTATACCGCTGACTGTAACCATGTCGGTGCCCTTGAGGCTGGGTGCAACGAGCTGGTCTCGATATTCGTTCAGAGCATCAAGACCGCGAAGCGTACGAGTGGTGGCCCCAGATTCCCAAGTCACAACTCATAGATCACCGCTCTCAGATCACCATTCTCACGGCCTTCTCCTTACCATCTACCAGCGTTGACCATACCTTAGCCGCGTCGCTACGAACTCATCCCACCAGACATCGACCGCCGGGAAACCGAAGAATGGCTACTCATCGTAATATCATGAAAGCTCTCTACCTGGTATTTGCTGCACTTCTGCTTGGCGCACCAACACAAGCTCAAAAACTCGATCTGTCCCCAGGTACTGAACAGAGGATTGATTCTCTATTGGCCATCATGACTCTCGAGGAGAAACTTGGCCAATTAACGGTCATCGCATTCTCCTCTGAAGTAACCGGGCCAGAGGGAGATACAATCGATATCAGAACAGCTCTCAGCAAGGGTCATGTTGGTGGCATCCAAAACATCAGAGGAGTTGATAGGTTGCGACCCTTGCAGGAAATGGTTGTCAATGAATCACGACTCGGCATTCCTCTCATATTTCCGTCAGACATCATTCATGGGAGTGAGGTAGTCTTTCCGATTCCACTTGCAGAAGCGTCGAGCTGGGATCTGGAGGCCATTGAAAGAGCTTCCCGTATTGCTGCAACAGAAGCCACGGCCCAGGGAATAACAATGAATTTTGCTCCCATGGCTGATATTGCCAGAGATCCGCGCTGGGGTAGAATGATGGAAGGAGGCGGAGAGGATCCGTTTCTTACCTCACATATTACTGCCGCGAGGGTGCGGGGTTACCAGGGAGATGATCTCAGTGATCCTTCGACAATGGTTGGTTGCGTCAAGCATTTTGCGGCTTATGGCGCTGCTGAAGGGGGAAGGGACTACAACATTGTCGATATGTCCGAGAGAAGACTCAGGGAGGTTTACCTTCCACCCTTCGAATCTGCAGTTCATGCAGGTGTCGGATCCATAATGGTCTCGTTCAATGAGATCAATGGTGTGCCGGCCTCGAGCAATGAGTTCCTTTTGAAAGACATCTTGAGAGATGAATGGGGTTTTAACGGGTTTGTCATCGGTGATTACACATCGGTAGGTGAATTGGTTGAACATGGTGTGGCTGAAGATCTGTCAGAAGCAGCACAATTAGCCATGAACGCAGGTCTTGACGTGGATCTTGTTACACAGGCTTTTCTTCATCATATCGAGCATTTGATGGAGACGGGTGGAGTATCAGTGGACAGAGTCGATGAGGCAGTGAGAAGAATGCTGAGGATCAAGTTTGCATTGGGCTTGATGGATGATCCCTACCGGTACCTGGACAAAGCAAGAGAAGAATCTACAGTCTATCGTCAGGAGTACCTCGACATAGCCAGAGACATGGCTCGGAAGTCTATAGTCCTACTCAAGAATGACAACAATGTTCTGCCGCTAGAGACGACTATCGGGAAGCTAGCCCTCGTAGGTCCCTTCATTGACAATAGAATAGACCCCAAAGGTGAATGGGCATTCGGAGGATCGCATTATGAGGACATTGTGACAATGCTGGCGGGAATACAAGGCAAAGTGTCCGAGGACACCCAGATCCTCTATGCAAAGGGGTGCAATACCAATGATGATAGTGTTGAGTATTTCGATGAAGCCATGAGAATTGCCGATCAGGCTGATGTTGTAGTTGTCGGGGTGGGTGAACCAATAAGCATGGTGGGTGAGGGCCACAGCCGCACCAATCTCGACTTACCAGGAGTCCAATTAGACTTGCTAAAAGAGCTCCGGAAGACAGGCAAACCAATCATTGCAATCCTACTTAGCGGGCGGCCTTTACTTTTGGATTGGCTCGAACATAACGTTGAGGGCATCATTCAAGCCTGGCATCTGGGCCATGAATCAGGCCATGCGATCGCTGATGTTCTATTTGGTGATTACAATCCATCCGGCAAATTGACTGTATCCTTTCCACTATCAGTAGGCCAAATCCCAGTATACTACAGTCATAAGACAACAGGTCGTCCATTTCAGGAAGATCTGAGATGGTGTTCTCATTATATCGATAGCCCCAACACTCCTCTGTATCCTTTTGGATATGGACTGAGTTACTCCAGTTTTGAATACTCTGAGATTTACTTGAGCCATAGCGAGATCAGTCCAAGCGACACGCTAACGGCAACAGTAAGAATACGTAATGCCGGACCTTACGACGGGTCGGAGATCGTACAACTCTATATCCGTGACATGAAAGGCAGTGTTACTCGCCCGGTGAAACAACTGAGAGGGTTTGAGAAGATCTTCCTCAGGAGTGGAGAGGAGCAAGAAGTGGCCTTCACCATTACAGTCGAGGATCTCAAGTTCTATGATCTCAATATGGACTATGTAGCTGAACCAGGAAGATATAGAGTCTTTATTGGCAAGAACTCAGTGGATGTTAGAGAGCAGTTATTTGCATTGAGATGATTCACACTACGATGGAGTATTGAGGATGGTGGCCAAGGGTGCGCCACTACCGATCAGCGAGACTATTGGCCCGCCCTCACCCGGCCCATCAGTTATGACAGAGTGTACACGCCGAGCGGAGTCGACTTTATGGGCTATCAACTGAAGGACCTCCAGTACCAGCGTGCAGCACGGGATCCTCAAGTCATGCTCGAGAATCTGCAGCGGGATTTCGATCTCAAGGTCTCAGTAGGGATCTGGTACTTCACACCGGGCGGAGGGCGGTTCCATGACCGGTTTGTCCCCGAGGCGTCCATCGAGCAGCGCATCGACATGGCTGCCGAGATGGCCAAGCTGGGTGTCACGGGAATCGAGGCCCATTTCCCCGATGAGGTGAACGAGTCCAACGCCCCGCTGTACCGCCAGCTCGAGCAGGAAGCAGGTATCCGTCTTGTTGCGGTGCCGTTCTCGCACTTCTTCGATCCCAAGTTCGAGTTCGGGTCGTTGTCGAGTACCGACGCCGGCACTCGCGACCGCGCGATCGAGGTCGCAGTCGGTGGGCTCCGGTTGGTTCGGGATCTCGGCGCGGACATCGCGATTTCCTGGCCGGGAATGGATGGCTATCGCTACCTGCATGGTAAGCCGTTCATGCACATGTGGGATCTGTTCGAGGGGGCGATGGCCGAGGCCATGGACGAAGTGCCGGGTGTGCGGATCGCCATCGAGCCCAAGCCCTACGAGCCGGCGGCCAACAACATCTATCGCACTACGGCTGAAGGGATACTCGCCGCGGAGCGCATTGAAGCTAGGCTCGAGAACCCGGAGAACCGCCGCATCTTGGACGGTGGAAACACACTTGTTGGTCTCAATCCGGAAGTGGGGCACGTCAAGATGGGGTTCGAGATGCTCCCGGCGGCATTCTCCTTGGCGGCGATGGAGCGCCGGCTCGCACACACGCACTGGAACAGCCAACCTGACGGCAACTACGATCAGGATAACAACGTCGGGGTCGTGAACGTGCACGAGACCGAGGCGCTGCTGTATGCACTCTGGGCGATCGGATACCAGGAGTACTGCGGTATCGATATCAACCCCGAGAACATGCCGGTGCAGAAAGCGGTCGAGCTGAACATCAGGGCGTTGGAGAAGATGAGAGATCGGGTGAGCCGCATGCCGCACGAGCGCATCCTGGAATGCCACCTCCGCCCGCGCGACCATCGCGGGGAGTTGGAGGAGATACTGATCGAGAGCTGGTAGGAGCCGTCACCATGGAAGGACTGTTCGCAGGACTGGACGTGTCCACGCAGTCCTGCAAGCTGGTCGTGATCGATCTCGCCGCGCGGGCGACCGTTCATGTCGACGCGGTGAACTACGATGAGGAACTGCCTCACCACGACACTGGCGGCGGTGCGGTCCGGGGTCTGAAACCGGGGGTGTCCGAGTCCGATCCCAATATGTGGATCGAGGCGATCGAGGTGCTGTTGAGACGACTCGCTGCGGCACCATACATCGATCAGAGCGGCATCCAGTGTCTCGCCGTCTCGGGACAACAGCATGGGCTCGTGGCGCTCGACGCGGACGGCATGCTCGCGCGCCCGCGCGCCAAGTTGTGGAACGACTTCTCCACCGCTGAGGAGTGTCGGCTGCTCACGGAGCGTGTGGGCGGTACGGAGCGGATGATCGCGGAAGTGGGCAACACACAGCGGACCGGATACACGGCTCCCAAGATCCTCCACATGCTACGCCACGAACCCGGGTGCTATTCAAAGGCGACGACGCTGTTCCTGGTTCACAACTACATCAACTGGTACCTGACGGGCGGCGGAGTCACCGTCATGGAGCCGGGCGATACGTCCGGCATGGCCTTGTGGAATCCGGTGACAGGTACCTGGTCGCAGACGGTACTCGACGCAATCGATCCGGGACTGCCTCTCAAGTTGCCACCGGTCGAGCCGTCGGACCGGACTATCGGCACCATTGCCCACACGCTTGCCGAAGCATACGGTCTTTCCCAGGAGTGCGCGATCGATGCCGGCAGTGGCGATAACATGTACGGCGCGATCGGGACCGGGAACTTCGTGCCCGGAATCGTCACGATCAGTTTGGGCTCGAGTGGCACCGCGTACACGTTCCTGCAAGAACCCTACGTCGATCCCGCAGGAGAGATCGCGGCTTTCTGCGACAGCACCGGCCACTACCTCCCGCTACTCTGCGTTTCCAACATGGCCAACGGGTACAACGCCGTCTTGCAGCAGTTCGACATGGGGCACGAGGAGTTCGACGCGGTGATCGATCGCACCGGTGCGGGCAACGGTGGTAGGCTGCTGATACCCTGGTACACGGGAGAACGGACGCCCGACCTGCCGAACGCGGCACCCCTGTACTTCGGGTTTGGCATGGATGACTTCGAGCAGGAGCGACTCAGCCGGGCCGTGCTAGAGGGGCATGTGCTGAACCTGTGGAGGGGGTTCCGCAGGCTGCCCGTGCGACCGGAGGCGATCCACCTGACGGGCGGACTGTCTCGCTCGCCGTCGTGGCGCCAGATGATCGCCGATGTGTTCGAAGCGGAGACGGTTCCGATTGGAGGCGAGGGTGCCGCTTTGGGCGCGGCGATTCATGCGGCCTGGGTGTGGACCAAAGAGCAGGGCAGGCCCGTCTCGCTTGAGCAAGTGGCCGAGCCGTTTGTGGTGCCGGATGCGGCGCTGCGCAAGGAGCCGATCGCCAGCAACGTCGAGATTTACCGCATGCAGCAGCGGCTGTTCCTGGCACTGAGTGACCGGGCGCGGGGGATCGCGACGGATGAGGACCCGTTCGAGCTGTTGCGTGCGCTGCGAGAAGTCGCTCGCGAGGCTGCGGCTGATCCCTAGCCGACTCCGAGTGGAGAGAAGTAGACCAGGATCGTCGCAAGCACGACGAGCACCAGTACCGAAAGCACGACATCCCGCGCGTTCCAGCTTGCCCGTGAAGCCTCGCGATCCTCGGCTACGGTCGTAGCATACGTGAGTCCTTTGATCTGCTCGAAGCTGGGTTCGGGGTACAGCATGCTCACGCCGATCAGCAGAGCGACACACACCGCGAGCAATATGATGGCGAAGTACAGGAAGTTCACGTCGGCGAACCAGTAGAGAGCGCCACTCAGGTGATCCTTGTTCAGCTCAGCGACCAGGCGTAGCATGCCGATCACGAATCCCCCGACCATGGAGCTCATCGCGCCCGCTACGTTGAGGCGCTTCCAGAACAGCCCCAGGAAGAACACGGCTGCTATCGGAGGAGCGATGTAGGACTGCACACTCTGCAAGTAGTGGTACAGTTCGCCGGAGATGTTCTCCATGAAGGGGATCCACAGGAACCCGGAGACGACGACCACGCCCGTGGCGGTGCGACCGACCGCAACAAGTGTTCGCTCCGACGCGTCGGGGCGGAGCTTCTTGTACACGTCCATGGTGAACAGGGTCGAGCAGGAGTTGAACACCGCCGCCAGCGAACTCATCAATGCGGCGAGCAATCCCCCGGCAACCAGCCCTCTCACGCCCACCGGTAGCAGCGTCTTCACCATTACCGGAAACGCCTGGTCCGCTGACTCGAGCTGGAGTTGTCCGGTGCGGGCGAGCGCGAAGGCGATCACGCCAGGGATGACGAAGATGAAGAACGGAAGCAGTTTCAGGTACGCCGCCCAGATGGTGCCGCGCCGAGCCTGCGTCTCGTTTCTTCCCGCAAGCGCGCGTTGCACTATGTACTGATCGGTACACCAGTACCACAGGCCCACGATGGGTGGCGCGAACACCATGCCGGGCCAGGGGAACTCCGGGTGATCTGCCGGCAGATACAGGTTCAGGTGATCGCTGCCCGCCGTGGCCACCAGGTTGTCCCAGCCTCCGATGGCATCGAGTCCCAACACGGTCACGATGGCCGAACCGGCAATCAGCACGATCATCTGCAGCGTCTCGGTGTAGAGCACAGCTCGCAGCCCGCCCAGGATCGTGTAGAGCCCGGTGAGCGACACTACTACCAGGGCACCGGTCCAGAAGTCGATGCCCATCAGCACCTGAAACACCACGGCACCGGCGTAGACGGTGACCGACACCTTGGTGAGCACGTATCCCACCAGCATGATCACCGAGAGGAACCAGCGGGCTGATGGCCCGTACCGCTTCTCCAGGAACTCCGGCATCGTGAACACGCGGGAGCGCATGTAGAACGGGATGAACACCCATCCAAGCAGCAGAGCGAGCCACGAGTGCAGCTCGTACAGGCCCATGGACACGCCGGTCTTCGCACCCGTACCGGCCAGCCCCACGATGTGCTCGGAGCCTATGTTGGAGGCAAAGATCGAGGCTCCGATCACGAACCAGCCCACGTTACGCCCCGCCAGGAAGTAGTCCGTAGAGGTTTGCTGTTTCTGCTTGAGCACCCACCAGGCAATGCCGAACAGCACGGCGAAATAACCGCCGACGACCAACCAGTCGAGTGTCACGAAGGTGTTGTCCACGACCCTGTCTATCCGTTCGCCCGCAGGTAGGCAATCCAGTCTTCGCCGTCTCGTTCTGCGGGAGGCCGAAGGCTAACAGCGTCCCCGCCTGTCACGTCAACCTGATCGCCAACGAACTCTCCTGTCCTGGGGTTGAACCAGTGCAGCTCAAACGTCGCACGGTCGTTGGCCAGGTCGAGGGTCGTTGCTTCTCCGTGTTTCAGGTAGACGACGTACGCCTCACCCTGCTTGCCGAACACATACGAGTCGGTCGCGGAACTCAACTCGTTCCGATTTCGCATCTGCCAGAACGGAATGGCGTTGTTGCTGAAGAACTTGAGCGCAACGCGGCACTGATCCCACATGCGGTCGCGCGAACGCCAGTCTTGCGCCGTGAGGTCAGAGTGTGGGTGTTCATACCCGAAGTACCATTCCACTCCGGCGCCACCGGCCAGCAGAGCTCCCCACAGTGCGTTCTTCCTGGCGTCGTCGTGCTCCGGGTCCTCCTGGTCGGTGAGTAGCGAATGCAGGTGGTCCCCCGGCTCGTCGACCGCAACCACCAGCGGTTGACCGCTCGCCTCGGACCGACCCAGCCAGTGCAAGACGGTCGCATGGACCTGGCTGAAATCAGGGTGGTTCGTTTGGACCGACAGACCCGTTATGCGCGATGAGTCCCCCAACAGATCGTCAAACGGTTGGCCGTTGTGGATAACGACGTGGTGGTTGTACGGGTCGTGATCGAAGAAGTACTGTGCCATGGCCCGCCGCTGCTCAGTGGTCTGTGCGGCGTCGAGCCCCCACGTACCGTTTTCTTCTCCCAGGTTCCAGTTGAGAGCCAGGTGATGACCGAAGCGGGCGATCAGCTCTCGGTAGTACAGCCTTCGCTGCACACCGACGTCACCGCTATCCAATAGCGTTTGATTCTCGGATTCTTGGGTCTTGAAGTGGAGATACAATCCCAGCCTATCGGCATGCTCGAACACGATTTCCCACTGATCTAGCTTTGAGATGTCGAACCGGTACCGTTCGTCGTACGTCGTATACGGGAACACATTGTGGTCGTCACCCGCGACGTTCATCGTCACGAAGGAGAAGACGTTCATCCCTTTCGTTGCCAGGTAGTTGATGGCGCCGATTAGTCCCTTTCCTTTGCCATCTTGCCACGACGGATCTCCCTCGTTCCAGTCGTCTACGTGAGGAGCCCAGTCCTTGATGAGCTGGTCGTTCCTACCGTCTTGCTTGAAGTCCCCATCGAAGTCTCGATAGGCCAGCAGATTCTCAGGTGCGTCCGCACCGCACTTCAGGAAGAACTCACCCGACCTGGCGAATTGCAGGTAGCGCTGTCCGACGTAGCGCAATCTTCCTTTGCCCCGGAAGTCTCGCCCCTGCTTGTCGCTTGCCTCTACGGTGAACGAGCCGCGCGCTCCGTCCATGTACCCGGCGGATTCCCCGGCAGAGTCTGTATCTGATACGGCAATTCCGGACCCTCGTCTGAAGGAAACTTCGTAGTGCCACGTTCCCGTTTCATTGGGCGCAAAATGGACCCGCCACTTGTTGCCTGCCGCGGCAGATGAATTCGCGGCGTCACCGTCCGCGGCAAAGTGTCCAGGCACGTTGTAGGACTCGTCGCCCTTGGTGAACGTCACGTTCAGGCGGTAGTCCAGAGATGGATTGGGCGTTCCATCCTCGCTGGCTGGTGGGCCATCAAAGGTCACCGTTACCTTGTGCCACTGCTTCAGCTCGCCACTCACGGTGCCGATGTTGGGTGCGCATCCGGCTTGAACGAGTAGCAGGCACAGCGCCGGCATCAAGCACGCACTCGAAATGGTCTTCGTCACGAACATCTCACCACCTCATCGGATTACTTCAAATCTGGCGCTGACTACGTTGGTTGTGCGTGCGTCGGCAACACCACTGAATCCGGGTTGCTTACCTCCGGCGGACACTTCGAACACACCGGGCTCGACAACGCGTTGCCACTCGGCATCGATCAGCGATAGCTGGTCGTGAGATAGGGCAAACGACACTCTCTTCCGCTCGCCCGCGTCAAGGAACACGCGCGAGAACCCCTGCAACGATCGGAGCGGCACCGGTACCGAGGCTGCCATGTCAGTCACATAGAGCTGCACGACCTCCTCACCTGCGATCGAGGCAGTGTTCTCCACGTCGACGGAGACGACAACGCTCTCGCCTAGCTTGACCTCGGTGGGGACTGTCAAATTGCCGTATGCGAATGTCGAATAGCTCAGGCCGTGGCCGAACGGAAACAGCGGGTCGCCCCGGAAGTACCGGTAGGTTTTCCCTGCCATGTTGTAGTCGGTGAACGGCGGTAGCTGGTCAACCGACTTGTAGAACGTGACGGGAAGCCTGCCCGCAGGATTGTAGTCACCGAACAGCACGTCCGCGATTGCAGGGCCGGCCGCTTGACCGGGGTACCACGCTTCGACAATGGCAGGGACGTGCTGCGCGGCCCAGTTGACGGCAACGGCGCTGCCGTTCAGCAGCACGAGCACGACGGGTTTGCCGAGTGCGGTGACTGCCTGAATCAGATCATCCTGCGGGGCGGGAAGCTTGATGTCGACCCGGTCGCCGCCCGCGAAGCCGGGCACCTCCACTTGCATCTCCTCACCCTCGAGCCGCGGTGATAGCCCCATCATCAGGATTATCGCGTCCGCCTGCTCTGCAATCTCTAGTGCACGATCCCGCAGCCGCGGCTCCGGCCTGGCCCAGACCAGTTGTATGATCGCTTCGGGGCGGCGGTCCCAGTATTCGACGCGAATGTCGTACGGCCGGTCCGCTTCGAGATCGAGGTCGGCCCATCGCGGCAGCACAACGTGTCGATCGGAGAACTCGACTAGGAGTGAGTCGTTGACAAACAGCCGCGCTCCACCAAACACGCGGACGCCTAGTGAATAGCGCCCCGTCACGGGTGGCGTAAGCACGCCGCTCCAGCGTACGGAGAAACTGTCCGCCGGAATGCCGGCAGCGGGCACCCCGTCCCACCAGGTGAAGTCGACCTGGCTGTCGATCCGCGTGACGGCGGACCGACCCTGTAGCTCATTGCTGGTGAAGTACTCCGCGTTCAAACCACGCACAGCGTCATCCTCCTGTCCGGTGGACAGTGCGGTCGATGGAACGACCTCGAAGGACGGCGTGTTGGGGGCAACATGGGTTCCCCTGGCGTATAGCACTCTAGTGGTCGGTGAGACCTTGCGTCGAATTCCCTCCAGCGGCGTGATGGGGTTGGAAGGGATGCCGTTGTAGTTCCCGAGCAGCACGTCTACGTCGTGCGCGTTGGGTCCGATCACCGCAATGGTGCCAAGATCTTTGCTCAGCGGAAGCAGGCCTTCGTTCTTGAGCAGTACGATGGATTTACGCGCCGCCACGACCGCGAGTTCGCCGTGTGACGCTGACTCGTTCACGCCGATTGGTGTGTCTGAGTAAGGCACACGTTTCGGCGGGTCGAACATGCCAAGCCTGAGCCGAGCGCGGAACAGCCGCCGCAATGAGACATCGATCTGCTCTTCATCGAGGAGGCCCTGTTCTACCGCAACGACGAGACTGTCGTACGTGACGCCGCAGTTGAGGTCCGT
>JBDHHP010000130.1:0-14221 GCA_039589275.1 Gemmatimonadota bacterium | reverse complement strand
GCACCGGCGCCACCCGATCGACCAAACTGAGCTGAAGCCTCCATCGGGCTTAGTGCCGTCCGGATCGCCTCCTCAACCGTCCGTTCCACGAACCGCCGATCCCGGAACCTCACTTCCAGCTTCGCCGGATGCACATTCACGTCCACCCTGTCTCCGGGTACACCTATCGACAGGAAGAGCGTGGGGCGCACGCCCGACGGAATCGTAGCGCGGTATCCGTTTTCAGCCGCGCGGATTAGAAACGGATCCTTGAAGGGCCTCCCGTTCACGAAGAGGTGCGCCTTACGCCCGCTTGGTTTAGCATCGGCCGGACGCTGAGCGAAGCCTCGAATCGATATTGGACCCTCCGAGTGATCAACCGAAAGCAACTCCTCTGCAGTCTTGCGCCCGAACAGAGCCGATATGCGATCGGCGACGTGCGACACGGCAGGCGCGTCGAGTAGCGTCCGACCGTCACTCTTGAGCACGAAGGAGACATCCAGTCTTGCCAGGGCTAGCACGGTCACGGCCTGCACAGCCGCACGTGTTTCAGACCTCTGCGAGCGCAAGAACTTGCGCCGCGCGGGCGTGTTGTAGAACAGGCGTCGTACGGTAACTGTGGTCCCGCACCCCCGAGCTGCTGGCTCGATCACGTCGATCCGCCCGCCCTTAGACGCTATCCTGGTACCGTCGGCGACGCCGCCTCCTTCGCCGGCCGGAGCCGTCTCCAACTCAAACAACGAAACGGCTGCCACCGACGGCAGAGCCTCACCCCGAAAGCCATAGGTCGAGACGCCAATTAGATCTGCTATCGAGGAGACCTTACTCGTAGCGTGTCGGTCCAGTGCCATGACCGCATCGTCCCGATCCATGCCGTGGCCGTCGTCGGATACCCGAATAGACGAGCGGCCCCCACCCTCCAGTTCTACTGTTACGACGTTCGCTCCGGCGTCCAGGGAGTTCTCAACCAGCTCCTTGACGACCGAGGCAGGTCGCTCGACTACCTCCCCGGCGGCAATCTGGTCGGCTACTGCACCTGGCAGGACTCGGATGCGGCCCATCAGATCGGTTCGATCTCTTCCGCGAGGAGCCAGCCCTGCTGGGATCCCAGGGTCACCAGAAGCCAGCGCCCTTCCGAGCGTGACACTTGAACGGGGGTTCCCTGATCGAGTCTGCTGCGCGCCGGAGCCGGCCCGTAGGGGGCCCACCGCAACGCAGTGTCCTCGGATACCACTAGGCCAACCGACTTCGAGTACCGCTGGTGCACAATTCCTGCGTACGCGCACCCTGTGAGGGCGAGCAGCAACAGCGCAACTCCGCTGCGACGACGCACGCCCACAGTCAACCAACCAGCCACCCAGCATAGGGCAGCCACCAGGAGGGCTTCCGCGACGGTGACAGGCGCTATCCAGGTGAGTCCGTTGGACACTCGTGCCGTAGCCGGTTCGAGTTCTAGTAAGGTGCGAACATCTTCTGACCTCGGTGCCAGCCGTGCCGCGCGTATCCACGCCGCCTTGGCTCCCGCCAAGTCACCCAATCGGTACAGACTCGTTCCGAGATTGATCTGGTGCGTGGCCGACCATGGTTCGGCTTCGGCGCGCGCTCGAAAACTGTCGGCCGTAGCCCTGTAGGCGCCCGTTTCGTACAGGCGCTCGGGAGTCTGAGCCGCTGCGCCAGACACAAGAGAGCAGCTCAGCAGCACCAGAGCTACCGAAGCAACTGCAGCAGACCCGACTCCATCGTGGACGTCGCCCGTCAGGGCTCGAAGTACTTCATCCACCTCGGCCACAAGCTCGGTCGGATCGATCTCCCCCTGCGGCCCATATTTGGCTTGCCACAGCCGGTCACGTACGCGCACAACGTGCGCGGCAACTGGTTCCTCGACCCCAACCGCCCGCAGAGCACCGCCCAGAGCTCGTCCGTTGAGACCTTCGGCATTAGGCACGAGTGTCTCTAGGACCTGCCGCAGACCGCCGTCAGCCCGTTCGAGGTCGGTTTGTGAGTCTGCTGCGTCTCGGACGTGTCCCCAGCCCGACCTGCGCGCAGCACCGACCGCGAATACCAGTAATGGCGGAAGCACACCGATCAGGATCCAGGTAACCGCGGGCAACGCGCCGACCAACCGCCCGATCAGAAACTGGCTGGAGGGCCGCGTCAACGACAGTGCGCGCGAAGCCGGCTCCACTGACGCAGTCCGACTACCCGCTGTCGAGATATCGACCGGTTCGAGAGACAGCGTCACATAACGGGAAGCATCAAGGTCGAAGTAGCGGTAGCGTGGCGCTTCAATCCTATGTGTTCCGGATGAATCGGCGACCACCAAATATCGAAAGCGCTTCGTACCGGCCACAAAACCGTTGCGCGGTGTTATCTCCACCTCGACGTTCTCGGGATACACTCGAATGCCTGAGGGCCAAGCCAGGTTGGGTTCCGGCCAGAGCGATACGTTCCCTCTACCGGATAGCGTTGCAACGACGCTCCCGGCATTGCCGACTTGAAGCTCCCTCGGGCTTAGATCAAGCGTGAACTCCAGGTCGGCGGCCGCCGTTCCGCTAAAGCCGGTCGGTCGTCCCGCACTGGGCTGGGGGGTAACGAAGACTTGCAGCGGTTCACTCTGTGGCTCGTGACGGATCTCGCGACTCAGGAACGAGTACGTGAGTGGCAGGCTGTAGGAAACAGTGGCGGGGCCGATTTCGAGCTGCCCCGAAGTCAACGGGAATACGACCGCATGGTGGGCGTAGACGTCGTAGTCGACGCTGCCGACCCTGCGACTCAGTGCCACGGCGCCGGGCGATCCTCGCTCGTATATCCAGGCTCCCTGCAGCTGGGGCGGCTGTAGCGTGGGGGGCGTACGCAATCTGGCCCTGATATCCTGCGGGAACCACGCCAGGACAATGAGGTCCAGCTGATCCCCCAGCGTCACGGTGTCGGTTGTACCGAGGATCTGCACCGCCACCTCGTCCGGCGCCATGCGAGGAGCCGGATGCCGCTCGACGTACGCCCGCACGTGAGGCAAGAGCGCAGTTGATGATACCGAGATACTCCCAACAACGCTTATCTCGATCGAATTCGATTGTGCTGTCGACTGACCTTGAACTACCCGAACCGGCCCGATCGTGACAACTCCATTGCGCGTCGGTACAAGCCGCAGATCCCTGGTAGTTATGCGCGCGAGAGCTCCACCTTGTACAGAAACGTCGGATCGCTCGGTCGATGACCGAATTTCGAGACCGTTGAGCGGCGGATCGAGAATCTGAACCGGATCATTGCCGGTTGCCTGCACAGTGATTGTGAGAACCACTTCACTACCAACGTCAATCTCTTCACGATCCACCTGTGCAGTCACCTGAAGTGGCTGCTGTTGCGCAACGACGAACATGGCGAGCAGCAGGTTCACCAATCTCGTCTGCCTCTGGTTTCACGCGTCTGAGCGCGGTTTCTGTTCAGGCGCTGTCTCGTCCGACGCTCCTCTTCGGCTATCGAATTGAGAATCTGTATGGCCTGCGCGGCCGTGAGCCCTTGCGTCATCTCCGAGTCGGCAGGTGTGTCTCCTTCCTGCGGAGCACCAGTCGGGCCTTCCGGTTGCGGCGGCATTCTCATCACCGCCAATTCGTGGTTCCACTTGGCATCAACGTCTCCGGGCCGAAGCAGCAGGGCCGCTCTGTAGTGGTCTCGAGCCTCGGCCAGGTGGTCCCTGCCCCGCTCCGGGTCTCTTTCGGCTAGCAGCAACTCGAGATAACCCAGATTGAACTGGGCGCGGAAACGCACCTCGGGTTCAAGCGAACTCGCAGCAAGCTCCAAAGCATGCCGTGCAACCGCCGTATCGCCCGCCGCCAACGCTGCCGTGCCCAGGTTAAACAGCACCGTGTCTCCACCCGCACCGGCCGCGACTTGTTCAGAGTAGAGCAAAGCTGCGCGGCCAAAATCACCGTCCATCCACGCTCGGTCGGCCTTGTTCTGCGGCCCCTGAGCTTGGGCCGGACCCGCCGCAGCGAGGAAGAGCGCCACCGACGCAAGTGCTGCGGTTCTGCGCGTTACCGTCTGCAGCAATAACAACAGTATCGCCAACGCCAGCGGCATCCAGGCTCTGGAAACATCTTGAGCGGCAGTAGTGGTCGCAGTCGGAGCTCGTTTGTATGCCGTGATCACGTCACGCACGGTCCCAGCCTGATCGGGCACCTCAGCCGATACCAAGACTCCATGCGCTGCGTCGGCGATTGCTGCCAGGATATCGTCGCGCCGCCTGGTCTGAACGACCTGCTCGGAAGGATCCCGTTGGAAGCCGATGAAGTTGCCGTCGGGGTCGCGCACCGGAATCCGCGCGGGCTCGAAACCTCCTTCGGCAACCAGTATCAGGTGAATCCCGCTGCGACGCAGCCGCTCCGCCTCCAACAGTATCTGCGGCAACGAGTCATGGGCCTCCCCGTCCGTGAAGACCACCAGCACTCGATCAGCCACCTCATCGCCCGCAAGGAGCAGATCGTGGCTCCGACGTAGCGCCTGGGCCAGGTCGCTCCCACCCGCTGTCGTGATATCGGGATGCAAAGCGTCCACGAGTAAGTGTAAGGCACTCCCGTCCACGGTAAGCGGGGATAGCACGAATCCCTGACCGGCGAACGCGACCATCCCTACCCGGTCTCCCTCCAAATCATGTATCAGCCGCCGAGCCTCGCGCTTAGACCGCTCCAGACGGGAAGGAGCTATGTCTTCTGCAAGCATCGAGCGAGAGATGTCCATTGCCAGCACCAGGTTCAATCCCTTCGCCCTGGTCTCAACCACTCTCGAACCCCAGCGCGGACCGGCGAGGGCCAAGGTCGCCGCAAGGGCTGCGGCACCGATTAGAACTGGACTCCACCTGCCGGCTGCTGCCGCGCGGACCGCCAGGTCAGTCGACCAACGGCGCGCGCTCGCGATCCGACTCCGACGTGCCCACCAAGCGAGGCCCGCGGCCGCAAAGGCCACCAGGGGCGCTACGTATAGCAGTATCTGAAAGTCAAACGCGATCATGGTACCCGAACGATCAGAGTGGCTGCTAGCGTAAGCTCGAACGCCAAGGCGGCGAAGCCTGCGATGACCAGCGGCCGATACCATTCGTCGAAATCGGTGTGCCGAGTAACGGTGACCGGCGTCTTCTCAAGCTGGTCGATCTGGCGGAAGATCCGGTTCAGCGCTTCAGCATCCGTCGCGCGGAAATAGCGACCGCTCGTGATCTGTGCAACTTCACGCAACAACTCTTCGTCTATCTGCACAGGAAGCATCTGATATCGAGTCTGTCCCGTCGAGCCGCGCCCGATCGGCATTCGTGCCTCGCCATCGGTACCGACCCCTATCGTGTAGATCTTGATGCCCAGTTTCTCAGCCGCACGTGCTGCAGTGAGCGGATCCACCGTACCTCGGTTGTTCTCTCCATCAGTTAGCAGTACGATGACCTTGCTCACGCCGGGCGCCCGCCGCAGTCGATTGGCGGCCGTGGCCAGAGCACTGCCGATTGCAGTACCATCTTCCAGCTCCCCCACTCTTAACGAGCGGACCGCCTCCTGAAGCACCTCGTAGTCGACCGTGATAGGCACCCGAGTCAACGCGTCGGCGGCAAAGATGGCCAGACCTATGCGATCGAACTCTCGCCCGGAGATGAAAGCAATCGACTGCTCCTTTGCAACATCCAACCGATTGGATGGCGCGAAATCCTCTGCCAGCATGCTGCTCGACACATCGACCGCCAATACGATGGCAATTCCCTCACTGGTGATTTCGCTCGTTCCTGTACCGAGGTTGGGTCCGGCCGCGGCCCATATCCAGCAGCCCAACGCCAGCGACCTCAGCGCCGCAGGGATCTCCGCCACCCAGCGTCGCGGGCCACTCACCGCGGACAGAGAGGCGACGTCGCTATATCGGCTCGCCGCTCGAGGCCTTCGGTAACGCCACCACCACCACAACGGCAGCGCGAGAAACAAGAGCATCACCCAAGGCCGCGCCACCATCATGTCTCGGGTCCCCTGGTCATGCCCACCATCAACTCATCAACCTGCTCGGCTAAGACCACAACGTCGCCGGGCAGTGCCGGCGCAAATCGGGCGCGATCGAGCGCCGCGAGCGTGTCTCTGATCTCTCGCACCGGCCAGTCCGGGCGACGTTGCTCGATGGTTTCTATACATTCCCAAGTGCTCAGCTGCCTGCCTGCCTCCGGAAGGTCTCGCTCAATGCGGTCCCTCAATCGGTCGGTAACAGCAGATACAACGGCCCGCAGCTCCCCCGCGCGGACCCACTGCTCCACCGGTGCGTAGACGGACCGTCCGCCCCCTCCCGTCCACGGTGGCCGTGGAGCAACGCGCCGGCGCGCCAGCAGCCATGCCACCAGCGCCACAAACACCACGAGCGCTGGGACCGCACCAAGCCATGTACGCGTAATCGCTCGATCGATTGGAGCGACCGATGGCATGGGAACGAGCGTTGAGTCCGCATCACCCGGGAGCACACTCGAAATCCGCACCCACGCGGTGTCACCGAACACACGCTCTACTCGACCGTCGCCAAATGCCAATTCGACGTCGGGAAGTTCCACAGCGTGTTCGCCCGCTTCGAATACCGCGACCGTGTAGCGCACCAGCACCGCACCCTCCGCGTAACCGACCACCGGAATGGCCAGCGGCTCAATCAACAAGGACGACGCGAGCGGCTGGATGCGGGGATGCACGCCCGGCTCGGCTGCTATCCTACGGGTGAGCTGAACCGTGTCTCCGACCAGTGCCACGGGAGGAGCGACAGTCCAGGTCGACACCTGAATCGTCAGCACAACGAGGAAAGCTGCAGTCACCGGCGTAGGCGTCGAGCGCGCTCCGCGAACGCGCGGTGTAGTGCCTCAGCATAGGGTTGATCCGTTCTGAGTTCCACGTGATCGACGCCGGCGAACTTCAGCGAACGCGCACGTGCCAGTCGGACCGCTTCGGATGCTATCTGGAGTTTCGTGCGCGTGCCCTCACTCGAGGTATCAACCAGCAGACGGTCGCCCGACTCTGCATCTTCCAACTCAACCCAGCCTGCACTCGGTAGCTCCATCTCACGCAGATCGTCCACGGTTATTGCCACTACCTCGTGACGCCGCACCAGATTCCTCAGCGGTTGTTCCCAGCTCTCGGCGCGAAAATCGGACAATACCGCGACGATGGAACGGTGATGCAGCAACCGGGACACATACGAGAGCGCGGTACCGAGGTTGGTGTTACGGTCACGTGGTTCGAACGCGATGAGGTCACGGATCACTCGCATGGCATGCCGTCGCCCTTTTGCGGGCGGAACCACGTGATCGATCCCAGTCGAGAAGATCACGGCACCCACACGGTCGTTTTGGCGGGCTGCCGCAAGGGCCAGCACGGCCGCCACCTCGACAGCCAGCTCCGCTTTCGTGCCCGGACGGCCGAACTCAACTGAACCGGAGCGGTCGACTACGAGCATGAGAGTCAGCTCGCGTTCCTCTTCGAAGGTCTTAACGTAGGGGGAGCCCATGCGAGCCGACACATTCCAGTCGATCGCACGATACTCGTCGCCCGGTTGGTACGCCCGCACCTCGGCGAACTCCATACCCTGACCGCGGAACACAGAGCGGTATTCGCCCGAGAAAAGGGTGTTGACGAGCCGACGCGTTCGGAGCTCGATTCGCTGGACCTGACGCAGGACATCGGCTCCGACAACACGCGCAGCAAGTGTCACGGAACCTCTACAGCCTCCAAGATCTGCCGGATCACGTCGTCAGAGTCCACGTCTTCGGCTTCGGCTTCGAATGTGAGCAGCACACGATGTCGCAACACATCGGGCGCCATCGCTTTCACATCCTCGGGTACCACGTATGCACGCCCTCGGATGAACGCGTGCGCTCGCGCTGCCTGGGCAAGGTAAATCGTGGCGCGTGGACTGGCCCCGTACGCGATAAGCGGTCGGATATCGTGCAGACCCACCGACTGTGGGTCCCTCGTTGCACGGACAATGTCGACCACGTAGTCGACGAGCTTCTGATCCATGTACAACTCGGTAATGGTCTGACGCAGTGCCTTGATCTCACTTGGTTCCGCCACCGGCTGCAGTGGAATGGGACGTCCGCCGGACATGCGCCACACAATCTCCTTTTCCTCATCCCGTGACGGATAGCCGACTTGGATCTTCAGCATGAACCGATCGAGCTGGGCCTCGGGCAGGGGGTACGTGCCTTCCTGTTCGATCGGGTTCTGCGTAGCCAGCACCATGAAGGGCTCGTCCAGCCGATATGTGTCGCCGCCGATGGTGACCTGGGTCTCCTGCATCGCCTCGAGTAGAGCTGCCTGGACTTTGGGAGGTGACCGGTTGATTTCATCCGCCAACACAAGGTTGGCAAACAGGGGCCCCCGCTTGGGATAGAACTCGCTCGTTTTCTGGTCGAACACCATGGTGCCGATGATGTCCGCGGGCAGAAGGTCTGGTGTGAACTGGATCCGCTGGAACGAAGTACGTATCACCTCCGCCAGCGACTTGACGGCTAGCGTCTTGGCCAGGCCCGGCACCCCTTCGAGCAACACGTGGCCTCCCGTCAAGAGGCCAACGAGCATGCGCTCGATCATTGCCTCTTGACCGACTAACCGCTTGGCCACTTCCTCCGTGACCGCTTTGGTGATCGTCGCATCTACAGTCCGCGCCGCACGCGATGTCATCTCCTAGTGCCTCCGCAACCCTGTGTCATCTCTTGATGCGCTCACCATCATCTTCAACCCGAAAAATCCAGGCGGCCAAACGCGACGGTGAAATGGCATCATCCGACCGCATTCCTCCCCAATCGTAGTCGCTTCCGGTCCCATCGGGCCGTGCACGCTCTTGCTCCACGATTCGGACTGCGCGCTGGATCCACACCGCGCAGTTCTCCGGACGCAGATCAACCCAACCGCGCAACACCACGCGTTCAAGATCGCCGCCAGGCACGTACGGCACAGCCACCCTCTCAGCCCGATACACGCGTCCTCTCGGCAGCAAGATCGGGATGCCCACCGAGACCATGGTGATCCTCAGCTCGTCATCCTGCTCGACCAGTTGTGCGGCCGTCCTGGCCAAATCCTCCGCTTCGCTGTCGGCCAGTTGCTGAACTGAACCCTTGATCTGTGAGAGAATATGCCCTTCGTACAGCAGCTTCGTGAGACGGGGAGGCCCGAGCATCTCGAATCCGATCGACCGGGTCCCGTGTTTGTCCTCCAACTCTTTCAGCCGCTCGATTGCTGCTGCCCGTAACACACCTGCCTTGTAGGTCGGACCTGACGTGGCCGAATCGAGTGCCGCGATCACGTCACGGCCGGTGGGCCGTCCCTGCAGTTCCATGACAACGTGATCAGCAACCTCTTCCGGGGTAATGAACTCCATCTGACCCAGCGCCGTCAGCGTCTCGAACTCTTCCCGCGCGAACAAGCCGTTCTCGCCCGCGTTGATGTAAACGGACTTCAGCCGCCCGCGCAGGCTGGTCCATCCGTCCGCTTCTGGTCCGAATGCAGTCTCAACGGGCAGCGCGGTCGGACAATCATAGCGTTCGATGGACTTGGTCTGCGTCCCAATGGTGCCGTAACCAATATCGCGCCACGCAATGGCCGTTGTGGGCTTGATCTCCACGGTGGCAGGCGCTCCGGGAGTCCTGGCAACGAGGAACAGGAGTAAGGTCTGAGCTCCGGCAACCGCCGACTTGCTGAGCAGCGTCCGCGACGGTCTCTCTTCAGAGTGCGTGTAGGGTATGTTCAGACCCATACCCCCGGTTCCACTGGTACCAATCTTCACGTACGCCCCAGTGCCTGCAGCGCGCATCGCTTCGACCACCACCTGCACATGACGGATCAGCTGGGGCATGGTCAGAGTCAGGAGATGCTCTTCGATATGTCGGACATCTACACGGCCTCCGCGTGCCGCTTCGAGCAGATCGCGGGCACTTTGGAAGACGTCGCGGTAGGCAACTGCTGTCGCAGTGTTGATGCAGTCCACGACGGCATCGGGCTTGTATCGTTGAAACAGCTGAAACAGGAAATTCCGGTGGAGTACTTCCTCTGTGAGGTCACTTAGCAGATCGTTGATCACCAGATCACGCAATCGCTCGTTGGCCAACATCGACTGGCGATCCAGTCGCGCCGCATCGGTGGGGAGAAACACGTCGCCCCACGCCGTTTCGATATCAGTATCACCTGCCTCACGACTCAACTGAACGCCGGCTTCGCGCACTTCACTCTCGTATAGTGCCACCAGAACGATTCTCGCCGGCCTATGCTCCAACAGGCGGCGAGTGACAGCTCGGCCAACGAGGCCGCTGCCGCCCAGGAGAAGAATGGTCTTGCCTTTGATTTCCATTGGTTGACCTATTGATCAGGCGATGCGCAGAGCACCAATCGCGTTCAGCTCAGTGCCACTCAAATACCGCCAGCTGCCCACAGGTAACCGGCCGAGGCGTATGGGCCCGTGACTGACTCGTGCGAGCTCCTCAACTTCTAGGCCGAACAAGTCACAGACCCTTCTGACAATTCTATGGCGTCCTTCGGTCAACACCAATTCGATTTCGGTCCTATTGGCGCCGACGCTCCGCACGCGCGCCCGGATTATCTTGACCGGCCGATCATCTAGTTCGATCGGCCGGTCGAGGGCGCGCTTCAAGCTCGAGGCCCCTTTACCGCGCACTCGCACGCGGTACTCCTTCTCAACTTCGTATCTCGGATGTGTAAGGCGATTGGCGAGATCACCGTCAGTTGTGAGGAGCAGTAACCCCGACGTCAAAACGTCGAGTCGGCCCACGTACGTGAGCCCCGGAACCGCAGGAACCAGCTCAAATACCGTTGGCCGACCTCGCGTGTCTTTTCTCGACACAACATGACCCACCGGTTTGTTCAGAGCCATCCATACAGGCTCGGACTGCGAAACTCGCCGCCGGCCAACCCTGACATCGTCAACGCTCGGATCAGCTCCTCCGCGCCGCGACGCGATGCCAGGCCCGCGCGGGCCAGGAACCGCTGGAGACGCATGGTCGTCACTCAGGCTGCTCCGCGGCAACCTCCGGTGAACGCAGAGCGACTGCGAGCTCATCGGTCCGTGGCAGCTGTTCGATGCTGTTCAAGCCCAGCAGCTCGAGAAACGCCGGTGTCGTTCCGTAGAGCAACGGACGTCCCATCCCTTCAGCCCTGCCCACCACCTCAACGAGACCACGCTCCTGTAGGGACCGCAACACCCCCTCTACTGAGACACCGCGAATCTCCTCTATTTCTGCTCGCCCGACCGGCTGCCTGTAGGCGATGATCGCTATCGTCTCCAGCGCCGCAACAGAGAGCCGTCGCGGCCGGGTCACCAAATGGGCACCAGCGATTGCCTCCGCAAACTCCCTGCGCGTCAGGACCTGATATCCATCGGCCACCTCGACCAATTGCACACCATGTTCGCGTTGCCCGTATTCTTCACGCAACTCATTTAGCGCCGCGCGCAGCTCGTCATGACTCGCATCGCGATCCAGCGCCGCGAGTGCCTTGAGCGAGAGAGGGCTGTCGGCCGAAAAGAGCGCTGCCTCAACCAGTTGTGTTAGCCGATCCACTTGAAACACCTACTGACCCAAAAGGTTTTGATTGAGCCAACCGGACCCGCCCGACCCGTGCAAGTTCGAGCAGAGCCATGAGCACGGAGAGGACATCAGCCACCGTAGGCTCCGCTCCTATTACGTCACTTAGGTCGAACCTACCGCTGCGCTGCAGCATCTCTTCGATTCTCTCAGTCGCGCCCTCAACATCCAGCGGCCGCGGTACCACTCTATGGAGCATCGGCTGCGGCAGGGATTCCAGAATGCTATCAATCGCCGACAGGATCTCATCGAGATTCAATACGATTGGAGCGGGCTCACGCTCCGGCTCCGCTGGCAGCCAGCCCCTGGGGAACTGGCCGGAGCGCAGATCGGCCTGATCCTCCAGCCAGCGTGCCACTTCACGAATCTGCTCGTACTCGAGCAGGTGCCGCACGAGCTCCGCTCTCGGGTCTTCCCACTCGTCGTCGTCGAACGGCCGCGGCAGCAGCATCTGGACTTTTATCCTCAAGAGCCACGCGGCCATCTCGAGGTAGTTCGCAGCCTCGTTCAGCCCCAGAGAGTCGATGACCGCCCTGAACTGATCCGCAATCCGGGCGACGGGAATGTCAGCGATGTCGATCTCCTGTTCGCGTATCAGATGAAGCAGAAGATCTAGAGGACCCGAGAACGCCTCGAGTTCGACCACAAACGGGCGTTCCGCCTCTACCAAGAAAGAGCTGCTCATATCAAAACGGGACGCCATCGAGCACGAAGGGGCCAGTAAGCGAGACAGCCGCGCGCGTCAACACGATGGCGGGACGCAGCAGCAACACGAACACGTCGCGGAAGAAGAACATGAGTGCCAACAGGATGAGGAACCCAAAGCGCGAAAGCTGGCGATACCTTGCGCCCAATTGGGGAGGCAGCACGTGGTAGAACAGGTGCGAGCCGTCCAGTGGTGGTATAGGAATCAGGTTGAAGCAAGCCAGCAGCACGTTCAACCACACCCCCCAAAAGAGCATGCGCTGGAGCAGAGATAGCGGCGCGTCTAAGACAGGGGCAGCTTTGCCGACTACGCCAACGACCACCACCAGAACGACGCAAATGGCGAAAAGAGCGATATTCGCCGCGATCCCCGCCGACGATACGATGATGTCCCCGCGCTTGTAGTTCTTGTAGTTCCTCGGGTTCACTGGCACAGGCTTGGCGGCACCGAAGACGTACTGTCCGGCCGTGCCAAACCAGAGCAAAGCCGGCAGCATTATAGACATCACAGGATCGATATGCCTGATGGGGTTGAACGTGAGACGGCCCAACTGAAATGCAGTAGGGTCACCTTGGCGTAGGGCCGCGAAGCCGTGAGCGTACTCGTGCGCAACGACCGAGAACAGCAACACGGGTAACGCTATCAAGAACTCTTGCACTTCTATATGTCATCCGGGGGTTCGTTGCGGCCGAAAGGTAACGGCGGCCCGAATGGGTGTCAAAGCCCCTAGGCGCTTGACTCTACTAGACTTGCGGGCTAGAATGCGGCTCTGTTTTTCGACGCCTTGAAATAGGATGATTCAGGAGCTTTCGTGCCCAACATAAGTTCAGCAAAGAAGAGAATGCGTCAGGCCTTGCGACGGAACCAGCGGAACCGCATCGCGCGCTCGACCCTGAGAACGGCCATAAAGAAAGTACGCACGGCATCGGCTGAAACCGCTGAAGCTGCCTATCGTGAGGCAGAGCGGCTTCTAGACCGAGCTGGTCGCAAGGGATTGATTCACAGAAACGCAGCCGCTAGAAGTAAGGCGCGGCTGCGGAAAATGCTCAACAAGAACGGCTAAACCCTCAAAGCGCGGCAAGCTCAGCGCCGCACCGCTCGCAATACCACTCCGTAGGTAGGTTCATCGTCCCGCACTCGTCGCACTTGAGCGTCTTGGCGGCCCCTTTCTTGGGCTCGTTGGGCACTTCCTCCGCAACGACCAGATCCTCGCGGGCAGGCCGCGTGCCGGAGTCGGCCACCTCTCCCGAAGCCACGTCATCCGGAAGACTCTGGCCGCTCGCGCGGGATGCAGCAGGCCCTTGATTCTCGTCCTCAGTAACAGAACGTAGGAACTCGAGTTCGTCGACTGCCTCCGTCGCACCGCCCGGCTCTGGCTCCGCCCCGACGGCTTCAATTGCGGCGTCCACCTCATCCGGAGAATCAAAGAACGTTGCTGCCGCGTCGGGTGCCGCCGGTCCAGCCTCAATCAACTCCATCACCTCTTCGAGCCGGGAGATCTCAGAATCGAGGTTTTCTAGCCCTCCACGAACCTCCAGCAGTGACTTCTGGATGCCCCCACGCAACTCGGTGAAGTGACCCTCGTCGAACTCGCCCACTGCATGACGCAGTTCCGCCTCCGCCAGCCTCTCCGTGGCATCCCTCTCCTGGTCGGCCAGTCCACCCCGGTCGGATCGGTGCCGTTCCAAGGCGGAAGCGAGTTCGTCCCGATGCCCCTGCAACTCAGTGACCACCTCGTCGAGGCGCCTTCTATAGTCAGACTCAACCCGGCTCCGCACGTTGTCCGGCGTCTTGTCGGCGGCCATGCTGAGACGCTGCAGCCACTCCTCGACCTTCTGCCGCTCCTCCAGCAGCCGCTCGATCGACTCAGTGGACTTAGCTTGCCGTTTTGCCATCTAATCCTCCGTTTCACCCGCCGAACACCCGGGATACGGCCCAGGCAAATT
>JBDHHP010000129.1:0-17060 GCA_039589275.1 Gemmatimonadota bacterium | reverse complement strand
TCTCGTTCGGAGGTAATGTTGTTGGGAAGGTCGTATAGTTTTTGGAGCGCACGGCCCAAAGGCGGGAACGCAGCGGGCCATTGCTGACCTGAAAGCGTGATTCTAGGGAGTGTGTGTACCTCTCTCATTAAACCGTAGTACATAAGCACTATACTTGAACTTTCAGGTTGTCTTCTTCTCACGTCCTCTTGCTCCTCCGAGGTACTGGAGTCCCAGCTCGCTGGGGTGATAGTCCCGTTCTTGGCCAGACACCACCTCATTTGCTTGGGCCAAGCCGAGCAGAAGCAGGTCGTTCAAGTGCTTTTGGATGGTGGGTCTGCTGACCTTTACGCGCTTCGCTACATCAGAGACTGTGTGAGCCCCACGTTCATAGAGTTCCCAGAGGATCTCACCACGTGGTTCAGGGATCGAATCGAACGCGACACGCTCGACCAGGCGATAGTCGGCTTCTGTCAGGTACGTGGTGCCCCGCAGCGCTGCCAATCCGCAGGCGAGGGCGGAGAGCTGCTTGATTAGCCTGCCTGGACCCTCAGGCTTCGGGGCTATCTCTACGTTGTCACCTCTGCGCACAACGCCCGTGCGGGCTTTGGTGACGAATGCAACCAGGTTCTCTAGTCGCTTCTTGGTGCGCTTCCCCAACACACTACGACTCAGCAGCGGTGTAGCCTTCGTAATGGCCTGCTTGACCGCGACAGCCAATTCCTTCCGTGGATTGGCACCCTCTTCCGCGTTCTTCAGTGCTTGTGCCGCAACTGCTACGACATCGTCTTCGGCGATCTCGAACCTCAACTGGATGAACCGCTCACCAAGTTGGTTGTTGAGCGTGTGGTAGATGTCCACAATCGGTGTCATGCCTGTTATCAAGGTCATGCGGCCTTTCCAGCGGGCCTCGCGGTCTCCACCCCCGGTACCCGTGGCCCGGCAGAACTCACCGTCGTAGATGGTTCGGAGTTGTCCTATTAGCTCCTCACGGTCGTTGCGGCGTTTCGTGAGGAATGCGCTCAGGTCCTTTATGAAGACATTAGGACGTGCACCTAACTGGTGTAGCAGTCCGCGTTGTCGGCTCTTGCCCTGTTTGCCGAGGTGCAGGCCTGAGATCCATGTCTGTGGAGTCAGTGTATCCAGGAGGTAACCGCCGGTCGCGTCCGCCAACGCAGTCACGATCACGGTCTTCGCAGTGCTTGCCGGAGCGATGATCGACAGCCAGCAGGGGTCGTCGAAGCCTAGCTTCTTGGCGTTGGCAAGCCAGGCAGCAACTGCAACTCGCATAATGTCGGGGGAGACGTGAGGGAAGAGCTTGCGCCAGGTTCTCTCGACGGGGTCAAACGGCGTTGCCCTTCGAGCAGAGCTCGGTCTCTTGTCCTCCAGCCTAGGTCGCGATTTGCGTGACCGCGAGTGGGATCTTGTCTTGTCCAAGTGTACCTCGCCTTCTCAATGCCCACAGGGTTACTGCCACGCTGTCTCGGGCAGTGTGCCAACGCTGAAGCAGATGCGACCAGCGCAGGATGCACGATGAAAGTAAGGGCACTCTTGAGACGAATACCGCGGGCTAATGTTCTTGAGAACATTGCACGGGGGTTTTGTTCTCGTCAGCGAAGATGCACGTATGCGCTAGGCTAGGATTGGGTTGGAGCTAAGGTGCTTCTTGTGATCGTTCACCCATGTCTCCCCGAAGGCGTGATCTCCCACAGTCCGTAGGGCGAGAATTGGGTCGACGCGCGCATGAATGACACGGACCGCCGCCAAAGGCAGGTCGGTGAGCGAATAGAGCTGGCTCAGGTATTGACTTTCCCTCCTTGACAAGAAGGGAAGGGCAAACTGGAGCGCCCAGATCTGCGGGTTCTCAGTACATCCCCACTCGTTCAGGCGCTGTTCCGCAGTATCTGAAAGGCGGAGGCGGACAAGCTTGCACTCATCCAAGGAGCCCAGCCAGATGCCGCACTCAACAGCTAGTTCCCTGACCAGGGACTCGGCGTTCGGAATACTCAATTTGCGTGCGCGATCTAATTCGATCGCCCTCAGGTAGTCCTCGATGTCTGCTTGTGCCTCGTCCTTCTCTTCTTGAGAACGCGCCGCGGTTCGCTTCTGCACGAGGTCGCCTAATGCCGCCAGCCTTGGATCGACATTGTGATAGTCCCTCGGCTCGTCAGGCTCGTGCAGGTCGCTGTCGAAGGTATCAGGCAGTCGGGTCGCATCGAAGTCGTAAGGCCCCACTTTCGGACCTCCGACTATCAGTGCACAGCGGTAGGCTTGCACCAGGTAACGTGCTGCACGGTTCTCGGAGTAGGCTGCCTCCTTGTACAGCGCAAGTGCCCCTTCGCCGTAACGCTTCTTCGCCTCTACGAATGGCGTCTTGAATGTCCAAGCTGCGTGATCCGATTGGTCTGGCTCGAACACGCTAGACAAGCCAAGGCCAGGCCCACCCACTTTCTCATCGCTTGATGCTGACTCCATGCGGCACCACGCTATGTCACCTCCCAGTCTGTCTGGTTCGTAAGTGCGATACGCCTTCCTCTGGAGCGTCCAAAGCGGGCAATGCTCGGCGAGCGTCCTGAACCAGTAGCACATGACTTGAGCATCGGTGGGATCGGTCAGCGCTGAGTTGAGGAGCGGCGAGAGAGCCTCCACTGCGGCCACTCTCTCCTCCTCCATCTCTTTCCTTCTCTTCGGATTCCAGTATTGCTTCATGCGCGCGCTTCGGGCCAAGTGCCTACCTGCTTGTCGGATTGCAGGCGTCTAGCCGACTAAGATGCGGCCAACTTGGAGGTGCGGCCAGGTCTCGTCAGGGCGCTGTCAGGTATGCTAGGTGGGGCCCCTAAGAAAGCCACCTCAGGAACCACCCTAATCGCTTCCAAAGCCAAGCGTTACGCTACTCAGCGCAGTGCTGTTGTTGGTTGTCTGGTGGAAGGACCGCGAAGGGGTGCCCTTTCCCACCTAGTTGGGGCCATGGCTCGGCGTGAAAGTGCCTTAGGTCCAGGCTTGCAGCCCGTGTCCCAGCCAGCAGATTTGCGTGAGAACTCATCTCCATTCAGGAGGCCGTTATGAGGTCACGCTGGATCGCTTCCGTCTTCTCCTTGGTCGTGTTCGCCCTGTTTGGCGTCGCTTGCGAACGGCAACCGGAGTCACCTTCGTCAGTCCTTTCTGCTGACAGCGTGCCAATCCACTACGCGGTCCACGGCTCAGGAGAACCGGCTCTGGTGTTTGTGCACGGATGGAGTTGTGACCGATCCTATTGGGAAGCTCAGGTGCCCTACTTCTCTGAACGACACCGTGTCGTGACCATCGATCTCGCCGGTCACGGTGAATCGGGACTCGGACGCGAAGTGTGGAGCATGAGAGCATTCGGACAGGACGTGGCAGCCGTGGTCGAAGAGCTTGGGTTAGAGCAGATCGTGCTAGTGGGGCACTCGATGGGAGGTCCTGTGATCGTCGAGGCAGCACTGATCTTGGGCGATCGTGTGAAGGTCGTTGTAGGAGCGGACACGTTCGGTGACGTGAGCGCAAGGTACACCGAGGAGTTCAGGGACAACTTATTGCGGACGTTCCGGGCGGATTTCGAGGCGGCTATGAGTGATTTCGTGCGCCCCATGTTTGTTCCGAACTCAGATTCGGCGCTCATCGAACGGATAGTAGATGATCTGTCAGCCGCTCCGCCAGATGTCGCGCTTGGTGCAGCCGAGGTTTCCATAAACTGGTTGAACAACGAACTCGCGGCAGCATTCGGTGAGTTGCGAGTGCCTGTTCGTGCTATCAACTCAGACCGCAGTCCAACCAACGTTGATGCTGGACGGGAGTACACCTCGTCGTTTGACGTGCTACCCATGTCAGGAGTGGGACACTTCGTGATGATGGAGGACCCCAGCACCTTCAATCGACTGCTCAGCGAAATCGTTGAGGGATTGCCGGAAGACTGAATCAACCTGGACACGTCCGTACTGCTCCCTGCGTTGTACCACCTTTCCCACTGTTGAATGATACCAGCGGCCTGCTCGCTTCGTTGGAGTGCCCTCAGCGTTGAGCTTGCGAGCGATGGATGCGTAGGAGTGACCGTGGCGCCACAGCGTGAGGATCTGGCGCACAACTTCTAGCTCTTCCGGTACCGGCTCCATCTGGCAGCGCTTGCCATTTGCACGGAAGCCTAGCGGCGGGTGACTCGTAGGCTGGCGTTGCTCCCGCTTGTACGCCAGAGCGGCCCTAGTGCGCTCCGCGATCAACTCACGCTCCATCTGCGCGAGGCCGCCAAACAAGGTGAGGACGAAGCGACCGTGGGGCGTTGACGTGTCGAGGCTCTCGCTCACGCTGTGTAGCTCGATGTGCCTGGCAAGGAACACGTCCTCGACAATGCTCAGAAGGTGCCGCGTGCGTCGAGTAAGACGGTCAAGTTTGAGCACGATCACGGCGCCGACCTCCCGACGGTCGCAGCGAGCGAGTAGCTCCTGCAGTGCCGGGCGCTTGAGGTTCTTGCCCGTGTAGCCCTCATCGCTCAGCACGTCGCCAAGCGCGAGCCCTTTGGCCTCAGCATAGGCCCGTATGCGCGCTTGCTGCGCTTCGAGGCTCACACCATCGCGCGCCTGCTCATCGGTCGAGACTCGGACGTATCCCACGGCGGTGGGGCGCTCGGCGATGCTGCTGCCGAGGCCCCTTGAGCGCGTCTTCACGATACGCTCTCTGAGAACTTGCGACCGAGGATGTAGTCTGCGGCCTTTTGCGCCTGGGCAGCAGCGACAACCACTAGCTTGCGATCATTCTTGAGCTTGCGCAGCCAACCGTCGATGTAGGCGGCCGACTGGTCGAGGTTGGTCTCCAGAATACCGGACTCGCCGCAGAGATACGTTGCGCCCATCTCTGCTACTAGCTCCTCCTTGCTGTAGTCCTGAGAGCCGAAGGGAGCGAGGCTAGTGTCGAGCTTGCGATCCAGGCGTGAGCTATGGCCTGTGCTGTGGGTTAGTTCGTGGAACAGCGTCGCATAGTAGGCCTCGCCCTTGTCGAAGACCTCAGGCCTTGGCATCCTGACCACGTCTTCGGGTGGGCTGTAGCTGGCGCCAGTGTGGCCGTGACGGATCTCAGGTGCCCTCTCAATGCCTCTGACTATGCACTCGGCTGTCTCAATTGGGCTGTGCTCACGTTCTGGCACATTCAGCGGTGGCGCCTCGATGTCGTTGCACTGCGCGACGTTGAAGACGGTGTAATGGCGCAACACTGGTAGGCGCCTGGTCTCTTCTGCGTCCGCCTTCTCATAGATGGTCCAGAACACGACCGGGCAACCTCGCTCACCCCTTCGCACGTAGCCGCCTAGTTGCTTGGCCTGTCTGAACGTCAGGAAGTGCGGCGACTCGTACGCGAGGCAGTGCAGCAGGAACACGTTCACGCCTCGGTACTGCTTGCCCGAGACTAGGTTCCTAGGCATGCCAGCGTCGCCGTGCCAGGGCACACGCCAAGGCACAACGCCAGTCTCAAGCTTGGTAATCACGCGTTCCGTGATCACGTCGTAGGCTCGGGACATTGGACCCTCCTCACGGTTCTGCGAAGGGCAGCCCAGGAGTATCTTCCAAGGGCAAGCCCGTTCGCGGGTTTGCACCAGGGCCAGTCGAAGACTCTTCGCAGGGGACTCGGCTGGCCCGTCTTATGTAGTGGCTAGTATAGCACATGTGCTTAACTGCTGTCAAGCATATACGCTAATGCGCTTGCGCTGCAGCACTTACGCTTAGTATCTTCGGAGTGTCACTAGAGCGGAGTTACTGTGACCAATGACCACACACTTTCGATTGGCCGAGATACTCAAGAAGAGGGGAATGAATCAAACCGAGTTAGCCCGTCTGTCTGGCGTGCATTTCGTAACAGTCAACCGACTCTGCACCAACCGCGGCAAGCGGGTTGATCTTGAGACCCTCGACCTACTGAGCGCAGCGCTTGACTGTGAGCCTGGCGACCTACTCGAACGGGTCGGGCAAACGCGAAGGAAGGGGAAGCGAAAGAAGTAGAGTGCGGAGGTCTTTCGGGACGTAGGTCCCCTGCGTCATGTTGGGGCCCCCGTCGGCGGGCATGGACTCGGTTTTTTCCCACTAGGTAAGGCCCGGCCGTCAGTGCGGCGAACCCGTATCCATGATGGATGCCGGCGGGTAATCCTGCGGCGTTGCCTTTCCGAAGGTTGGGGGTAGTCTACTCAGGCCGAGAGGAACGGTAGTGGCTGATCGCACTATCGAACGCAGCCCGGTGCCCACGCGGTAGTTCGTCCAGTGTTCCACTATTGAGACCTGACGGCGGATTGCTTAGGAAGTAGTCTCCTACACCACTCTCATCCACGCTCGACCAGAAGGCTTGCGGCGGAGTCTGCGTTCGATCCGGCCAGTCACCATGATGCAGGAACATGCCGCGTGGATCGAGCCCGGTTGAGTGCACGATCACTGCAAAGGGCTCTTGGTCGATCTCCCGTGTGCGCAGGTCCGCCCTGAGAGCGTTGCAGACCAGATAGGTCCCACCACTTGACGTTGGTGCCGCGATCATCACGGCACTATCGAGCTTATGGCGGAAGTCCTGTGGGAAGACTGTAGGAATGCTGTCTTGCGACAGAAGCTTCCAGCCCGGCATCGTGGCGAAGCCTTGCAGCTCCTGTTGTTGTGAACTTGTGAGACTAACCCAGCTGGATTTGGGCTCGCGCATTGTATTCTCCTCGGAGACTGGTGGCATGACAACATGACAAAAGGTCTGCGGGGTCGCTCGTCGGCAAGGACACCGCGTTCTGTTCCCGCTGACACCACGCGTCCGAGACGTTGTGTGGCTTCGAGTATAGCGAGCACGCTGGTTATTCGTCTGACCATGTGCCGCTCGCCACGGGCGGGTCAGGAGGGGTGTAGGCGATCACTCGGTTGTCCCAGATTACCTTCCTTGAAAGTCCTTCGAGGTCGGGGAAGAGACCAACTTCGGTGATGCCAAGTGCGTCCAATCCCTGCCTCAGACGGAACTTCGCGTTTCCTGGGATCACATAGCGAACTAGATGCTTTGGATCATGCAGAATGTCGGGGATGGTATCTCCCTGCTCCGGTGGGGGGTGTATTGTGAATACGCTGGCTTGTGCCGTCATGCGCTTGAAGTCTCGGGTGGGTAGGAATGCGATGGGTCGGTTAGCAGGTTTGTCCAGCCCCATTTCCTCCGCTAACGACTCTCTGGTTCCCGCCCAGTAGGGTTCGGCAAGTAGAAATCGGAGCACCGGATTGGTGTTCGGTATCGGCGTACCCCAGCCTACGCCGCTCTCCCTATTGAGAGGAAGCGGAAACATCGCCCACAGCTCCCCGTCTGCGTCGGCATCCTCGGTCACAACGAAGTACAGTGCAATGAGTGCGTTTTCTGTCCAGTCCAAGAGACGGGTTGGTGTACGATAGTGTTGCATCAAGCACAGCCAGGCTAGGTGGTCATCTCCCGCTGGTATGGGGTCCTGCGAAAGAGTGGGAGCGTCACGCTTGAAGGCCTCGATGATGTCAAGTTCGAGGCCCGGCCGAAAGCTCTGGACCATCTCATCGGTGAGTTCCGATCTGAAGACTCGCGGCGTCAGCTCTTCCACAATGCGCCCGTGCCCCCGGAACCAGCTCCTCGTCAAGGTGGTCGCTACAGCGACAGCATCTTCAACCGTCTTCAGGATGTAGGTCTTCATGACGTCACTCTACCGGCTTCGCTTGCCTGGACCGTGCCTAATGGCTCGCTCAGCACATAGGGTCCTGCGTCTGGTGCTCATGCACCGGGTGGGCCGTCTGCAACATCCGCAGGTACGGGGGCTCCCACTGGCCACCAAATGGGATCGTTCACATCAGGTCCATCTGTACTGCCAAGACGACCGTCGTGGCCTCGTCCAGTGAGGTCATAAGCGACATCTCCACCGCCCTCATTGAACCGCCAGTAACCCACCAGACCTTGTTCAGCCCCGGAGAGTAGCGCGTTCATAGTGGAGGAAAGCTCACTCTGGGAACGCGCAATTCTCCACACGCGGACCTCGTCGATAAGACCCGCGTAATGACTGCCATAGAATGGTGGTCCTTCGTGACCGAATGAAAGTGGGCGCGTGGAGTTCAAAGGCGCAGGATGCCCTGGGTGTTCGCTATCGAGCAAGCCATTGACGTAGAGTCTCACGGTGCCACCAACCATCGTTGCGGCGACATGATACCAAGCACTGTTGGAAATGACGTTGCTGGACCAGGCTGATAGTGCGCCAGCAATCGCATCATAAGTGGCCAAGCCGAAATGATCCGAACTCACCATCAACACGTACGAGGCGTCTCCTACGCCATTCCACTTTGAGACAACGTGTTGTATCTGCGTCGATTGGACGTTTGTTGGCGCGATCCATGCCTCTATTGTGAACGCCGCTCCTAGATCGAGGTCGTTGTGATCCGAGACTTCGACGTACTGCTGCACGCCGTCGAACCACAACGCAGGCGAAGGTATGTCCCGAAGGAAATCATCGGGGCTTGTGCAGCCTGAGGGCCCATGAAGAAAACCGTAGAGGAATGCACCCACTCGCTGCACCGGTGTCCCGTGTTCGTTCGGATCAAACCATGAGATGTTGGGGTCACCAACGTCTATCAGGGTCGTGACCGCCTCCTCAAGGTCACCTGTCTCTAGTAACCCGCGATCTTGTGCGTCTGCCGTCCACACGCCTCCAAAGCAATCCGCCTGCAGTTCGGCCTGCTTCTTCGAAACACGAGGCCACACCCAACCGAGAAGCCTGCTGACATGGTGACCGATTTCGTGGCTAATGATGAATGCAGGAGCCATGTCGCCGATGCTTGAGAGATACGAGTCCAGGAACGTGCGGTCGAAGTACACACCCATGTTCGAGCCGCAGTAGAAGGCGTTGTTCAGCACTAGTGCTCCGCAGGGTGAGTTGCTTGGCGTGGTGTAGCTCTGAAACGTGCTGATAGGCTGATACGTCAGCCCTGCTGCAGTGAAAGAAGCACTCCAGAAGGCCTCGACATCTGCCCTGACGGCAGTGTAGAGGTCCATCGACGTGTCGGGACACCCATCACTGTCGAACACATTGTTCCAGGTCTCGGCTTGAGTCGGGCAGGCATCCGATACTGTCGGAATGCCGTCGTTGTCAGGATCTGGGTCGGGCGGAGGCTGCTCTGTAGGACCAACTGGGCTGTCACCGCCGCAGGCCGCCGTAAACGCTACTAGCAGCAATAGGTGCCTGATGCGTGGCGAAATGCTGCACCTCCTGCGGTCCCGCGTCGAGACGGTAATGAGGGCAACCCTGAACTTGCAGATCAGGACGAGAGGCCGCTACCCGATGACTCAACAGCGCCGATACGTGCGCAGATGCGTCAGATAGCGCCGGTATTTGCCTCATTTCGAGCTTGATGCAGAAAGCCCCGAGCGCCGCGAGACGCCCGGGGCCGGAACACTCTGCACGACGGGTACGGTTGGACCTCGTCTCGGTAGGCAAAGAGACCATCTGCCCTTCTTATCTAAGGTAGCTCCTTCATATAGACCTTCCCGCCGTATCCTGGTGCAGTGCTGCCAGTGCTCACATCCCTTCCCCAGATCACATATGCAATTCGACTGCCGGTCGGGAGAGAACACCAGCCCACCAACTCTGAGATCGTGAGCGCCGCCGAAGTTGCCTTGACCGATCTGGACGGTCGTCGAGGAGCGTGTGTCTATGAGGTGCAGGGTGTATTGCCATGCTGTACATCGACCCATGACCCAATCACCCTGCATTTCTAGACAAGGGCCCTCGACCCATGCAGCCACGCGGGTACCGTCATCCGACCAGGCAGTCTTGGGAGTGGCTTTGAGTTCTGCGATCTTCGTGCTTTGGCCGGTGGTCACATTCCAGATGTAGTAGTCGCCCTCAAAGGTGATGTCGAGGATATGGATATCTCCCTCATGCCACCGAATCCCTCGCGGGTGCCGGGATTGGTCCCAGATCGTCACGGTGGAGCCGTCGGTCAGGGAAGTCAATTCGACCGGGCCCGAATACCACGAGTAATGCACTATCTCGGTCCCATCGGGCGAGAAGGCGAGTACTTCTCCAGGCCCGGAATAGCCGGTGGCAAAGACCTGAGTTGTCTGATCGGCGACATCGTGCACGTACAACGAGTCTCCGGCGGTCAGGTACGCGATCGCCGAACCGTCGGTGGAGACGGCGAATGACGTGTTCATCGGAGTCGCTTGAACGGCAAGAAAGGGGACGTAAAGCAGAAGGACCCTCTCCACATGCATCTCGGCTGAACCTCCGCTGGAGCTGACCCCGTAGATTCGCGATCGCACGGAGTCATCGTCGATCTGGTCGATGATCTGAAAGAAGAGCTTTGCACCGTCTGCACTCAGTCGTAGCGACGACGGCGCGCAGACGCTATCGGTGGCCACACGCGTCGATCGGTTCCGGATGTCCATCGCGACGAGCGGGGGACACGTCGCCCCTGTCTCGAGGTGGAAGATCTCGCTTCCATCGGCACTCCATGCGATACCAGGACCCTGCATCAGCGTGACCCAGGTCCCGAGATCTTCTGGTGGGTACCTCGTCGGAAAACCCGTTTCACCGTCGGCTGTTTCACCTGGATCGGGATGCTGGACCTGCCCAGTCTCGCAGGAGAGCTGAGGCAGCGCGAGAAGACCGAGAAGGCTTGACCTCGCCAACGCGCGCCTCCAGCGGGCGTAGCGCTCGGCGGAGGGCGCCCTCAGAACAACGGCTGTGGTCGGCCTGATGTCCTCCACGGCTCTACCCTTGATTGAAGACGAAGTGAACCTGTCATGTGAGTGTCAAACAAAGGTCAAGAGGCAACAACGCGTGTGGTCCTCGGTCTCGTCGTCGGGGCGGGCGTCCTACTGTGGCGTCTACTGCGGCGTCCTACTACGGCGTCTACTACGGCGGCGGGGCCACGAAGGCCACCGGCGTTTACTGTCAGTTCAGTGGCTAGAGGGCGACACCCGATTATGGGACCGGGTACGTGGGTCCGCAAGACAAAGCCCCGAGCGCCGCGAGACGCCCGGGGGCCAAGAATGGTCTAGCCTGGCTCTCTCGATCCCACGATCCCGGCCTTGATCTCCCGTAACTGCAGAGCGATCACGAAGAGCAGGGCTATTGCCGACAGTTCAAGGAAACGTGAAGGTGCGTAGTACCCGATGAACGTGAGGTGGTACCCCATCCAGTTCGCCACCTTTTCCCAGATGGCCACACCTGCCAGAAAGAACGCGACCACAAACACGACTCTGCAGCTGATGCTGGTCACTTGATTCATCATTGCTCACCCCCTCCGATACGGCGAATCACCCCAGCACGCGGCCACAACCTCCGGGAGCGGTAGTCGTAGCCCACGACACGGATCACGCCCGCCTCGTTCAGGAACCAGAGTCGTGCTCCTTCCACATCTGGGGACGGAGTCACCGCGATAGGATCCCCCCACTCAAGTGGCACCGCGCCCTCGGGCGGCAGTGCTTCGATAGCCAGTTCACCGCCTTCGCCGGGAGTCCCCGCCCTCTGCAGCCTAGTACAAGATGTTAGGGAAAGGACGAGGGCTGGGAGCAACAGACATTCGCCTAGTCGTCGTAACACAGGACCTCCTTTCACCCAGCGCGACTGTGATTGCGCAAGCTCGCGCAGGGGCATCATTGGTGATACGCTGTCCGGTGGTCTCGTCGTCGGGCGGGCGTCTACTGCGGCGTCGTACTGCGGCGTCTGAAACGGCGTCTGTCTGGCGGCGGGGCCGGAAGGCCACCGGCGTACTTCAATTGTCTGGCAATATCTAACTCGGCGGCGTCATCTGAGCGTCACCGCCGATGGCAACTCGCAGCTGGTGCTCCTACTCGTCACCATTCCAGGGCGGCTCCGGCACTTCCCCTGGATCCCCGAACGAGAAGCCGGCTGCACCCTCAAGACGAATGATGTCGAGCCGTACTTTCTCACCCCATTCCTTCAACTCCTTCATGTACTCGCCCAGGAGGTCAACCGCTACATTGGCTCCATCCGATTCGCCGAGCGCCGTAGGCTTCACAATATTCCCCTGATTGTCCCGCTTCTTCCATTTCTTCGCCATGATGAACCTCCGATGGAGTGCCGAGCTAATCACGACAAGTAGCTCATACAGTCGCTTCACGGGCACGCTACAGGTGGCTCAGTGGTCTCGTCGTCGGGGCGGGCGTCTACTGCGGCGTCACACTGCGGCGTCTGAAACGGCGTCTGTCTGGCGGCGGGGCCGGAAGGCCACCGGCGTACTTCAATTGTCTGGCAATATCTAACTCGGCGGCGTCATCTGAGAATCACCGCCGATTGCGGCGGCCCCCGAAGGAGCCGCACTGTCGCTCTCAGAACCTCACCTTGTTGTACGTCAGTTTATTCTAAATATGCCCTGGCCTGAGTATGGGAAGTCCCAGTCAACATTTCCGCCCTCTCTCACATGGCGACCATTCCAATCCTCGAATCCGGCACCCGCTTCTGTGACTATGCCATTCCCCCGCCAAATACCGTCTTTTCCAGGAGGCAATGCAGTCGAGCCTGCGCTGTTTCCGGCTAGGAGCAAGGCATCACCGTCCCAGATTTCCCATCTAGCCTCGTAGAAGGATACGTGTGCTGCGTCAGGCATGTTTGGCGGTCCACCCCCTGGAACGAACCACCATACCATTTGTCCCTCGATGTCTCCGTGAATCTCTCCGTCCCAAACACGTAATCTCCCCTCGGAATCAGTTTCCCCAAGATGACCAACGAACCAATAGTCGATTGTACTTCTAAGCGATGGAGCCGGTTTTTTTGCTGCTGCTTTTGCCAAGTCAATTTGACCCTCAACGGACAAGCCCGTAGGCGTATCCGCTACTTCGCAGCCTGTCCAGAACAACAGGGCTGGGAGGGAGCAAACTAGAAGCATGGTAAACGGTCGTTTCATGATGACCTCCAGAGGATCGATTGCTGCTGCATCTCTTGGCGGCGTGTCTGCGGTCTCGTCGTCGGGCAAGCGTCTACTGCGGCGTCGTACTGCGGCGTCTGAAACGGCGTCTGTCTGGCGGCGGGGCCACGAAGGCCACCGGCGTTTACTGTCAGTTCAGTGGCTGAAGGGCGACACGGTAGCTTGCAGCGCGGTACAGGGGTCTGCAAGGCGGCTAACCGAGCGCCGCGAGAGGACAGCAGGTGACGTGAAAAGACCCTACTTGTTGGAATCCAACTCGCGGGTGTGCGGTACTTCCGTGATGAAGGCGGTTCGGTGGCACAAGAGGCAATCGACGCGCCACACTGGCCCTAAGGAGCCCGTGCCCTCGATCGGCCCACTTACCTCCAGCTTTCCTTCACACAGCGGACACGACGGATGCTGTTGATCCTTAGTCCGATCGCCAAGCGCAAGGCGGATCCGCTGTGTTTCCCCTTTTGAGAATGTGACGGGAGTCTCAGAATGCTCTCGCATGTTACACCGGTGTCCTCTACGAACACACTACAACCTAGTCGATCAGCGTCACCCGAGCATCATCTGGGCCGGATACACAAGGCCCCGAGCGCCGCGAGACGCCCGGGGCTCTGGTGAGCCTTCGTGGCCCCGCCACTCTACTACTACTTGCCGTTGTCGAACCTCTTCTGCGATGTCTGTCCTCCTGAGGTTCCTGCTTCGCTTCCCGAAGACGAAGGCATGCCATCGGGCACCGGAAACTTGAGACCGGAGCCACCGTCGCCCATGTTTGGGGTGGGTGTAGGTATGAACACCATTTTGTCCACGACGCCCCCCGCCGCTGCCTCTAGCTCTTCGTCGGTCAACTCGCTGAAGTCGATGCCGTGCTTGGCGGCAAGCTCTGCCAATTCTCTGGCCACTTCCGGCTTTTCAGCGGCCAGCTTCAGGAACTCAAGGATGGTGCCTTTCATGGGGACCTCCAGGCTACAGATGACTACTCTCACAGATGGCCAGCGGTCTCGTCGTGGGTGGGCGTCCTACTACGGCGTCTACGGCGGCGGGGCCAGGAAGGCCACTGACATACCTCTAATAACCGGCTGATTCTAATTCGGCAGCGTCACCCGAGCGTCATTCGCCGATTCTGTTGCGGGCACGCCTTCCGGGGTATAAAGAAGTGCTGAGAGAAGTATGAAGAGGTCGGACAAACCTGCCTACTCGGTCTCGATCTCACACATACTTCAGAGATCGTTAATGGTCCGCGGTTCAGTAGTCTTGCAGTAGGGTACAGGCCGACCGGACCAGGCCCCGGTCCAGATCCACGTCCCACCATCAAGAGCAAGCCGCCGACAGAGGCGTTAGAGTCCATGGACCGCGAGGGTACGATCGAATAGCGAGAAGGATCTGGGGAACTTCACTTGATTTGGTGAGCTGGAAGGCCGGGCCGCTTGGCTCGGCCTTTTGTTCCCATAGGCCAATCTGGCCGTCTACAGCCCCAAATCGTAGGTTAGGGCAGTCGCCAATCGGGAGCCGTCCCTGTGGGTGACGTGCTGGAACGCTTGAAGACTGCGTTGGCTGGGCGCTTGGACCCGCCCGCCGAGTGGCGGAACGTTTGGGCATGAACTTTACATTCTTTCCCATGCTTGCCGTGTCATCATCTGGAACGCTGTGCTACACTCCGGCCTCAAGTGAGGACCTCGACCTCGTCCTGGTCGACCGTGACGGCAACGAGCAACTGCTGCTCCGGGATCGGGTGTTCTGGGTTCCCCGATTCTCACCCGACGGTACCCGCATTGCTTTCGGTATAATAATGCCCGATGATGGTCAAGAAGACATTTGGATTTATGACCTGGCGGCGGGAACCACTTCCCGGCTCACCTTGGACGGTGAGGGTAACAACGACCCGGTATGGAATCCCGACGGGACCAGCATAGCGTTTTCCAGTTCCGCCGGTGCCCACAAGGATCTCTACGTTCTCTCCGCCGAGGGTGGGGACCCTGATCTCGTGGTGGCCCAGGACGGGGCACAGTGGACCTCCGATTGGTCACCGGATGGCCGCCACTTGGTGTTCACCAACTTCATTCGCCGAACGGTCGGTGGTTGGCCTATCATTCAGACGAGTCCGGTCAGCTCGAAGTATACGTACAGGCCTTCCCTGAGCCCGGAAACAAGAGGCTGATTTCCACCGGCGGCGGGCGAGACCCAATCTGGGGACCTAATGGGCAAGAGCTCTTCTACTGGAATCCCCAAGGGCAGCTGATCGCACAGCGGCTGACGGCGGGTGCCGACGTAACGGTCGGACGACGCGACGTGCTGTTTCAGTATCCCGACTACCGGTCCTTTGGAAGCGCAATGTACGACATCCACCCGGACGGACAACGATTCGTCATTGCGAGGAGCGCGAGGGAGGGCCGTCTGATCGTGGCACTCGACCTGATCGATCAACGGCCATAGCTCCGGGGAACGAAGAGTTGAGCGATCTACGGTTCCCGGCGCTGCTTGAGAAGTACGAGAACTAAGGCACGATGACTGACGCCTTCAACCGCCTCAAGGCCGCGCTCGCCGACCGCTACACCGTCGAGCGGGAACTGGGTGCCGGCGGGATGGCTACCGTCTACCTCGCCGAGGACGTGAAGCACCATCGCAAGGTGGCGGTCAAGGTCTTGCGTCCTGAACTTGCTGCTGCACTCGGGGCTGATCGGTTCCATCGCGAGATAGAGATCGCGGCCAATCTCACGCATCCCCACATCCTGCCACTGCATGACTCAGGGGACGCCGATGGCTTCCTCTACTACGTCATGCCGCACATCGACGGCGAGTCTCTGCGTGACAAGTTGGCTCACGAGGGCGAGCTACCGATCACCGAGGCAGTCAGAATCCTGAGAGACGTAGTAGACGCTCTCTCGGAAGCTCACGAGAAGGGCGTGGTCCACCGCGACATCAAGCCCGACAACGTGCTGCTCACCAAGCACCATGCATTGGTGACCGACTTCGGTGTCGCGAAGGCTGTGAGTGAAGCTACAGGCGCTCAGAAGCTCACCACCGAAGGTGTAGCGCTCGGCACACCAGCCTACATGTCGCCAGAGCAGGCTGCTGCCGATCCCCACATCGATCACAGAGCAGACATCTACGCTGTTGGTGTCGTGGCCTACGAGTTGCTGACCGGCAGACCTCCGTTCCTAGGCACCACGCCGCAGATGATCCTCTCGGCGCACATGACGGACACGCCGGAGCCGGTGACGAAGTACCGGGAGTCGGTGCCTCCTGCTCTTGAGCAGCTAGTCATGAAGTGCCTGGAGAAGAAAGCCGCAGACCGCTGGCAGAGTGCGGAGGAGCTGCTCCCTCAGCTTGAAGCGATGACCACCCCAAGTGGCGGCATGACACCAACCGGAACGATGCCGATTGCGCGCGGCTCGCCCCGGCGCTCGCGGCGCGTGCCTCTTCTCGCTGTGACGGCGATTGTGCTGCTGGTAGTGTTTGCCGGCCTGGCCTGGTTGGTTAGGGCGGGCGATCGATCTGGGGATACGATAGGCCCAGCGGTGCGGCCGCTTGATGAGCGCCCCTGGGTTATAGTCGCAGCTTTCGACGGTCAATCGGACGAACCGGGCCTCCTTGAGGCAACACGCGCGGTCGTTATGGCTACTCTCGACCAGTCGGAGCTGGTCGTTGCGGTACCCGACATTGAGCTCCAAGGAGCTCTCCGAGCAGCAGGGCGCGCTGACGCGACTCGGATCGACAACTCTCTGGCCCGGGAGCTGGCGGTTCGGAACCTCGTCACGCAGGTGGTGGAGGGACGCATCGACCATATCGGTCCGACCTACTCTATCGTGCTTCGAGCTGTCAACGCAGAGGATGGGACGGTTGCCGCTACCGGATCAAGAATTGCAGAGACTGATACTGACCTGATGGTTCGGCTCACCGAGGCGGTAGGCGAGTTGCTCCCTGCGTTCGGAGAGGACCAAGTTGGTGCCAGAGCAGCAACGGAACTCTTCACCGTGATCACGCCGTCGTTTGAGGCATTCAAGTTGGCGGGAGAGGCGGTCACGGCCTACAACAACGGTGAGAGAGAGGCGCGCAGCCTGTTTCGTCGGGCCCTTGTTCTGGATCCGGAGTTCGCCTGGGTCTGGAACCGAATAGGTGATACGTACTTCTCAGCAGGAATGCGCGATTCTGCGGACCTCGCCTACAGTGAGGCTCTCG
>JBDHHP010000128.1:0-11203 GCA_039589275.1 Gemmatimonadota bacterium | reverse complement strand
GCGCTGGGTCCGCACTCAGAGGGTATCAGGATGCTGAACAAGAGAATCGGTTCGCTGTTTCCAACTCTGGCATTTCTCGCGTCTGCAATCACGTCGTCTGCGTTAGCGCAGCAACGCGAAGCTGAAGTAGCGCTGCAACAGGCGATGCATGTTGAGCAGGTGGAGGGAAATCTGGAGCGCGCGATACAGCTCTACACCGAGCTGGTCGATACGCATGCGGCAGCTCGGGATGTCGCGGCCAAGGCACAACTGCATATCGGAATGTGTCTCGAGAAGCTCGGTCTCACCGAGGCGCGGCAAGCGTACCGGGATGTGGTCGACAACTTCCCGGAGCAACGTGATGCAGTTGCGGCGGCACAGCAGCGGCTCGCTAGCCTGGCCGAGCAACTGGCCGAGCTCACCCGCCAGCCCACGTTCACCAAGATCGAGATCGCCAGCAATCCGCAGAATGGGGTCCTGTCGCCAGACGGGAGCCGCCTTGCGTTCGTGTCGGACGGTGGAGTATGGGTGATGCCGATCCACGGCAACGTGAGCCCCGATATCGCCGGTGCGCCTGTGCGAATTGCAGGTGTGGAGGGTGCTTGGGACGCCGGCGGGAGCCTCCTCGCGTGGTCTGGGGATGGCCGGTGGATCGCGGTCAACGGCAGGGCCGGTGATGAGGATGTCGTTTACGTCGTTCCGACCGCCGGAGGCGAGCCGAGGCTGGTGCGCACGCCCACGCGCGGGCCGCTGGACGCAAGCCACCGGCTCAGCCTCTCTCCCGAAGGCGGTACTCTTGCGTTCTCGGCGTTAGGGCAGGATCAGGACCTAGATCCGAGCGATACGCAGAGCCAAGTCATTTACTCGGTGCCGGTGTCGGGGGGAGAGCCCCGGCAACTGACCAGCATGCCGGGGATTCTCCCGGCGTTCTCTCCCGACGGAGAGACGATCGCCTACGTGAGCCGTCGGGAGGGAGCGCAGGGAGGGTTTGAGGGCGATCTGTGGCTGGTGCCGGCGTCCGGGGGGGAGCCGATCAGGATCATCAGCAGTGACAGCGGCAGAATCGGGGGCCCCGTGTGGTCACCTACAGGGGACTTCATCGCTTCCCGCCACATACCCGGGGGGAACAACTTCAGCGCGGAGCTGTGGGTCATCCCCGTGAACTCGACCGATCCCGGCTCACCTATGATCAAGATCTCGCTACCGAAAGCGAGCTGGAGGATGGTGACAGGCTGGACACCGGATAACGAGCTCGGCGTCTTCATGAGGACACCTGCCTCCAACGTAGGCGCAACAGCGTTCGGCGTGTTCACAGTGCCCGCGTCCGGCGGCAGGGCGGCACAGGTATCCGATGAAGGAATACCGGAAGACCTCGCGTGGTCGCCTGACGAAACGCAGATCTTCACGCTGTGGGTCCCGGACCGGGGAGACTCCGTCCCGACCGGCGCGGAAGGGATGATCGGCTACGTTCCGGCCGGAGGTGGGAAGCTGAGGGCGTTGCCCGTTGCGTGGGGTCGGGACATCAACGCGGGAATCGGGCTGGACGTCTCGCCGGATGGGGAGAATGTCGTGTTCACCGGAGGACTGTTCAGCATGGCCCGGGGCCGGCCGGGCCCCGAAGACGTCAACATCTGGACCGCCTCGGTGGATAGCGGTGCGCTGACGCAGCTCACCGCGGCTCCCGAGTTCGACGCATTCCCATGCTGGTCCCCTGACGGCAAGTGGATTGCGTTCCTCCGACTGGAGGAGGAATTCGGCTATGATGCGGGCAATATCCAGCTGATCGCGCCCGCGGGGGGCGAGATTCGGCAGATCACGTCCAACGCGGATACCGTTGGGGTAGCCAGTATCGCCTTCTCGCCCGACGGAAGCAGGATCGCGTACTTCTCGGGCAGTGCGATCAAGACGGTTCCCATCGAAGGGGGTCGGTCTGAGGTCCTGCTGGAGGATGAGTTTCGCGGCTCTTTCCCCGATCTGGCCTGGTCGCCAGACGGCAGGCACATCGCGTACACGACCGCACGAGGTGGAAAGATCAAGTTGGCGTCGCTGGATACTGGACGGAGCGTCGAGTTGGAGACGGGTCTCTCGCCGGAAACCATGTACTCCGCGGTGACCTTGTCTCCAGACGGCGCCACGATCGCCTTCGTAGCCGCCCAGCCGACAGACGATGAGTTCTGGTTGATCAGCGATTTCCTGCCGCAGCAGAGGTAGCCCCTCCGGAAAGCCCGCAGCCCACAAGGTTGCGGGCTTCATGACCTGAGCAAGCGTTTGGCACGTGGTCGATAGTCCAGTTGTGACGCCAAGCTGCCGACACCCTATTGTCTCGTGCTGACAACTCCGTGACACCACGAAGGCCGATCACACTTACATTTGGGATAGCTCCTCTCGCTGCGGCCTCGGTCCATGGCTACTCAGTCACACCGGCGACAGGTATTCCTCTTTTTCGCGGCGGTCCTTCTGCCGTGCATCGCACTATTGGCCCTCGGCCTGCTTCTCGTTGTCCAGGAACGAGAGCTCGGCGCTGCCCGCCTAGACGAGGAACGGCGTCGTGCGACAAGACAGCTCCGGCAAGATCTCTCGACACAACTCGATCGGGTTGCTCTGCGTCAGGCGACGGCCCTCACTGACCGGCCGGAGCTACTTCACTCCAGGACGTACGATGACTCCCTTGTTGCGCTGGTCGCCCGCTTCTCGAAAGGACGGTTTTTCCTCCCGTGGGAATTAGATGAGCTGTCGGGTGACTCGCGTGTCTCGCTCAACCAGGGTGAATTCGGGGAGCGGGTGCGGCAGGGAGAACGGGCGGAGTTCGCGTCAGACAATCCTGCGAGGGCCATCGATCTCTACGGGCAAGCGCTGCGGGTAGCCCAGTACCCGCCACAGGCTGCTTACGCGCGCCACTCACTAGCCCGCGCGTTGAACAAGGCCGGCAGAGAGGAGGACGCAAGAAGGGAATACGTGCGGCTCGCGACTGCTCCTCCAACTCTGGTCGACGAAAACGGAATCGCGATCTCCCTGTACGCGTTACGGCAGCTGCTCGAGGCCGATCACGTCGACACTTCTTTGTGGCAAGCCCTCCAGCTCTCTCTGTCCACGGACCGCTGGCTTGCTCCCCCCGCACTGTACTTGCTCCGAGATCTGGTTAGCCGCCTTTCAGAAAACGTGTCGCATGCACGACTGCCAGAGGATGCTCAAGACCTAGTCGAAGATGTCTCGGGCAAACTGGCGCGCACTGAACAGGCCTTGGCCTTGAAGGCCGACTTCCCCACCCTCGGTATCACAGCTCCGGATGCCACGCCAGCCCATCGGGAGAACGGCTGGATGCCCTACGGGAAATCGACCTGGCTCGTCGGCGTTGCGCCCGTCGGATTCGGAGAAGACGGTGTGTTGGTGGCAGTCCGCTCGGAGCCAGTCCTGGCGTCCCTGAGAACGGGGATTAGTGGCCCTGGTGGCTTGGGTGAGGCTTCACTCACGACAGCGCCTGCTCCGGACGTTGAGCCCCTGGGGTCCGACTTCCCAGGTGTCTTCGTGCGCTTCGACCCAACCAGCGTCAGTTCGACCGGCAGGGCAGGAATCGTCCGAGGGTGGTTCTATTCGGCCGGTCTCCTTCTCGTCGTTGGCGTTACCCTGTTCGGCGCCTACCTGCTCTGGCGGGACGTCCGGCGGGAGATGCGGTTGGCGGAGACTCGGTCCCGCTTCGTATCGGCCGTGTCGCATGAACTCAAGACGCCACTTACAGCCATCCGCATGTTTGCTGAGACGCTGTATGACGACGATCCGGCGGATTCGGGCACCCACCGCGAATACCTCGAGACCATCGTCAACGAGAGCGAACGCTTGACCAGGCTGCTCAACAACGTTCTCGACTTCTCGAAGATCGAGGGTGGCCAGAAGGCCTATCGGCGCGAGCCCCATTCGTTGGAGGAGATCGTTCGTTCCACCGCCGGGGCCATGCAGTATCCCCTGGAGCAGAAGCGATTCGCGCTCCGGCTGGAGATCGAGAACGATATGCCCCGCGCCCAGGTGGACCGTGATGCGATCGAGCAGGCTTTGCTGAACCTGCTGACAAATGCCATGAAGTACTCTGGTAAGAACAGGGATATCGAATTACGGATGAGGTCTGAGGGACGTGAGGCCGTCATAGAGGTGTCAGACCAAGGCGTGGGAATTGAACCAGCCGAGTTGTCCCGCATCTTCGAGCGCTTCTACCGGGTACCGAGCCCGGAAAACGAGCGCATCTCCGGGACGGGGCTCGGGCTCACCCTGGTGCAGCACATTGCCCAGGCCCACGGCGGGCGCGTCGAGGTGAGCAGTCAGCCGGGCAACGGCAGTACCTTCTCTCTGTTCCTCCCGTTGGATCGAGTCGTGGCATGAGTCGCATCCTGGTGATCGAAGACGATGTGGCGATCCTGCGGGGGCTCAAGGACAATCTCGACAGGGAATCGTACGAGGTGCTCACCGCCGAAGACGGCGAGGAGGGGTACCGGCTTGCCCGGGCAGCGAACCCGGACCTGATCTTACTGGACCTCATGTTGCCCACTCTGAGCGGCTACGAGATTTGCCGCATGCTCCGTGACGAGGGCAACTCCGTTCTGATTCTCATGCTTACCGCAAGGGGAGAAGAGGCCGACCGCGTACTGGGCCTCGACCTCGGGGCTGACGACTACGTCACTAAGCCGTTCTCGATCCGGGAGTTGAAGGCGCGGATCCGGGCTCTGCTGCGGCGGACCGACCCCCCACCGGCTCCTCCGGACACCCTGAGCTTTGGCGACGTGGTGGTGGACTTCCTTCAATACGAGACCCTCAAGGGAGGGAATCGCGTGGAGATGACCCCCAAGGAGTTCGGGGTACTGCGCTACCTGGCTTCCCGGTCGGGGGAGGTGGTGAGCCGCTATGAGCTGCTGGAGAAGGTATGGGGCTACGGTAAGTTCCCCACCACCCGAACGGTGGACAACCACCTCGCGGCTCTTCGTGCCAAGCTCGAAGACAACCCGGCGGAGCCCCGCTATCTCCAGACGGTCCACCGGGTGGGCTACAAGTTCGTTCCGTGAGATCATGACATGTCCGTGACGGTTCCGCGACCCCTCGTTGGACGATTTCGTACGGATCTCGTGCTGCTGACCGTGCAAGCCGTGACACAAAGACTCACCGGGCATCCCATCTTCTTGGTTAAGACGGAACCGATGACCGGGAGGCAGCCATGAAGACGCTGAGAGTTGGTCTGATTGCGGTCGCGCTGGCCCTGCAAGTGGGCGCTCCGACGCTGGCGCAAACCGGACACGATCTGTTCCAGCAGGCTTTGGTGTTGGAGCAGGCAGAAGGAAACCTCCAGGCCGCAATCCAGATGTACGAGCGGATTGTCGAGGAATTCGCTGGCGACCGGGAGCTGGTGGCAAAAGCACTGGTGCAGATGGGGCGGTGTTATGAGAAACTCGGCCTGACCGATGCTCGGCAGGTCTACCGGCGCGTGATCGATGATTTCCCCGAGCAACGGTCGGAGGTGGCGATAGCGCGGGAGCGGCTGGCCAGCCTGAGCGAGGAGCTGGCCGAGCTAAGGCGCCAGCCGACGTTCAGGAAGATCGAGATAGCCAGTAAGCCCCGGAACGGAGTCTTGTCGCCCGACGGCAGCAAGCTCGCCTTCGTCTCCGACGGAGCCGTCTGGGCGGTTCCGCTCCAAGGGAACGTAGATCCTGACATCGCGGGCGAGCCCGTGCGCATAGCCGAAGTACCAGGAGCCTACGATTTCGGCAACAATTTCGCCTGGTCAGCGGACGGGAAGTGGATAGCGATCAATGGCGACGACATCGAGAACGCTGCCTATGTCGTACCGGTTTCCGGCGGCGAAGCCCCGATGATCCCTACGCTGACCCGCGCGGGGCCATCGGGCTATCGCCTGGGCCTGTCTCCGGATGGGCAGCGGCTCGCCTACACGGCATTGGATACGAGTCAAGAGTACTCCTGGTTCAATGGACACGTATATGTGGTCCCTATTGAAGGTGGGGAGCCACGACGGGTGTCGCCCTCCTGGGGCAGCGACGCCGCCTTTTCGCCCGACGGGGAGTTCATCGCGTATGTGGGCTATCGCGAGAGAGACGACTTACCGGAGGACGCGGTGCCGTGGTCTGGAGATCTCTGGGTCGTCCGCTCCACGGGTGGACCGCTGGTCAAGCTCACGGACGTAGACGGCATCCTTTCAGGTCCAGTATGGTCGCCGAACGGTCGGTTCATTGCCGTGACGGGGGCAGGTAACTACGGTCGCATCGGTGGGATCTTGGTGTACCCACTGTCGGCTGACGCGTCTAGTGCGGGAGTGCCCACCAAGATCGCGCTACCGCGGGATCCCGTCGGTGCGTTGGCGGGTTGGACGCCGGACAACGAACTCGGTGTCTTCATGGAAACCGAATATCGTTCGGCCATCTACACGGTGCCTGCTTCCGGGGGAAGGGCAATGCAGGTGACGCCTGAAGGCCATCCTTACTATCCGCGATGGTCCCCCGATGGAGAGCGCATCTTCCTCAGGTGGGCGCGAATCGACGAAGGTGCCTCGGGGATCAGGGTGGCGTACGTTCCCGCCGAGGGCGGAGACGTCGTCGAGGTTCCGTGGCCAGACCAACCGCTGATGTCGGTCGTGCCCGGCGGCGGGCACAACGTTTCGCCGGACGGCCAGGAGATTGTCATCGCCGCCGCGGAGCCGGCGCTCACTTCGGAACACGGCGGCGACGTGTGGATTTTTCCGGTCGACGGTGGGCCCCTGACACGACTCACCAACGACAAATCCTCTGAACGGTACCCCTGCTGGTCCCCTGACGGACAGATGATCGCGTTCACTGACGATTGGAACGAGGAGTCGGAAGACGGTGGTATCGCAGCCATATTCGTAGTCTCCGCCGGCGGCGGAGAACCCAGGCGGATCACTTCCGAGGCCGACTCAGTAGGCGTAGGCGCGCTTGCATTCTCGCCGGACGGCCAGCGGATCGCCTTCTTCTCGGGCGGTGCGATCAAGACTGTCCCGGTGCAAGGCGGCCAACCAGAAGTGCTCGTTGCAGATGTGAGGTCGGGCATGCACAGCCATCTCGAATGGTCTCCGGACGGTTCGAGGATCGCGCACAACGTCCTCGAATTGTCTCCAGAGGGTTTTGATGGCAAGATCTGGATCACACCGCTTGATGGAGGAGTGCCGGAAGAACTCCGTACGGGCCTGCCGCAGGAGGCCAGGCTCAGTGACTTCAGCTGGTCGCCGGACGGCGAGAGGATCGTCTTCTTTGCGGACAGCGGCGGGGAATTCGAGTTCTGGTTGATCAGCGATTTCCTGCCTGAGGAGCGGTAGCCACCGGTCGAGTCGCCCCGCGGTAGAAAGGCTGCGGGGTGACTCACCAATGTACGCGGCATGACGAGCCGGCCTTCTGAACACCACACCCCCTGGCAATGTCCCGTAACTCGCCGCGTTGATTTGATGCCGATGATGGTCGCGAGCTGCGGTATCGTGGAGCGTGATTCGTTCTTGCATTCCCGATTCCGCCGAGGCGACATTATGGGCATGGCAGCTCCCTTGTATTACTCCGCCGAGATGGTCCGCGCGCTCCCCGACGACGGTAACCGTTACGAGACGGTTCACGGAGAACTGCTCGTGACGCCCGCGCCGCGGCTGTGGCATCAGGTAATTGCTCGCCGCATCTTGGGTCGTTTGGACAGGTATACCGAGGGCTATCCGGTTGGATGCCTGATCTACTCACCGGCGGACATCTCTTGGGGAGATGATGTGTTGGTCCAGCCGGACATCTTCGTCGCCGACCTGAACGAGGTGCGCTGTCTCGACTGGTCGCAAGTCCAAATCCTGCTTCTCATAATCGAAGTCTTGAGCCCGAAAACGGCACGTTACGACCGGTACACGAAACGGCGTCTGTATCAAGAAGTTGGCGTTCCCTCTTATTGGATCGTAGACCCCGACGAGAAGCTGGTGGAGGTGTGGACTCCCGAAGATCAGTTCCCTGCGGTTGAACGCGAGCGCGTGACGTGGAAGCCGCAAGGAGTCGAGCAGGAGTTCGTCTTGGATCTCGGGGAGTTGTTCAAGCCGATCTAAGGGTGGGCCACCGCCTCGAAGCTGCAGGTCAACTTGATGCCCCCATGACATTTGCGTGACAACTGCACCCCAAGCCCAGCTTCTGTTTGAGCCATGGCTGCACAAGGGCACGCCGATGTCGCTTAACACATTCTCAACAGTCACTCAACCGAGATGTCAAGCATTATTGCGCACGTCGCCATAGACTCCGGTTGTGGGTCGATCAGAGACACTTGCCAGGAGTCGAGATCATGAGACCGCAGCTGGTGGTGACGATGGCGTTGGCGCTGTCATTCACGTGGACCGCGACAGGCCAGGCGCAAGAGACAGCCGAGGAGCTGTATCAGGAAGGGCTCTACCAGGAGGAGGTTCAGGGCGATCTGGAGCAGGCCATCGCCATCTACCAGAGCATCCTGAGCGACCATCCCGACAGCAGAGCGGTGGCTGTCAAAGCCCAGCTGCACATCGGTCTCTGCTACGAGATGTTGGGTTTGAACGAGGCGCAGCGCGCCTATCAACGAGTCATCGACGACTACGCCGAGTATCGGGATGAAGTCAGCGTGGCACGCCGGCGGCTGGCCAGTCTGGCTGAGGAACTGGCCGAGCTCGCTCGCAGACCCACGTTCAGGAAGATCGAGATCGCCAGCAAGCCGCAGAACGGTGTGCTGTCACCAGATGGGAGCAAGCTGGCGTTCACTTCCGAAGGCAGTGTCTGGGTCGTCCCGATTCAAGGAAACGTCGGGCCCGATATCGCGGGAGAGCCCATCCAGCTGACTGAACCGGTGGGGGCCCGAACCATGGGGAACCTTGGGCTATCTTGGTCCGCCGATGGTGAGTGGATCGCGTTCAATGCGGAGCAGGACGAAGAGCCAGTGATTCATGTCGTCCCTGCCGCCGGTGGTGAGCAGAAGAAGATCCCTGGCAACCACTTCCGTGGCGCTTACGCTATGAGCTACCGAATCAGCCTTTCGCCCGATGGAAATACGCTCGCGTTTGCGTATGATGATCCAGAGGTGGAGGCGGAGGACAGCCCCTACTCCCAGGTGTTTCTCTCCATCTACACGACCCCCGTGGAAGGTGGTCAGCCGACCAAGTTGACTCCGGTCTGGAGCATAGAGCCTGCCTTCTCTCCAGATGGCAGATTCGTTGCCTACCTCAAGTTCGCGCGCGCCGAGGACGAGGACCTTGGCGATGGGTACGGATGGTACAGAGAGCTGTGGATGGTCCCCTCTGCAGGCGGCACTCCCGTGTTGCTGGCCGACTCGATCGCAGCGAGAGGGCCCGTCTGGTCACCTGATGCCAGGATGATCGCATTCATCCGTGAGCCGGGCGGGGAGAGCGAAGGCGAGGAGATATGGGTTGTTCCCGTTTCCGAGGGGGAAGCAGGGGCAGCCGATCCGCTCAAGATTCCGCTGCCTCGCGGGTCCCAGCACCCGTTGGCAGGGTGGACACCCCGTAACGAGCTGGGCGTCTTCATGAACACGCCCTATCACCAAGCTGTGTACACGGTCCCTGCAGAAGGCGGCAAAGCCGTGCAGATCACGACCGACGGATTCGCCTTCCACCCCAGGTGGACTCCCGACGGAAAGACCATCGTCTACAGGGGTGGTGATCGCTTTTGGCTGGCAGCGGTGCCGGCGGGGGGAGGAGCGGCGACAGAGATCCCCATCGTCTCGGACCTCGAGATCACTCCGGGCATCCCGGGCGGTGGTGTGCATGTCTCACCCGACGGTCAGAAGATCCTCTTCATGGGCGCCACAAGGCAGCCGCTGCGGGTGAATATCTTCACCCTTCCCATCGAAGGCGGTGTACCGACCCAGGTTACCGAGACTCTTAGCGTGCCGGAAATGGACACCCAGGATCGCTATCCCTGCTGGTCGCCAGACGGAGACCGGATCGCGTTCATTCGCTACCGTAGCGATCGTCGCGTGGCGAAGGGCGATTTCAGCATGAATATCTATGTCGTTTCTGCTGAAGGCGGGGAACCGACGGCGACCACCACCGATGCCGATAGCGTTGCCTGGGCGGCGATCGCCTACTCGCCGGACGGCAACAGGCTGGCCTACTTCTCGAACGACGCGATCAAGGTCAGGCCTGCCGCAGGTGGCGAAGCTAGGGTAGTGGCCAAACTCGAGAGGGTCCACTTCCACAGCGAGCTCGCTTGGTCGCCCGACGGCAACAGGATCGCGTACACGGACCGGCGCAGAATCTGGACCGTCCGGACTGACGGCGGGGAACCTGTCGAAGTCAAGACGGGAGTCCTCGCCGAAGACGCCGAGAACTTGCACATCGACTGGTCGCCGGACGGCAGGAGAATCGTCTTTGCCGCCTCGATGGGCGGCAAGCCGGAATTCTGGCTTATCAGCGACTTCCTGCCTCCGGGGAGGTAGTGAGCGGCGAGCGGCGAGCAGAACGGATCAGCCGCTGTGCGTTCTTCCACTTGACGTGCCGCCGCGTTCTGGCGCACGATTGAGCTGACTGGAGACCCCCTACTCCTGCAAGCCGAGCGAGTCCGGGCTGATGGAGTCACTGCTGCTCAAGCGTAGAAAGATCCTGCTTCTGTTCCTCGCGGGCGTGGGTTTTCCCAGCCTTGCGTTGGGATATCTGGCGTTTCGTGGCATTCGGAACGAACTCGCACTACAGGAACAACGTCGCCTCGACGAGCACCGCGCGGTTTCCCAGTTCATCAGTGACACGATGGTGGGCGCGATCACAGTGGCTGAGCGGGCTGTGGCCCGCGTGGCGGCGCGGAGTGACGCGGCTCGAGACAGCGATCCAACACAATCGCTCAGCGAGTTAAAGCAGCATCAGCCGCTGATAGAGGAGATCTTCCACCTCGATCACAGTGGGTCGATTCAGCTCCCCAAGGCCGATCTGCTGTATCATCCCGATGGCTCGCTCGCGTCGCTGTCGTCACGATCGTGGCCGACGGCGGCGACGACGCACATGCAGACAGCGAGGCAGCGCGAGTTTCGAGAGCGGCAGTACTCGGCGGCGCTCGCCAGCTACCGCAGTGCTCTTGCCACCACCTCCGACACCGTACTTCAAGGGGATGCTCTCCTTGCCATAGCTCGGGTCCAGCGGAAGGCGGGAGATTCGGAGGCGGCTCTCGTCTCGTGTGAGACACTGGCGAGCGAGTACGGCCACGTACGGTCGACAGCTGGAATG
>JBDHHP010000127.1:0-11226 GCA_039589275.1 Gemmatimonadota bacterium | reverse complement strand
GGAGACGATTTCGCATACCGAGGAGCGATCGATTACCAGCAGGGCTCGTACGGGTTCACCGCACAACATCTGGCGATTGGCCCCGAGGCCGAGGCGGAGACGGGTTTCATCACTCGCAGCGATATTCGGCGCACCGACGTGTTTCTCCGCCTAACGCCACGACCAGGCGTGCTGGGCCTTCGCAAGGTCGATCTGTTCGCTTTCGGACAGTTGATTACCCGCACCGATGGACTGCTGCAAGACTGGGCGATTGGCCCCGTTTTGAGCCCGGAGTGGAGCTCGGGTGACAATATCACCTTGTTCTACCAGCGTGGCTTCAACCGAATCGAGGAGAGCTTCGAGCTATCAGATGACGTGGAAGTACTACCTGGTGACTACGACCTGTGGCAGACGGGCTGGTTCTTGAACACCGGCCGCAGCCGACCAGTCGTGCTCGGCTCCGTTGGAATGTTCCAAGGGACCTTTGCGGGACACATACACTCGTTGAGCGGCACGGTCACACTGAATCCGAATGCAAACCTCTCCCTAATGGCCAGCTACAACCGCAACTGGGTGGACGTACCGGATGGGTCCTTTACGGCCGACGTTGCTGCTCTACGCCTGGCCTACGCTTTCTCGGTGCGACTATTCGCCAACGCGCTACTGCAATACAACAACCTCGACAACTCCGTGTCAGCCAATGTGAGGGTGAACTTCATTCACTCGCCGGGCAGCGACCTGTTCGTCGTCTTCAACGAACAACGGGGGACCGACGATTCGCTGTGGGATTTCGACAATCGTGGAGCAGTAGTGAAGTTGACGTATTTGCAGAGATTTTAGGGAAGTCGGGAGTAGGAGTAGTGCCTTCCAAGCTATGAGGAGCAATGCATTGGCTAGGAGGGTCTACTCCCTACTCCCCACTCCCCCTAACTCCACCTCCACCCTCGCGTCGTTGAAGCACGCTCCTCCCGCCACCCCGTTCACGTGGTCCGGACACAGCGCCGTACTGGTCATGCCGTTGCCAGACGAGGCGCGCCAAGCACCTCGGCGTAGGCGGCAGTGTCAGTCTTGACTTGGTCAAACACTACGGTGAACAAGTCTTCCCTGCTCAGCGAACGACTTTCCCTCCCTGAGTCGTGACTTCTGGGGCACACGTATCAGGGCAGTCGAGCGGGCAGGTCGTAGCGTGAGTGGTTTCGGTCATGACCGGTCAATTTGAACGGTAGGGCGGTACGGCGGTCCAGACAAAAACCCCGCCGGGTCAGGGTCCGGCGGGGTTGCCTCATTCGGCTGGTTGCCGCGCGACCTATCTCCTCCTCACCCTCACACTCCTTCGCACATCACGTTTGATCTCCTCTCCCAGCCTTTGCATCTCCGCACGCAGGTCGTCGAGGTCTCCGCAACGGCCGGCGTCGTGCATGTGGTCGCACGGCAGGTCATCACGTTCTAGCAACAGGTTCAACTCGCGGTCGAGTCCCGAGAAAACCACGCTGCCAAACTGTACCAGACCCTCCGTGTCGGACACGCAGCTCATGAGATGCTTCCAACCTTCGAGTGGGAAGGTGTCCTCCAGCGCACCGGGGTCCAGCTTGAGCTGGCATTCGTTCAGCTGGAAAGCATCACTCTCCTGCGGAACGGATACCACGATGCGAACGCTGTCTAGTTCGCGCGGTGCCTGCCGCAGAAGCACGATGTTCTCCAACCTGCCGACCTTCTCGCCATCCACATACATGGTGGAGATGATCGGGAAATCGGCCACATGCATGTCCACAGGCTCAGAGCTGTGATCCCAGGCCTGACCCCAATCCTCCAGCTGATGGACCATCGCGGAACCCTTCCGCACACCCCAGGCAACCCCTAACCCCACAATGAGAATCAGAGGTGCACCAATGCTGACCATCAACCTTCTCATCGGCTTCATGGTTCAAGCTCCCGTATACGTTGGAGAGTGTCCACTATTCCGTACGTTCCGCCTGATCGCGCAGTTTCAGCGGATGAGGCTCTCCTGCCACGAGTCCGCGGCGGGTAGCTCCCACTTCCCTTGGCGCAGTGCTCCCACGGAGGCTATGCTATTGTCAAATACCACCGTGTCGGGCCCCACCACACCCCTTTGAGCCAGCTTGCCGAAATCGGCGCGGGACGTCGAGTTGATTCTCCGACCTTCCCGGTACCACACCGGTCCATAATCCGTGAGGCGAACTCCTAGTTCCTGCTCCAGTTGGCGAAGCTGGCGCACCAGCGAGTCTACGGAACACCCCGACGCACCCGTAGCCGCTTCGTCCACGCCGACCAGCAGGAACTGTTGATGTTCCCAGCTGCGGCCCACGACCAGTCCCTTGCCGTGGGCGGCCCAATCCCGCAGGAACTCGTCTAGCGCGGTCAGGAGACGTTCGGACTCCGCAGCATCGAGTGCCCGGTCTGCCGGGAACACCCACAGTCGCGCGTCGTCGGGAAGGTCTGTAAAACCTGTCAAGGGCATCAGTTTCTCCGATTCACCGTGGACCGAAAACTCCGAGCGCAGCAAGATATGCTGGAACGCGGTTCACATACAGGCCTGGCGTGCGGCGACCGGGCCATGGGGCCGGTGTTGCGCTAGCTTTCTTGGTTCACGGGAACGTCGGAGGTGTGGATGGCGGCTCGGTTGGTGTTTCTGACCGGCAGCAAGGCTGGGTCGGCCAAAGACATGAAGGACGGCGATTTGACAATCGGACGCAGCGCGGATCGGTCGATCGCCTTTGGGCCCGAGGAGGTTTTGGTGTCGGCCCACCACGCTTCGATCCTTCATCGCCACGACCGCTATACCATCCGAGACGATGGCAGCCGGAACGGTACGTTCGTCAACGGCAAGCGAATACGGGAGCAGGTTCTCGAGGATCGCGATCTCATCCAATTTGGGGCAGGCGGCCCGGGAGCTCGCTTCCTTGCGGACGTCGACCCGGCGGCGACTCCGACACTCGACCAGCGCGAGATGGCTGAGGCCATCGAGATCCTCAAGCAGACGAAGCTGCAAGACGACACTGTTCCCGCCGGTCAGCCGGCCCTCAACCCACTGACTACCACTCGAGAACTCGTAGTCATGGCAGTGCGACGCAGCAAGCGGACTCGCCGGTGGCTGCTGGCTGTTGCGGCCGTCACGGCTGTGGGACTCGCAGCCCTCGTGGCAGTGCAGCAGATCAGCCGTTCCAACCTCCAAACCACCCTTACGCAGCTATCCCTCTCCTTGGAATCCGAGCGCGCGTCCCGCGCGGCATTGGAGCAGACACTTGCTCGCGTCCAAGGGCAGGCCGATTCGCTGCGATCCGCGCTCGAAGGTGAACAGCTGACGCGCGACCCCGACGCGATTAGACGGCTGAGCCAGGGCGTTGCACTGATCGTATTCACCTATGGATACAAGGAAGCCGATGGCGATCGGTTCCTGCGCTACGCTGTCGACGACCTCGGCAACTTCTTGATGACCGCAGGCCCAAGCGGCACCCCAACGCCTAACATCCGACTCGGTGGCCAGGGACCCGAGATTCGCCGCCAGGGCACCGCGACCGGATTCCTAATCGACACCGCTGGGTTTCTCATAACCAACCGGCACGTGGCCCGGCCGTGGGAAGAGGACGAACAGCTGTCGCTGATGACCGGCCGCGGTCTAAGCCTGACGGGTCAGTTTCTCGACATACGGGCCTATTTCCCGCCCGGCAATCCGGCCTGGCCCCTCGTAGTCGAACAGGTATCTGATGATGCTGATATCGCGCTTCTCCGCGTGTTGGGCTCCGCGTTCAGACTACCGTCACTGCAACTCGCGCCCGACACGGCCCTGAGCAGACCTGGCGATGAGCTGGTGTTCATCGGCTACCCTACGGGCGTTCACAACCTGCTTTTCAGAGTCAACCGCGACGAGCGTGGAGACATCTTTCGGGCTGCCGGTGAAGACCAACAGCGGATGGCCGAAGAGCTGGCCCAACGGCGGCTAATACAGCCGCTGATTCTGATCGGCAGTATTAGCGATACCACCGGAACCGAAGTAATCCATACGGCGGGCACGACCGTGGGCGGCAGCGGAGGCCCACTCATCGATGCCTCGCAGAGGGTGGTCGCGGTCCACTACGCCAGCGTCCGATCCCCCGCACCCGGCGACCCGTTCCAGACCCAGCGGGGCGTGCCCGTTCGCTTTGTTTGGTCTATCCTGCCGGAGGCGCTGCGAAGGGCGGTACGGCGGTAGGACGGCAGGATACTACCGCTCACCGCCCTACCGTCCTACCACCATACCGTTTCGCGTCCCATCACGGGGACAGTTTTGCCGAACCTCAGAACCTTAAGCTATTGATAATCAAGTACTTACATTGTGGCACGCATCTCGCTATGTTTCGACAGCGGAAGCGGAAGGACCGCTTCCGCGTGCGGCCAGTACGATACGAGAGGTCGCATTGACGCCCGAGAACCTGGCGGGCAAGCCTCCCGTAAAGCATGTTGACAGAGCCGCACACGTTCAGCCGACGGTGACCCGGAGGTTCTTATGCTGAGCGTAGCAATGTTCTCTCTCTTGGTGCCCACGCTGGCACCGATGAGCACCGCCTCCAGCAGCGCGTTGCTGCAGCAGGTGGATCCCCCTGTCGAGATCTGGGTGAGCAAGACTGATGCTCGCCTCGGCGACCGCGTGAAGGTGCACGCCCGAGCCGAAGCGGACGGCTATTTGCTCGTGCTACACGCTGAGCCCGATGGCAGGGTGCGCGTGCTTTTCCCCATCGACCCGTTGTATGACAACTTCGTGCGTGGGGGTGACAGGTTCCAGATCCGCAGTCGCGGAGACAGGGAAGCCTTCCGGGTGTACAGCTCGAGCGGTTCCGGTACGGTGTACGCGGCCTTTTCGCGCGACCCATTCCGGTTCGACGAGTTCGCCCGCGGCAATCACTGGGATTACGGCGTGCCCGACCTGTGGTGGGTGACGGAGGATGCCGAAGCCGATTTGACCAATCTGGCATCCCAGATGGCCGGCGGCGCGTTCTTCGACTACGACCTGCTCGAGTACAACGTATGGGATGCGAACGTCGCCTCCTCCGGGTCGACAACGCATGTCTCGTACTATGGCGGCTATCCGTACCACTCGACCTGGAGTTTTGGCATCGGGTTCAACTGGGGCTGGGACTACTATCCCTATGATTACTACTGGTATCGGCCCTATTATCGGCCCTGGCGTTCCTACGGTTGGTACGGCGGATGGTGGAACCCCTGGAACTACGACCCGTTCTACTACGACTGGTACTATCCACATCGTTACCGTTACTCCTACGGGTACGGATACTATCCGCGCTATTATGGCGGCGGGTACGTCACGACCGTCCCGTACGGCAACACGGGTCTGAGGTATAGGCCGCGGTTGGCGGCATCGAACTCGAACAGCCGCACGCGCCGCGCTTACGTGCCCACATCGGCTGCCGGCCGCAGGTTAGCTGCGTCGTCCAGCTCGTCGCCGACCTCGAGAGGAGTGACTACGGCCGGTCGCCGTACCATGCCCTCGGTTGCGACCAGAACTGATTCGCGCAACACAACGGCGAGGCGTACGACGACCACGACCGCGCAGAGGTCCCGGCCGACTACCACGCGGCAGACATCACAGCCTTCGACGGCCCGCAGGGTGACTCCGACGAGCCGTACCACGACGCGCACAACGGCTAGGCCGACGAGGACCACGTCAAGTCGGGGTGCGGCCACGGCGCGGCGGTCACCGACCACTCGGCAGGTCACGCCTCCTGCGCGAACGACTAGGTCGACCGCACGCACCAGTCGGCCCACGGTCCAGCGTAGTCAACCTACGCGCAGCACTTCCGTGAGGCGGCCTTCCGCACCGTCGCGCAGTTCGGCACGGTCAGCTCCGCGCACCACATCACGGCCCAGCGTGTCGCGGCCCAGCGCGTCACGGCCCTCGGCGCCCCGCGCGAGCAGGCCCTCGACATCCAGCCGGCCCAGTGCGTCACGGCCCTCGGCGCCCCGCGCGAGCAGGCCTTCGACATCCAGCCGGCCCCGCACGTCGAGCAGTAGGCCGCGCAAGCCATAGCGGCCAAAGACAGGCCACAACACGGGCTCCGCAGCCAGTCGGTTGCGGAGCCCTTTTGCTGAGCTGGCCTCAATTCAATCGCGCGCTATGGAGATCGGCCGCGTCAGACAGGTCGGGCCGCCAGCGCCCTTCACGCTGATCTCGTTTCCCTCGAACACATGTACGTCGGCGCCAGCCACCTCCAGAAGCCGTCTCGTGGTCGGATTATCCGACAACATCACGCACTTGCGCGGAGCCACGGCCAGCACATTGCAGCCCATGGTCGCGAACTCGTCATCCGGTACTTCGACCAGATGGAAACCGCGTGACAACAGCGCCTCGCGAAACGGTACTGGGAGTAATGGCGAGTACACGAGAGCCAAGTCCCGGTCGATAGGGCTCAGGACCGACATCAGATGAAACACGTCGTCGGGACCTCGCCAATGCGGCAATGGGACTACGATCAACTCGCTGACGACGTCGCCAACCAGCGCCTGCAACTGCCGTATACCCTCATCGTTGGTGCGGTAGCCACGTCCCACTGCAAGCGTGCTGTCATCCAACCAGACCACGTCGCCGCCCTCCAATCTGCCTTCGCCCTGAATCCTGCCGGCAATGTCCACATCCAGATGTCGAACCGCAGATTCCAGAGCCGCAGGTTCGCCACTACGCTCCGGTTTTCCCATGTTGCAGAGAATCATCCCCCTCCCGCACACGACAGAGGCATCCCGCACATAAATAGAGTCCAAACCCACCGCATCATCCTGCGGCAGGAATAGAATCTCGATGCCGAATCCTCGCAGCATATCAACGAAGCGATCGTACTCGTCAACCGCGAGAGCGAAGTCGGGACGAGAGGTGTAGTTCAACCGATTCCACTGTCGGTCGATCGACTGGTCACTGACAAACGCATCTCGAGCGTGCTTCAGCACAAGAGTCTCGATCGGACCAACGTCGCAATGCAGGTAGTTCACTCGTCCTCTGCCACAACGCCGCGCCGGCGTAGCGACACCCACACATAGACCGGCAACCCAGCCAGGAGCAGCATGAACCCCAAGAAGACGGTGTCGCGTCCGGCTCCGATCATGTTGCCGACCACCAAGGAGGTGGCCATCCAAAGACCGAGACTCTTCTTGCGCTGTGGGTTTGTCGGCACGAAGATCCCTCTGTGAGCTGTGAGCTGTCAGCTGTCCGTCAGCTGTCAGCTGCCAGCTGAGAACAGTACAACCAGGAGAGCCATGCAAGCCAGGTCTGGACTAACAGCGAAGAACGGGACCGCAATGACACAGGGTCGCGTGCAGGTGTACACCGGCGATGGGAAGGGAAAGACTACCGCCGCACTTGGCCTCGTGCTCCGCGCGTCCGGGCACGGATTGCGCAGCTACGTCGGTCAGTTCATGAAGGGGCAAGACTACGGAGAGCTGACTGCCCTGGAGAACGAACCGCTGATTACCGTCCAGCAGTACGGCAAAGAGGGATGCATTCGCAAGGCTGACGTTACGGAAGAGCACAGAGACCAGGCCCGTGGGGGCATTGCGGAAGCTCGTGTGGCAATGCTGTCGGGTCGCTTCGATATCGTCGTGCTGGACGAGATCAATGTGGCTCTGTGGTTCGAACTGGTGCCGATCACAGATGTCCTCGAGCTACTGGACCGACGACCGGAGGATGTCGAGTTGGTGTTGACAGGTCGCCGCGCTCCGGAGGAGCTACTCGAGAGAGCCGACCTGGTGACCGAGATGAAGTCGGTGCGGCATTACTATGACAGCGGGGTGAAGGCGCGAAAGGGGATCGAGTATTAGGACGGCTGCCGGCCGCCGGCTGCCTGACCCCCAACCTCGGTTGATAGCGTCAGAGCCAGACACGCTTATCTTGCAATGACTCCCTCGCTCAAGCGCATGCTCAACCGCATCACAGCACTAATCACGAAAGCCCACAACGCCCTGCGCCAGACAGAGCAGATCTACATGGTGCTGATCTCGGTGGCTATCGGGTTGTTGGGCGGGTTCTGTGCAGTGGGCTTTAGGTTGTTGATCCGCAGCCTCAATGAGCTGTTCTGGCGGGACGGGCAGTACACGATCGACTACATGTACAGCCTACCGTTCTGGTGGAAGATCCTGGCGCCGACCTTGGGTGGCATAGTAGTCGGCCTCATCGTGTATCGCTTCGCCCGGGAGGCCAAGGGGCACGGGGTTCCGGAGGTCATGGAGGCGGTTGCCATCCGCGGTGGACGCATCCGCCCCCGGGTAGTAATCGCCAAGATGTTTGCCTCCGGTGTCTGCATTGCGTCCGGCGGCTCGGTAGGGCGTGAAGGGCCGATTGTTCAAATCGGGTCTGCGCTGGGATCGACAGTGGGCCAGTGGCTCAAGATCGATCAGCAGCGCTTACGCACCCTGGTCGGCTGCGGCGCAGCTGCCGGAATAGCCGGTACGTTCAACGCTCCCGTGGCTGGAGCATTATTCGCCGTTGAGATCATTCTGGGCGACTTCGGGGTCGCCCAATTCTCACCCATCGTGATCTCATCGGTGGCTGCAACGGTGGTCAGCCATCGTTATCTGGGCGACTTCCCCGCGTTCGAAGTGCCGTCGTATACCCTGGTGCACGCCAACGAGCTGTTTGCCTACGCTGGACTCGGGATACTGGCGGGACTCGTCGCCTTAGCATTCATCCGCACGCTGTACGCGTCGGAAGACCTGTTCGACAAGCTCAGGTTGCACGTGGTCGTAAAGGCAGCGATTGGAGGGATGCTCATTGGGACCATAGGCATCTGGCTGCCACACGTATTCGGGGTCGGCTACGAGGCGATCAACGAAGCGCTGAACGGCACCATGCTGTGGCATTTCATGGTGATCCTGGTGGTGGTGAAGATCCTGGCGGTTTCAATCACCATTGGCTCGGGTGGGTCCGGTGGCATCTTCGCCCCCTCGCTGTTCATTGGAGCGATGCTCGGCGGAGCAGTGGGCACTGTGGTGCATACCCTGTGGCCGGCCGCTACGGCGGGTCCGGGAGCATACGCCCTGGTGGGCATGGGCGCCGTGGTGGCGGCGGGGACACATGCACCGATCACAGCTATCCTCATCATCTTCGAGCTGACCAACGAATACAGAGTCATCCTGCCGCTCATGATCAGCTGCATCATTGCGACGTTGCTGACAACACGACTGCAGAAGTCCTCGATATACACTCTGAAGTTGTTGCGTCGCGGGATCGACATCTACAAGGGACGTGCCGTGAACGTACTGGAGTCGGTGCGGGCCGGTGAGGTGGTGCGCCCTGATGCCGTTACGGTATCTCCCGATACGCATCTCACTTCTGTAGTATCGCGGCTGTTAGACCACCCTGGCACCACGCTGTTCGTAACCGATGAAGACGGTCAGCTCGAGGGCGTGATCACCAGCGACCAGATACGCCCCCTCATGACGGATGCGTCGTCTCTCGATGCCCTTCTCATTGCCGCAGACGTGATGGTGGAGGGAGAGTTCCCCAAAGTGCAGGCGAGCGATTCCCTGGCCGAAGTGATGCGACACCTAGGCATGTATAGGGGAGAGATCCCAGTCCTGGAGGCCGGCCGCCTGGTTGGTGTCATCTGGCCCAAAGACGTCATCGAACGCTACAACAGCGAGATCTTCAAACGTGACATGGCTCGAAGCATGGTGTCGACGGTTGGCCCAGGGGGTGGTACCGAGGTAGTGCCGGCCGCGGAGAACGCCGTGGTGGCCGAGATTCCGGTGCCCTCTGCTTTCGTTGGGAACTCAATCCGCGAGCTAAACATCCGCCAGGACTACGGGGTGAGCGTGCTGATGGTCAAACAGCTGGCAGAGGACGGTCACGAGAGACTGCGGGCCACACCCGATGCCGATTATGAGTTCTGCGAAGGCGACGTGATGTTGGTGATGGGTCCGAACGAGGCACTGCGGCGGTTGAGAACGGGAACGCCGAAGGAGTGAGGGGAACGATCGCTGCCGCTTGGGGCACACTCGGCGTGGCTGTTCTGATCGCCAGCCCAATCTACCGCTTGACTCCAATGGCTTGGGACACGTTTTCCTATCCGCTCACCTGGGGTCATTGGGCAGCGTTGGTCCTTTTTTGCGGTGTTCATGCTCTATTCAGAGGGATACCGCGGTTTCCAGACGGGCTTCTCCCCTCGCGTCGCCGCACGCGCCCGATATCTCAAAGACCATCCCCGGCTGCACCACGTTCTCCTTGCGCCCCTGTTCTGCATGGGACTGGTGCATGCGACGACTAGAAGGCGCATCGTGTCAATGTCACTCGTTGTTGCAATCGTAATCTTGGTGCTTCTGGTACAGCAGCTAGCTCAACCTTGGAGAGGCATAGTGGACATCGGCGTGGTACTTGGTCTCAGCTGGGGCCTGGTGTCGCTGGTTGCGTTCACGTTTCGCGCCTTTGGTCCTAGGGATCTCGACATCCCGACAGACGTTCCCGAAAGCAACGCTTAGGTCCGTCAAGCGAAACCGCACCCCTCTGCATACCGTAGGTGAGTGAGGATACACCATCTCTACGAGGAGACCACATGGCCGCACTGATCAAAGAACTCTTTAATCTGCTACTGAAGTTGGGTCTACTGGAGTTCTTGAAGAAGATCGGTTGGAAAGCGGCACTGTGGATCGTCGGGCTCATCGCAGTCTTGGTGGTGGTCGTCATCGTGTTGATCGTGCTGCTGGTGATGCTCATCCTGTAGTCTGCGTAGCCATCTACTGGCGAAAAAGCCGGCCTCCCTCTGCGGGGAGACCGGCTTCTCTCTGCGTGCTACTCCAGGTCGAGGGAAGTCCCGACAACCGCTTCCCTATGCTCGCACCTCTACGGGGTGAGCGACTCGACGCTGTTGGTCAGCAGCGCTTCCGCATACCTCGGGTTGTGGACACCATGGCTGTGGTCGTTACCAATGAGGAAGAAGTTCCACATGGCTCCGGCTACGTCCGCGGAGAAGGTAGCCTCGATAGGACCCGGGTGGTCTGGATCAGTGTTATCGAGTGCACCGGCTGTAACCAGCAGAGCCTGGAGTTGGCCCAGCAGAGTCTCGATATCAGTCTGCAACCCGTCGTGGTCGAAATCGGCCCACGCGATCGCCTCCGTACCGTGGCAGTTGGCCTCGGAGCAGGTGTCCACGAGGGGAAGTTCCTCATCGTCATGGGTGTACCACATGTTCCAGGTGTGCCCGCCAGCCTGGTTGCTCCAGGGTCCGCCCATGTGGCAGGTCACGCAGGCAT
>JBDHHP010000126.1:0-12170 GCA_039589275.1 Gemmatimonadota bacterium | reverse complement strand
GTTCGTGGATCAGAACACAGGCGCGTCGGATATCGTGATGGATCCCGGCAACCCGCGGATTCTCTACGCCGGCATGTGGCAGATCGAGATCCACCCCTGGGGCCGCGAAAGCGGGGGACCAGGAAGCGGCCTATACCGGTCCAAGGATGGAGGCGACACGTGGACGCGGCTGGAGGGCAACGGACTACCTCGGCTCCCGGTGGGGAAGATCGCGCTGTGCATGACCCCGGAGACCTCCGACCGGATCTATGCCATGATCGAGACGGGTGATGGCCTGCCGCTGCACGGGGAGGATACTGAAAGCGGCGAGCTGTGGAGGTCCGATGATGCCGGCGGAAACTGGACGCTCGTTACACACAACAGGAATCTGGCAGGACGCAGTGCCTACTACTCCCGTTGTGCTGTGGCACCCGACGACCCTGACGAGGCCTACTTCCTAGCAGCCTCTTACAGCTTCACGATCGACGGTGGCCGAACGCCCCAACTCGCGGGATTCACGGGTGGGGCCGGTCCAGTTGCGCCTGGTTATGACCATCATGACATGTGGATCGACCCGACCGACGCGGATCGCATGATAGTCGGTCACGATGGCGGTCTGTCGATTTCGGAGAACCGGGGCAAGTCGTGGTTTCGGGTTCAGCTTCCCATAGCGCAGCTGTATCACGTCACCGTCGACAACAACATCCCGTACTACGTATACGGCAACCGGCAGGACGGACCGTCGATGCGCGGTCCCAGCAACAGCCGCATTGGCGGTTTCTTCGGTTCCGGTATTCCCCGTGCGATGTGGCACGACGTAGGCGGTGGAGAAAGTGGTTTCGCCACGCCGGACCCAGTTGATCCAGACATCATCTGGTCGAGCGCGTCGGGGTTCGGGGCCCTCGGCGGCGTGGTGGTAGCGCGTCGGGGTTCGGGGCCCTCGGCGGCGTGGTGGTGCGCTACAACGAGAAGACGCGGCAGTACCGACAAGTTGAGGTCTGGCCCGTGTCGACCGTCGGATTGACAGCGGCCGACGTGCGGTATCGATTCCAGTGGACCTTCCCGCTCCTCATCTCACCGCACGACAACAAGACCGTCTACGTGACGAGCCAGCACGTGCACCGCACCACAAACGACGGGCAGAGTTGGGAGGTGATCAGTCCCGACCTCACCACCAACGATGCGAGCAAGCAGGGGATATCGGGTGGTCTGACACCGGACAATCTCGGTGTCGAGTATTGCTGCGTGATCTACGCGTTCGACGAATCACCTGTGCAACAGGGTCTGTTCTGGGCGGGAACGAACGATGGTCTGGTACACTTGAGCCGCGATGGCGGTGCCACGTGGACGGATATCACGGACAACATCCCGGATCTGCCGCCTCTGGGGACCGTTCGGAACATTGACGCGTCGAAATGGGATGCCGGCAAAGCGTACCTGACTGTGGACTTCCACGAACTGGGCAACTTTGACCCTCACGTATACAAGACCGACGACTACGGGGAGCATTGGACCAAGATCACGGACGGGATCGCCAATAGCCCATTGAGCTACGCGCGGAACGTCCGCGAGGATCCGGTGCGGCCCGGACTACTCTACCTCGGCACCGAGAACGCACTGTACGCGTCGTTCGATGACGGTGAGAGCTGGCAGTCGCTGCAGGCGAATCTCCCGCCAGCACCGATGTATTGGATCGTGGTGCAAGAGCACTTCAATGACCTAGTGGTCGGAACATACGGTCGCGGGTTCTGGATCCTGGACGACATCACTCCACTGCAGCAACTCACACCTGAGGTGGAGTCGGCGGCTGTACACCTGTTCGATCCGCGATCGGCCTATCGGTTTCAACCGATCACGTCACCCCAAACCATGTGGGAAGACTGGTCGGCCGGGGAGAATCCGCCGTACGGCGCCGCCATCAACTACTGGTTGAGTAGTGTGCCGGAGGATGACGTCAAGGTCGTCATAACCGGCGCATCGGGCGATACGATCCGGGTGCTCGATGGCAAAAAGGAGACAGGTATCAACCGGGTCTGGTGGGACCTGAAAGGTGAGCCCTCTACCGAGATCAAGCTCCGCACCAAACCTCTTCACGCCGATTGGGTCGAGTTGGGAGATGAGCGGTGGCGGACGGCCCCGCGTGAGCGCATCTCGGTTCTGGTGGCCCCGGGCACTTACACAGTGACGCTCGAGGTTGGAGAAGAGCAGCACACGAGGCAGCTGGAAGTTCTCAAGGACCCCAATACGGAGGGGAGCGAGGCGGATATCAGGGCGCAGACCTCGATGCTGTTGGAATTGCGCGATGACATGAATGCAGCAGCAGAGATGATCAACAGTATCGAATGGATCCGGCGGCAGCTGTACGATCTCAAAGCCGTGTTGGCGGATCAGGGTGGACACGACGACGTCATGACTGCGGGTGAGCAGCTCGACGCCCAGCTTATCGGCATCGAGGCGGACCTGGTCCAGCTGACTCTCACTGGAACGGGTCAGGATTATGTGCGCTGGCCCGCCAAGCTTGTCGGCAAGCTGGAGATGCTCGCCCTCGGCATGGCGGTGGGCGACTTTCCGCCTACAGACCAAGGAAGGGAAGTACAACAGCAGCTCGAGGAGCAACTGAGGAGTTCACAGGGCGAGATGCGCGAGTTGCTGAGAACGACAGTTGCAGAATTCAACGCCACGCTCAGGGAACGCAACCTGTCGCAGTTGGTGGTTGAATCGCCGTAGCTGGTAGAGTTGCCGTAGGAGGCATATGCCGGCTTGGTACTGGGGCTGCCAGCTTCAGGAGGTTCTGCGTCTTTCATAGAACGGAGAAGATGATCATGAAAGCCTTTAGATCGGCGATGTGCGGCATCGTGTTCAACCTGGCGGTCACGCTATTGTGCGGCCCCTCACAGGCAACCGCGCAGGTCACTCCGCCAGAGCAGTACCTCGGCTTCGCACCCGGCGCCGATTTCCATCTCATGACCTACGAACAGGCCATGGGGTACTTCGAGCACATTGCAGCCCAGACCGACCGAATGCTGGTGCTCGACATGGGTGAGACGTCGGAAGGGCGCGCCATGAAGTACGGCGTGATATCCTCGGCCGAGAATCTGGCCCGTCTCGACCACTACAAGGACATCAGCAGGAGACTGAGCCTTGTTCGCGATGTGACCGACGAAGAAGCGCGTCGCCTCGCCGAGGAAGGCAAGACAATCGTCTGGATCGACGGTGGTCTGCACGGAACCGAGGTCGCGCCGGCTCAACTGTTGCCCCAGTTGGCTTACGATCTGGTGACCGGCAGCGAACGGCAGGCGACCATGATCCGAGAGAACGTCATTGCGTTGTTGGTGTTCGCCAATCCCGACGGCATGACCATCGTGTCCGACTGGTACATGGGGAACGTCGGTACGCCCTATGAGGTCAGTCGCATACCCTGGCTGTATCACAAGTATGTGGGCCACGACAACAACCGCGACTCGTTCATGGCGAACCTGATCGAGACGCAGAACATGAACCAGGCGCACTCTCGCGAGTGGTATCCTCAGATTCTCTACAACCAGCACCAGACTGGACCGTTCCCGGCGCGCATCTGGATTCCACCCGACGCAGAACCGACCAATCCGAACGTGCATCCACTGATTGTGCGGTGGAAGAGCCTGATCGGAACCGCAATGGGTAAAGCGTTCGAGGAGAACGACCAGCCGGGCGCGATCTCGCGCATCAGGTACGACACGTGGTATCCAGGCTACGCCACTCAGGTGGTAGACGGGCACAACGTCGCGTCGATCCTGACCGAGACTCAACTGTACCGCTATGCTACGCCGCAGCACTTTACGGTGAACGATTTTCCGGAAGCGCACCGCGACCTCATCAAGGGCGTGTTCTACCCGAATCCCTGGCCCGGCGGCTGGTGGCGGATCGGCGACGCGGTTGCCTATAACAGCACAGCGTGCAAGGCCGTGTTGGAGGTGGCCGCGCGGTACAGGTATGAGATGCTGTACGACAAGTACAAGGCCGGAGCCGACGTCATCGAGCGGTTTACAGGTGAGCCGCCGTACGGCTGGATCGTTCCGGCAGATCAGCCGGATCGAAGCAGCGCGGCGTTGCTCATGCAACGGATGATGATCAACGGCATCGATGTGTACACGGCCGATGAGTCGTTCGAGCACAACGGCATCAACTACGCGGCGGGCACCTTCATACTGCCTACTAGCCAGCCATTCGGGCTGTTCTTGAAGAACATCTTTGAGAAGCAATCGTATCCCGACCTGCGGGAGTATTCGCATCTGTGGCAGGGATTGGTCAATCCCGAGGACTGGGAGGGCAATCCGTTGCGTCCGTACGACGGCGTAGGCTGGACGCTGCCGATTCAGATGGGAGTGGAACACTGGCAGATGACGTCACCGTTGACAGTCCCGGTGACGGCAGTCGACCACATCGAGCCGGCCGGGCGTGTCTCCGGTGGTGGCAGTTCGTACGTGTTCGATCACGGCGACAACAACAGCATGATGGCAGTGATGCAGCTGCTCGAGGCGGGCGCTCGAGTCAGGTGGATGAACCAGCCGTTCACGCTGGGCGGTCAGAGATATGCCGCCGGAACCTACGTCGCCGAGACTGGGCGAGTGTCGGGCCAAAGACTGAGGCAGATTGCGCAGACAACAGGCACACAGCTCAGAGCCGGCAACCCGAGCGGCCCTTCCACCATGCTGCGCATGCCTCGCATCGGTCTGCACCGCGCTTGGGTGGCCAGCATGGATGCGGGCTGGATGTCTTACGTATTCGACACCTACGGTATTCCGTTCCAGGCGCTCACCAACGCGTCAATTAGGGCTGGGGATCTTGCCGCGCGGTTCGATGTCATTGTCCTGGCAGACCAGGGGGCCTCACAGATCATAGACGGACATCGCAAGGGCACCATCCCGCCCGACTACGTCGGCGGCATTGGCGACGAGGGAGTCATAGAGCTACGCGAATTCGTGCAGAACGGTGGTACACTGATCACAAACAACTCTTCGAGCGATCTGCCGATAGAGCATTTCGATCTGCCGGTGAAGAACATTCTCGACGGTGTTCCCGCGGACAGCTTCAATTGTCCGGGGGCGCTGCTGAAGGCTGAGTTCAAGACAGACCATCCCTTGGCTTACGGGATGCCTGAACGAGGCATGGTCTTCTTCTCGCGCGGGCGCGTGTTCGAGATCGGTGAGGACGATGACGAGGAAGAGGACGATGTCGAAGAAGAGGACTCGGAAGATGACGAGATCCTCGTTGAGATAGTGGCAACTTATCCGGACGAATGGCTGTTGCTTAGCGGATGGATGATTGGAGACGAGATGATCCGCGAGAAGGCGGCCGCTCTAGACGTCTCATATGGGGAAGGGAAGATCTTCCTGTTCGGCTTCAACGTTCACAACAGGGCGCAGGCGCGGTCGACAATGAAGATGTTGTTCAACGCGCTGCTGTACCGCTGAGCTTGCGGTCTAGCGACCCGGGCAGCCTATGATGCTGACATAACATCAACTCCAGCAACAACTTAGCCCCGCTGCACTGAACGCTCTGCTGGCTGCGACATCGTGCTCACGATTCGCAGCCAGGACCGGCTGTTCGCTTCCTCATTCTGGAACCCGCTCCAATGCCGGCCCGGTGACCTATCTCACGGCCGTCACCGGTACCTACCCCCAGTGTTGTGTTCGGACAGCGCGGCACCCTTAGGGTGCGAAGAAAACAGACGGACCCTGCCGCAGACGGGCCGCACACCCGGAGCAATACCAATGGCGCATTTTCTGAAGTCACTGATGGGGAATGGACAGGGAGAGCAGACCGTCCAGGCCGAGGAGATGTTTGCTCGCCTCGAGGAGGAGCGGACTGCGCTCGAAGCTGCCACGGCCAAGGCCGAGGCCACGGCTAAGCGCCTGGAACAGCTTTCGGGACCAGTCACAGAGATGGACAAAACGGTGTCCACGCTCAAGGGCCGGATTGGCACAGTCGAGCAGGAGCTGCAATACGTCGAGGGCTTGGTGCCACAGATGGCATCCATCCGGAACCAAGCCGACGCGGTGGACAAGGGACATCGCCGGGTCGAGACGCAGTTGTCGAATGCGGCTGAAGAACTAGAACGTCTCCAGGCGAGTGTCGGCGAGCTGGCTCACAAGGCCGATATGGCGCTATGCCTGAAAGAGGACCTCAGCGGCTTTCTGGAGCTGAGAAATCCGCTGCAGGACTTGCATGTGCGAACAGCCGACCTGACCGAACTGGTGGAGATACTAGATGGCAACGTGGGGGAGGTGAAGGGGAGCCAGGAGCGAATTGGAGAGCTGGCTGAACAGACCGAGTCAAGGCTGGGATCCTACGAGGATAGGTTCCAACAGATGCTCGAGGGTGTGGCGGATGCCGAGGGCGAGGTCGATGAGTTCAGACGGAGTTGCGCCGAACTCTCAAAGGTGGCGACCGGAGCTGCGGACACGAAGCGCCAAATCGCCACTCTGCAGGCCCTGACCGAATCGGTTACCCAGAAGATCGCAGCGGTCGAGTTGCAGCGGGACGCAGTGGACCGTGCGTCGCACCAGGCGGCGAACCTGAACGAGCTGATGCGCAGGATCGACGTCCAGATACGGGCGCAGACGGAAAAAAGCTCCGAGCTAAACGAACTCGAAGTGAGCATGCAGGCACTGCAGGAGACTCATGCGACCCTGCTGGAACAGACGAATGAGATTCGGGCGAGGCATACGAACATTCAGGAAGCCGACAAGGCGGCCCGTACCCGTCTCGACTCCTTGGAAACCGAATGGAGGCACAGCACGGACAGACTGACTCTGGAGCGCGATGGGCTGGACGGCGTCAGCCAGCGTATCGTGGACCTGCGCCGTGATCTCTCGGGAATTGAGGGCCGCTATGAGAAGCTGGAGGACTCCTCGCAGAACGTGCCCGCGTTGAGCAGCAGAATTCAGGACCTGGTCGGACGAGTGGATGGAGCGGCGGAGGAGATCGATAGGCTGGGAGAGTATGAACAACAGGCCCAGGCGATCGGAATCGAACTCACGAGACTAGACGACACGAGCAGGTCTGCGGGCGCGCGACTCGCTCGTATCGAGGAAGCACGACCTGCTGCCGAGTCCATGTTACGAGAGTTCAATGAGCTGCATCGCAATCGCGAGTCGCTGAGAGAGGCGTTGGACCAGGTACAGTTTGCGGCAACCGAGGTGCGACGATTCAGGGAAGATCAGACTGAGACGGAACGCTGGATGGCCGGCGTGCAGACGCTGTTGAACGAGCTGCAGGCTAAGGCCAGTGAGCTGGGAGGTACAAAATCGACCGTGGACGTGATCCGCAGGGACCTCGAACGGGTATCTGAGCTGATGAGTGGAGTCCAATCCCGCGCGGCTCAGGTTGAGGACCTGGGCGAGAACCTCTCGGATCTCATGGCATTGGGGGCCCAGCTCGACGAGCGGAGTAAGGGGCTGGTGTCCCGTATGGACTTGGCCGACGGTCGTCTGAAGTCGCTTGCGGCTCGCGCCGCTGAGGCGGCAGCCGTTGAGACCTCAATAACCGCGACCTCGGCATCGGTGACCGATCTGGAGCAGCGATCCAAGAGCCTGTCGAATTCGCTCGAGATGCTCGAGACGCAGTCGCGCGAACTGGCGGAGATGTCCGCCAGGGTGGAACAACTTGGTGTCGAGCTCGACCAACGGCAGCAGACGCTGGAGAAGTCGGCCGAACACCTCGAGAAGTCTTCGGAACTCCGACGGGAAGCCGCTGCGACGGCGCAGGAACTGGAGGACCGCACCCGAGAGCTGTCTGACGCCCTCAATTCAGCCGACGGCCGGTTGGCGGAATTGACGGGCTTGGCGCAGCACTTGGATGACAAGTATACCGGGCTGATGTTTGCCGAGAAGCGGCTTGGCAAGTTTGAGGATCGTCTGGCACAGTGGGAGGATACCGAGGCCAGGGTGGCGGATACGGTCGACCAGCTGACAGAGCGGGAATCCACGATCCAGGCGCTGCAGGCCGAGATTCGCCAACTGCTGCAGATGGCGGAGCAGACGGTCGCCGACGTGCGGTCCATCAACGGTGCCAAGCAGGAGATCTCCGAGATGCGTGTTGAGCTCGATGGGACACTGGAGCGACTACATGCGGCGGACGAGACGGCGGAGAATCTGGAAGACCGGAAACGTCAGATCGAACAGGCTGAGAGCAAGCTCGCCCGGTCTGAGGCTCTAATGCTCGAGATCCAGTCGAGCATGGAAACGCTACAGGGTCAGAAGGCGCTGATGGATCATGTCATCGACAAGGCAGGTGCCTTGACCTTCCAGCTCAAGCATGCCGAAGCCGTGATCGACACGTTGCGGGAAGAGCGCGATCTGACGAGCAAGGTGCACTCCGCAGTAGCCGAAGTGCAGGATGGGGCGGTGAAGGAGAAGGCCAGCTAGCCGCGGACTGTTGCGCATGCTCTGTGAGGCCCTAATGCCAGGTACAGCATTGGGGCCTTGCTGATTATGGCTGCTCCAGACGCTTGGCCGGTCCTGCTGGCGGTATTCAATGAGCCAGGTCGATGTTCTAGCTGGTTGAGTATCCTTGCCAACTCCCGTCACAAGGTCTAAAGTTACGGCTCTTTTTTTCTCAGGGCCGCTTGAGGCCACAGCAACGTGAAGACCGGGGGTTCGACGGCCATGGCCCAGCTCAAGACACAGCCGACCAAACAGAGCGTCGAGCGGTTTCTCGCCGGTATCACCGACGACAGCAGGCGCAAAGACTGCCGCACCGTCGCCCGCATCATGAAGCGAGTGACCGGGGCCAAACCCAAGATGTGGGGACCGAGTATGGTCGGGTATGGCGGATATCACTACAAGTACGCCAGCGGCCGTGAAGGGGACTGGTTCGTGACCGGCTTTTCGCCGCGCAGACAGAACCTGACACTCTACATCATGGCGGGATTCAGACGGTACGACGAACTCATGGCCCGTCTGGGTAAGCACAAGACCGGGAAGTCGTGTCTGTATATCAAGAAGCTGGATGACGTTGATGTGGACGTGTTGGAGGAGTTGATCAGACAATCGGTCGAGCACGTCAAACAGTCGAATCGCTGAGAAGCCACGCTGACAAGCTGTCGCCGCTGAGCCACAGTCGGCTGTTGACCTGAGTCACCGAAAAAGCGCCAGTCTGGCCGCTGGCCAAGCATCTGCGCCATTTGTCACGGCGCTGTTTCTGGCCCGTTGCTTGCTGGTCAAGAAACCGTGACTGCCGGAGCGGAGATTGAGTCCCGCTCCTTCTTTTTCACAGGCGAGGTGAGGTTTTGACCCCAGTTCCGCTCACACAGAAGATTGCTCGACTGCAGCAGAGGCGGACCTTGATGTCGGTGGTGCAGGGGCGCCCTGGGCGTGAAGTCGTGCGTCGGGGTCTCAACTTCACTGCGGCGTTGTTTGGCCTGGTCGCTGCTGCGCCCGTGATGCTGCTGGTGGCGGTTGCGATCAAGCTCACCTCGAAGGGCCCCATCATCTACTCGCAGACGCGCGTTGGGATCGACCGTCGCGCGCCAGGCCGTCCTCCTGGGAATTGTCGCCGCGACGCGAACATGGGCGGCAGACCGTTCGTGCTCTACAAGTTCCGCACGATGGCGGTACAGCCGAAGGGTGAGCAAGTGTGGGCCAGTCCAGATGACCCGCGCATCACTCCAGTCGGCCGGATCCTGAGGAAGTACCGCTTGGATGAGCTGCCACAACTGGTGAACGTTCTGAAGGGTGACATGAATGTGGTGGGCCCGCGCCCCGAGCAGCCCGAGATCTTCGCGCGGATGTGTGCGGTGATTGATGACTACCAATTCCGCCAGCGCGTCCTACCAGGGATCACCGGACTGGCTCAGATAAGCCACCACTACGACATGTCCGAGGAAGATGTTCGGCGCAAGCTGCACTTCGATTTGGACTACGTGGTCCGCCGATCGCCGGCCGCGGACTTCCAGGTGATGGCCCGCACCTTACCTGTGATGGTGTTCCGAAAGGGCGGCTGGTAGCCCCCTCTCCCCAGAGTTCCGCCAAGCACCGCATCGCAGTAAGCCTCGCGCTCTCCAGTCGGAGGTCGCATCTTGTGCTTGTGGGTAAACCTGGTCTCGTCACGAGGCTATGTTCCAGCCAATAGGGCCAACAAGGAGCGACCGGTGCCGATGTCACCCAATCGCAGAGAGTTTCTTAAGACGACTGCTGCCGCCGGAGCCACGCTTGGCGTGGGGCTCGTGCCCGCGCGAGCCCATGGGCAGCCATCTGCCGACCGCGGAACGTCGAGTGGGCTGGCGCTGCACCCCAAGCGCCTTCTCATTCTCGGCGGTACGGGTTTCATCGGCCCGCACATGGTGGAGTATGCGCTGAGTCGGGGGCACACGGTCACGTTGTTCAACCGTGGAAGGACGAACACTCATCTGTTTCCCGACGTGGAGAAGCTGATTGGCGACCGCCATGACGACTTGCGGGCCTTGGAAGGGCGTGAGTGGGACGTCGTGCTGGACAACCACGCGACGCTGCCACGCTGGGTACGCCAGACCGCCCAGCTACTCAAGGACTCGGCGGAACAGTACGTCCATGTCTCGACCATCTCCGTATACGCCGGCGAGTCGATGGACGCGGCCGGAGAACGGTATGCCGAGCCCGGATCCGCTGAAGAGGAACGGATGCGGATTCATGAGGACTCTGAGCTTGCCACATTGCCGGAAGGGCACGAGGGAGAGGAGGTCACCGGGCAGACCTACGGTCCGTTCAAAGTCATGGCCGAGCAGGCAGCGCGCGATGCTTTCCCGGGCCGGGCAACGGTCGTTAGACCCGGTCTCATAGTCGGCCCCGGTGACCGGAGCGATCGGTTCACCTACTGGCCGGTGCGCATTGACCGCGGCGGCGAGGTCCTCGTTCCGGGCGATGGTCTCGACTCGGTGCAGCTAATCGACGCCCGCGATTTGACAGCCTGGATCGTACGCTTGGCCGAAGAGGGAGTCGCGGGCACGTTCAACGCCACGGGTCCCGCCACTCGTTTGTCGATGGCAGAAATGCTGTACGGTATTCGTGCTGCCACTAGTGCACCGGTGCGTTTCACCTGGGTGGATAACGCGTTTCTGAGCGAACACGAGGTGCAGCCCTGGTCTGATCTGCCGGTCTGGATTCCGTCTGACCCACTGTCATACGTTCGAATCGACCGCGCGCTCGAGGCGGGGCTCACTTTCCGTCCACTTGCGGAGACTTCGCGAGACACGATCGAGTGGCACAAGACGCGTCCCGAAGAACAGCGAGTCGAGCTGAGGGCCGGTCTCAAGCCGGAGCGCGAGGCTGAGCTACTCGAGGCGTGGCACAGTAGGGACTGAGAGCAGTGAAGGCAATTGTCTTCGGGGCCACCGGGATGGTGGGGCAGGGGGTGTTGCTCGAGTGCCTCGAGCACGCCGATGTTTCAGCCGTGTTGGCCGTCGTACGAAGTTCCTGCGGTGTCGAGCATGAGAAGCTGAGCGAGGTGATTCACTCCGATTTTCTCGACTACTCGAGTATTGAGCACCAGATAGCCGGTTTCGACGCATGTTTCTTCTGTCTCGGTGTCTCGGCCGCAGGGATGAGCGAAGCGGGTTATCACCGCATGACGTACGAGTTCGCCGTCGCCGCAGCCGAGATGCTGGTGAGGCAGAATCCGGACATGACCTTCTGCTATGTGTCGGGTGCAGGGACCGACAGTTCGGAACGTGGCCGCAGCATGTGGGCTCGCGTGAAGGGCAAGACGGAGAATCACTTGATGCGGTTGCCGTTCAAGGCCTCGTTCATGTTTCGGCCGGCGTACATACAGCCGTTGAAAGGGATCAAGTCCAAGACACGAGTCTACAGAATGATCTACACAGTCATGGGACCGTTCTATCCCCTCCTGAAGACCTTGTTTCCGAAGTACGTGACGACGACGGAGAAGGTCGGTCGGGCAATGATCCGTGTGGCAAGAGACGGTTATGCTCGGCAGGTACTCGAGAACTCGGATATCAACACGTTGGCAGCTTAGCCAGACCAGTGGCAACCGGCGCCGTTCGACGCGGACACCGTCTACTGTGTGATCGAGTTCGTAGCGTGTTGAACAGCCTTCTCCGCATCGGCTGGACTGCCGCCACCTCCGGTGGCGAATGCCGGATTGCCACCCCCGCGGCAGCTATACTCCTTGCAGATCGCTTGCATCAGTCGGTTCATGTCTTCGCTGCGATCCGC
>JBDHHP010000125.1:0-12615 GCA_039589275.1 Gemmatimonadota bacterium | reverse complement strand
CCGCGTCCGAATCGCTCACGCGAGAGCATGAGGTTTGTCATGGCAACCTCCTCAGCGTGAATTATGCAAGAACACCAGGCGTTCTTCCTGGCATCCGTGAAGTTGCGCGCAGGGGAGGGAGTCTACGGCAGTGATGCCTACGATGGACACCGTCGAGCACGGAGGGTGTGCATCGGTGCGACTCCCGGCTGATCGGTCAGTATAGACCTCGGTACACGGTCGGGGAAGGGCGGAAGAAGTGCTAGCTTAACTCCCGGAGGCCATTGCGCGTCGGTCCCAGCTCCGCTGACCGGGTAGTGCTGGCGCGTGAGCAAAACCCCGACTACGAAACTCCACCATCTGCACCAGACTCCACCAGCACCACGTGTCTTTGTCGACCGCGACGACCATGAAGGGAAAGCCGTAGCGTGCAGCGGTCTCGAGATCGTCACTGGACAACGCACATAGTGCTCGGGGACTCAGCGTCGGGTCGGGCATGGCCCGCCGTCGGCCCGGCTGGTGAGGGGATTCTGTGATGACCTGGACCGTGGGATGATTGTGCCACACCGCCACGGCCCTCTCGGGGCAGCGGTGGGCCGCAGATTCAGTATGGGTGGACCGCTGCGGCTCCGGCATGAAGAAGTCAAAGGCGCGAGCCGTATCGCCCTTAACGGCTCCGTCCAAGCATAGGATGATTTCGCTATGCAGGCCGTCGGCCAGCGCAAGCAATCTGGCTTGTAGGGGTCGTGTGATGACCAATACCGCCGGATAACGCGGCTCTGGCTCAGAGCGGTCCAGGGAAGGTCCGAAACCAGCAGCCACTCCTAGGCAGAGGCACAGATTGCCCATCCGCGCGGTTCGCGAACCCGCGACCGCCCGTGAGGCGTATCCTCTCCAATTGCTGAGCTGCATCGTCCGATCACCGAACCTCTAGAGCCATTTGGTAATCAGTACTTCCAGTATCGGTCAAAGCTTCCGCGTCTTGATCCGGAGGCCGATCCGTTCGTGCTCGGGGTGGGCGCTGCTCACGAGCCATCCCTACACCTGAACGGCAACACTCGGGCTGGCGCCTGAGGCCTCCAAGATGCGGCGCCGATGGCCCGAGCAGTATGACGTAGCGCACAAAAACCGTCCGATGATTGCCAACAGGGCTGGCAGAGACTCACGGAGGGCGAGGGAGAAGGCCGCCGCTGCGAAGGCATATTCGAAGCGCGTGGGTTTGAGGGCCCCGTCCTGACGGGCCTCTCGATACGGTCAGAGGATTCCAAGTCCTCGGTACACCACGTGCTCCTCCCCGTCGGCTTCGATGAGCCGTCGGCTTCGATGAGCACCCCGAGGCCCGCTACCCCATGGCCATCCACCACGGGCACTTTCCCCGGGGATTCCCGGAGTTCAGGGACGAGCCCCCCACGTCGGATCTCACCGTCGACATCTACAGCGATGACAACGCCTACTTCATGAACAGTGATTGGAAGCGCACGCCCAAGCCCTCGGGCCGCAACTGGCTGGGCCTCCCCATCTCGGTGCTGCAGGAGGACATCACTTGGGAGATGGTGTTGGGAAGCCGGGGTCGCTCGGGAGAACAGTGGTCCATCTGGGAGGCCGTGTACGGACCCGTGGGCGAGGACGGATATGCGGCGCCCATCTGGGACCGGGTCACCGGCGAGATCGACCGGGAGGTGGCAGAATACTGGAAGGAGAACTACGACCTCCGCCACATTCTGGAGCGGGACTGGGACACCCTGGGCCCGAAGCTGGTGGGCAAGCTGCGCATCTACATTGGCGACATGGACAACTGGTACCTGAACAACGCGGTCTATCTCATGGAGGACTTCCTAGAGAATACCCAGGATCCTCATTACGGAGGCCTGGTGGAGTACGGTGACCGCTACGAGCACTGCTGGTCGGGAGATCACAAAGAGCCCCTGGAGATCCAGCGACTCACAGTCTACCAGCGTTTCTTCCCGCAATTCGCACAGCATCTTCTCCGCACGGCCCCTGCGGGAGCCGACCTCAGCAGTTGGCGCTACTGAACCCGGACCAGGCCGATCGCTGGTGGGTGGGTTGGCCTACCTCCTTGGCGTCTGGGCCAGCAGGCCCTCGGCCCGCACACGAGCGGTGTCGAGGGCTTCGAGTATCCGGGGGAGTTCTCTTCGGAGCGTTGTGAGGGCGAACTGATATCGGTCCGTTGAAGGTTCGTTGGCCGCCAGCATCTTTACTGAATTCAGCCCCGGGAGGGAGCCTTCAGAGACAGCCGGATCCGGGTGGTAGGGACCTAGCAGGGTGTAGAGGACCCGGTGCAAGGGCCGGAGCAGCGCAACCAGGGCCAGGTCCAACTCGGGCCCGGTCTCTCTCATCTCGAGATCCGCCTCCACGCTTCGAACAACGTCTAGCAGTTTCTCCTGCCGCGTGATGGCCTCGGTAAGGTCGAAGTGATCTCCAGCCGTCTCTTGCCGCTCCCTCAGGATGGAGCCCAGGCGTTCCACGGTGGCCGAGAGGCTCAACGGAAGAACAGGTGCTGCCAGGAGTCGGCCCAATGCCGCTACATAGAGGTCAGTGTCCACCTTCAGGACCTCGGCGTTCACCTTGTCCCGCGTATCATCGGGAGTGTGCCACCACCAGTATCCGCCGTCTTCCGCCAGCCGGGAGTGGTTGAGCTGTAACAACGGAAGCCCCACCCCATTGAATGACTGGTCCGAGTTCCGTCCCGGCGGAGTGACGCGGACGGTATCTCCCACCTCGTCCGCGAAAACGTCCTGTGCCATGCCCGTGAGAGACGCGGTGGCATTGGCCCCAAAACGCTTTGCCTCGATCTGACCCATGCCCTCGAAGTTGACGTGGGCTACGGCCCGCCGGCGGAGCTCGTCGAACCGATTGTCGACGAACCAGGTGGAGCCGGCGTAGCGACCGTTACTGTGGCCGGGCCACCAGGCCATCACCAGGCCTCTCTCGAGCTGATCCCGGTGTCGGTGGAAGGCGCGGGCCACCTCCAGCATGGCCGCGTTGGCACCGGCGTTGTCCGTGCCACCGTAGTGCCAGGCATCCAGGTGCCCACCGGCCAGAACGTATGGGGCGTCGTCGCTGGGCCCGGGAATAGTCGCCGTGAGCAGCCGCAGCTCCTTCCACCCAGTCCGGGTCTCGGTGCTCATCCTCACCTGTACCGGTCCGCGGGCCAGCATGGCGCGAAGGCGATCGCCGTCGCGCCGCTTGATTTCGGCTACCGGGAGCGCGGGAATCCGGTGGTAGTTCATGAGAGATGGCCCGCCCCAGACCGTGGTTACGGTGAGATCGTTGAGGCGCTCCTCCGGATTGATGAACACCACCCCTGCGGCCCCCATCCAGACCAACTGGATCACGGGGTCCGGGCGGGGTTGACCGGTGACCAGGGCGATCTTCCCCTCCACCTCAGGCAGGGGAGGGGGGGTCGCTGAGCCCGCCGGACCCTGGGCGTCTAGGATGAGCTGCTCGCCCGTCTCGGTGAGTATTGGTGGGAGGTCTGAAAGTGCTCCAAGATCTACCGCTTGGCCCCGCAGGCCGCGAACCGTACCCGATCCGGAGATAGTGATGGCCTCGGGAGAGAAGTCCGTTCCCGGCACGTTGACCGTGGCTGAAACCGGATCGCTGATGTAGGCCGCGAACGTATCAACCGACACCTGAATCCCCTCGGCTTCCAGAGTCCGCCTCAGGTATTCCACGGCCGCGAACTCGCCCGGGCTTCCGGAAAGGCGATCGTACTGGACGATGGAGTCCAGCTCCTGCTCCATGTTCGCCACGGTGATCTCTTGCTTGGCAGCCTCAATGAGAGACTGTACGTCAGCTAGGCTGCCCGAGTCGCTGCACCCCGCGAGGAACAGTGCCAGCGAGAGTCCCGGGAAAATGCACCTCATCGTCCTACTCCTCTCCCCTTCTCCGTCTGTCCTGCGGAATCCAGTAGCCCGTTCCCGAGAAGATCTGGGCTCTCTCGTTGATGGAGGCCATCCGTTCGGTGGATAGCGGTTCGAAGGTGGCGGCCGCGGCGGTAACACCCTCCAGCGTGAAATACGAATCGATGCCGATGGTAGCGGTGGTGATAGGGAGCGACAGGACGTAGTGGATGTAGTCGTTCCATGTAGGTAGGTCCCAGCGGTCCCACGCCCCCGGCGGTGGGCCATACTCTTCGATCCGGTCGGGCTTGGTGGCATTGGCCGGGAAGAAGAACCCGTTCCCGCACGTCTTCATGGCGATGATGGACACGCCCTGATCGTGAGCCGCGGGGATCACCTCAGGCTCGAAATCCGGTACGCGGACGGCGTTGATGGGGAGTTGGATGGCTTCCGGGTCCAGTTGCTCCAGGCTTGCCAGGGCCACTTCCGGCAAGTGGGTCGAGACACCCCGGGAGCGGACAACTCCCTCGTCTATCATGGTTCTGATGGCCTTCTCGGCACCGTTGGGGCCGGCCACTTCGCCCACCTCCTCAGTGCTGCGGAGGAAATGGTGCAGAACCAGGTCCAGGTAGTCGGTCTTCATCCGGTCCATGCTCCGCTCCATCTCGTGCATGGCTCCGTCGTAGTCCCGCTCGTCCACCTTCGTTTCCAGGAAGGCCTTTGCTCGATGGGTGGTCATGGCCAGCCCGATGCGCCTCTCGGATACTCCCTCGGGACCGCCGTAGTTGGATCCGGTCTCCACCAGTGTGATCCCACGGTCCACGGCAGCTCGGATCAGCTCTGCTCCTGTCTCGTCGTCGGGCGTGGACGTATAGAACCGACTCCCCGCCCCGAAACCCACGATACTGATCTCTGCACCGGTTCTACCGAAGGATCGCGTGGGTATGGGGGTGACGGTCGCGGGCGATGTGGTCGCAGCTTGTAGGTCCTCGGTCCGGCCAGCCAGCAGGTTGGCCAACACCCCCCCGGCCCCGGCCGCAGCGGCATGGGTCACGAATCCTCTACGAGAAACAGACGCTGAGTCCTTGTTGCTTTTGGGATTCTCGCTCATGACCGGCTCCTCCGGATAGAGTGGTCGTAGTCCGATGTCATTAGGTGTACATGGGTGTCGATTGTGGGGACAATATCTGCGGTGGTCATCTGCGGTTCGCGCCGACAAGCACGGCTTCGCCGATCCAGTAGCCGTCCAGCTGTGCGAGGGCGAGCTCCTGACGTCCCTGCAGTGGATTCCCCAGAGTGACCGTCCCTGCAACAGTGTCTACCGAGAGAAGCGTGCCCGGTATGAACACCGCTTCGGCGTACACCACCACCCAAGCCGGCATACGCGTGGCAAAAGGCCTGAAGTAGAGCAGTGCGGCCACCACCGTTCCCGCCAATACAACGACGTATGTGATTCCCTGTCGGCCTTGGAGGGCGTTCGTAGAGGTGACACCCCGTGCCGCGAGGCGACGGCCAGAGAGCGCACCTAACGCGAATCCAACGAGAGAGACCAGAATCGTGATCATGGTAGCGCCTTTATGGCAAGCAGCGCCGGCACCTCCGTCTGACTCCGCCCTCAACGCCTCCATCAGCTGAATGCGCAGCCCCTGCAAACGCTACGTTCGCTGTAACGATCCGCCGACATCAGCCTGCGGCACCGACATTACGACTCAAAGACTAGGTTGGCTAGAGGCGGGAGGGAGGGCGCGTGCTGGACGTTCGATGTTCGTTGTTCGATGTTCGCTGTTCGCTGTTCGATGTTCGATGTTCGACGTTCGATGTTCGACGTTCGCTGCTCTCCGCGGCTATTATTCCAACCCACTCGAGGAGGACGAGAACGGTTGGCCCACATCCCCGACGGATTCCTCAGTGCTCCGGTTATTGCCTGCACCGCTGCAGTCAGCGTCGCGGCGTTGGCAATCGCTGCTAGGCGATCCAGAGACAAGCTGGGTGAGCGGGAGGCGACGCTGCTGGGTGCGACAACGGCGTTCGTGTTTGCGGCGCAGATGCTCAACTTTCCGCTTGGGACGGGAACGAGCGCGCACCTGTTGGGCGGTGTTCTCGTGGCGGTCGTTGTAGGTCCTTGGTCGGGAATGCTGGTGATGTTCTCCGTTTTGTTGGTGCAGGCCCTGTTGTTCCAAGATGGAGGCATTGGCTCGTTGGGCGCAAACACTCTCAATGTGGCGATCGTAGGGGTGGGCGTCGGCCACATTCTCTATCGCTGGTTTGTTGCGCTCTCGGGGGCCGGGATTCGGAAACAGGCGCTTGCCGCTGCGGTGGCCGCTTACCTGTCGACAGTTGCGGTGGGAGCGTGTGTGGCGATGGAACTGACACTGTCGGGAATGGTGCCATTCGGCGCAGCCCTGGTCCTGATTGTCGGGAGCTACCTGCTCCTAGGTGTGGCCGAAGCGGTGATCACCGCGGCTATCCTGAGCGTCCTTTTTCGGGCCCAACCCCAACTGGGCTTGCTGCAACCCCCACCGTCATGGAGCCGCCACTGGGCCTTCGCTGTGCTCTGTGTGGCTCTAGTGTTGGCCGTGGGTGCTGGTTACTTGGCGTCGGCGAGGCCAGATACGCTGGAGGCCGCCGCCCATCGGCTGGGAATTGCCGAGCTGACGCGAGGGTATCTCGTCGGACCATTCAATGACTACACAGCGTCGATCGGGGGCCCCTGGGTGGCTGCAATAGCGGGAGTAGTCACGGTGTTCGTCCTTGTTTGGGTCCTCACCAGGGTCGTATCGCATTTCGGATCGCGGCCGTGAGCTTTCACCACTTGGACCAGTTCGCTGGGGCGCCCTCCGCCATCACCCGGCTCACCCCGGTTGTGCGGTTGATGGGCGTGGTCGTGCTGGCTCTTGGGGCATCTGCGTTGCCACTGGCCGCCTGGCCGCAGCTTGTCTTGCTGCTGCTCATCGCAGCCTCGCTCTGTTTCGCTGCCCACATCCCCCTAAGGTCGCTTCTGGTCAGAATGGTGGCGCCGCTAGCATTCGTGTTCATGGCGTCTGTCGCGCTGCTCTTTCTTGTGCCCGGTAACACGGTGATCTCTGTCGGGCCTGTTGACGTGACGGATAGCGGCCTGGTTCGGTTTGGCTCGGCATTGGGGAGAGCCTCCGTGGCGCTGACCGCCGCCGTGGTATTGGTCAGCACCACTCGCTTCGCTGAGCTGGTACATGCGTTGCGCGTGTTGCGGCTGCCACGAGCCGTGACCACCGCCCTGGGCTTGGCGTACCGACTTCTCTATGTCACGGTGGATGAAGTGGAACGGATACAACGTGCTGCTCGGAGCCGGAACGCGGGAGCGGGGGCGGCGAAGAGACGGCGGCTGTTGGGAAGCGTCATTGCGACCGTGATACAGCGCTCGCTGGTCAGGAGCGAACGAACCCACCAGGCCATGCTTGCCAGGGGGTTCCAAGGAGACATCGTGTCGCTGAACGAGACGTCTGTGAGCCTACGTTCAGCGGTGTTGCTTGGGGGCCTCACGCTGATCGTAGGGTTGATAACGGCGTCGGCCTATTTGAGTAGGTGACCATGCCCGCTGTCTCGTTCGAGGATGTGAGCTACAGCTACCCTGACGGCACACCTGCCATCGAGCGGGTGTCGTTCGCTGTCGAGGCTGGCGAAGCGATTGCCCTGCTTGGACCGACAGGTGCTGGAAAGAGCACACTACTGCTCCATCTGAACGGACTCGTCCTGCCAGCGTCCGGTCGTGTGGTTGTGGATGGGCTCACGGTGTCGGAAGAGAGCGCGAGGGAGGTGCGTCGGCGTGTGGGTTTGGTATTTCAGGATCCGGACGACCAGTTGTTTCTGCCGACCCTGCTGGAGGATGTGGCGTTCGGACCGATTAACGAAGGACGGACGCCGGCGGAAGCAGAAGTGTACGCACGACAAGTCCTCAGCGACCTGGGCCTCGATGGCCACGAAGGGCGCGCCGCACATCACTTGAGTGGAGGCGAGAAGCGACTGGCTGCGCTGGCGACGGTCCTGGTGTCGCGTCCAGGCCTACTGGCCTTGGACGAACCCACGAGCAACCTGGACGCCAAGGGAAGGCGCTGCCTCGTCGACCTGTTGCGAGCCCGAACAGAAACCCTCATCGTGGCAACTCACGATCTCGATGTGGCCCGGGCGCTGTGTTCTCGGGGCGTGGTGTTGGACTCGGGCAGCGTGGCGTATGATGGGCCGCTGGAGCGGTTACTCGGGGACTTCGGAACCTTGGAGAGACACGGTTTGGCGGTTTCGCTAGAGTGAGTTCGGCTCAGCCGGTCGGCCCGTCGTGTCAGGAACTTCGAAGTAGAGTCCCTGGTCGAGACAGGCGATCAAGCCCCGCAAGTACTCACAGAGCCGCTGACGCCTGACCCCGGCATGAATCTTCACTACAACTGGCCAGCGGGAGGACGCGAAATCCTCACCTACGGCTCCGGAGATGGCAGTATCGGCATGTACCTGGCCGTAGAAGTGATCTCCCAACCACCTGTCGGCGTCGTCGACTAAGTATATGCCACATAGCGGTCCGGCACCGGGATTGGATCGTCTGGTCTTCGTCGCCGCGGGGTCAAAAGGAGGGCGGGAGTCGAGTGCCTCGTCTTGGTCGTCATCTTCGCCTGGCGCCATTCCGGGGATCACGCTACCTGACCAGCGCCAGTAGATGGCGGGGCCGATCGCAGGGTCCATGAAGAAACCCTCGTCAACGGCCTGGTACAGCTTGGTGAGATACCAAGACAGCTGTTCTCTCGTGACCGACTTCTGGGCCTTCACCGTCAGCGGCCACTGGCAGTCGGCGAAGTCCTCGCCTATGGAGGCCGTAATGAACGGTGCGTCCGGTAGCAGTCTGACGTCGGCAAATACCTGCGAGTACGGATCGGTCACGCCGAGCGTGTATATGCCGCAGATGCGTCCTCTGCCCCGGCTGGAACGTTCGGACATCCGAGAGCTCCCTCAGTGGATGGCAAGGCCCAATGACTCGGTACTAAGGTAATACGAGTCGGTGCATCGTCTAAGTGAGACCGGCTTTGTGCCGCCGGGCAATGGCCGTCGGACCAGGGTGCCGGCTTAGGAAAGGTCAGTACAGCTCGTGCTGCAACTACTGCTCAAGCCTGTGGCCCACCCCAGATGGGATGGACTTTTGCGTGGCTGCGGTGTGGTGTCTCTGGTGGCAGCCCTGCTGTCGACGGCACTGCCGGCTGCGAGCGAACTTGGTGTGCTCTTTTCGCTCACCCTCCTGGCCAATGGTCCCTACGGCGTGCTTCTTCCTGCGGCCCAAGAGCCGATCATCATGGTCTTCGCACGGATATACCCGCCGATATTGGTAGCAGCAATTGCGACGGTGAGCGCAACGTCTGTTGAGTACGTGAACTACCGCCTGTTCGATGCCGCCGTGCATTCGCGAGTGCTGGAAAGTGCCCGCCGTACCCGCTGGGCCGAGCAGGTTGTTCGCGGGTTCGAGTTAGGACCGTTTCTCACCGTTGCCTTCTGCGCTCTCACCCCGGTCCCCTTCGTACTGGCGCGGGTCGTTGCAGTAGCGGCGCACTACTCTGTAGTCCGCTTCCTGTTGGCCAATGCAGCGGGCCGGTTTCCACGTTTTTGGGCCTACGGTGCGCTTGGGTTGGTAGTGCCTGTGAGTACGCGGGTCTTGCTGCTGGGAGGTGCTGGCCTAACGGTCGCACTGGGCGTAGTCATCTGGGTCAAGCGCCGTCGCGCATCTTTCGTTCAATAGGCCGTAGGTTTGGTGTCGTTCAAATGACCTGCAGATAGGGCTACATTGTGGTGGTCAAGAGCGCTCGACGGATCTCAGAGTATGATATCCGCCAGTTCCAGCAGTCAGAAGAAAGGACCCATAGGAGCATCGTATATGAGTGGTGATATCCAAGTTCCCATCCCCGTTAACGAGCCGGTGCGATCCTACGCGCCCGGTACGCCCGACCGCACCGCCCTCAAGACCAAGCTGAAAGAACTGTCTTCGCAGGAGATCGAGGTCCCCCTAGTCATAGGCGGCAAGGAGGTGACCACGGGGAAGACGGCACCAAACGTGATGCCGCACAACCATCAGCATACATTGGCGATGTGTCATTGGGGCGGTCATGACGAGATCGAGGCGGCGGTGGATGCGGCTGTGTCTGCTCAGAAGGAGTGGTCCAGGTGGCCGTGGGAGGAGCGTGCCAGCGTCTTACTAAAGGCAGCGGAGCTGCTCGCAACTACCTGGCGCGACACATTGAACGCGGCGACCATGTTGTGCCAGAGTAAGACCGCGCATCAAGCGGAAGTCGACGCGGCTTGCGAGTTGATCGACTTCTTTCGGTTCAACGTCCAGTATGCCGAGCGATTGTATCAAGATCAGCCCATCTCCGGCCCAGGAATGTGGAATCGGTTGGAGTATCGACCTCTTGAGGGCTTCGTATACGCGATAACACCCTTCAACTTCACGTCGATCGCGGGCAACTTGCCTACTGCGCCTGCGTTGATGGGTAACACAGTGCTTTGGAAGCCAGGCAGGACAACGATCTACACCGGCTACTACATCATGAAGTTGCTGGAGGCGGCTGGCATGCCTCCGGGTGTGATCAACTTCATTGCGGGTGATTCGGCTGCCATCACGGACACGGTGCTCAATCATCCCAAGTTCGCTGGTGTGCATTTCACTGGCTCCACGGCGGTCTTCCAGTCCTTCTGGCGCACGATTGGCGAGAACATCCAGAACTACAGATCCTACCCTCGGATCGTCGGCGAGACCGGCGGAAAGGACTTCATCGTCGCCCACGCCAGCGCTGACCCGGACGCCCTGGTTACGGCGATCGTACGCGGTGGGTTCGAGTATCAGGGTCAGAAATGCAGCGCGGCCTCGCGCGTCTACATCCCCGACACCTTATGGAACCGTATGAAGGACAGTCTGCTTTCCCAGGTCGAGTCGATCTCGATGGGTGATGTGGCGGACTTCCGCAACTTCATGGGCGCGGTGATAGACAAGAAATCATTTGATAAGATCACGGCGTATATCGAGGGCGCGAAGGGCTCGTCAGATGCCGAGATCCTTGTTGGTGGAGACGCCGACGGCAGTGACGGCTACTTCATCCGCCCAACCGTCATCCAGGCCCTACAGCCCGACTATGTGACCATGTGTGATGAGATCTTCGGGCCGGTCGTGACCATCTATGTCTACCCTGAGAACAAGTGGTCCAAGACCCTGAAGCTGGTGGACGGGACCTCGCCGTACGCGTTGACCGGGGCCGTATTCGCCAACGATAGAACGGCCATAACCGAGGCACACCGGAAGCTGTGGCATGCGGCCGGCAACTTCTACGTGAACGACAAGCCTACCGGAGCGGTGGTGGGTCAACAGCCATTTGGTGGGTCCCGCGCTAGCGGCACCAACGACAAGGCCGGTTCCATGCTGAACCTCATTCGGTGGACCTCTACCCGCACGGTGAAAGAGCTGTTTGCTCCCCCCGTGGATTACAGATATCCCTTCATGGGTGCCGAGTAGACTCGAACCGGTCGGCTGCGCATAAGTGGGCGGGGTGGGCAAAAGCACCACCCCGCCCCAGCTTTATCCTCTGGATTCGGTCCCCTCCGATCCCAAAATGTGATCTGGGTACTTGCTTACATCGCCGGTTCTTCAAAAGTTAGGTTGGCCTTAAACGTGAGGATCGCGCCCTTCATGAAGTCAAATCCCTTGAAAACAGGCTGCGTGGTGTGTCTCGCGACGCTGCTCGTGGCATGCGAACCGGCATCTCTGACCGAGGCGCGGGACCAGCTTGGACGCGGTGGTGAGCGCATCCTCGAGTACCTGCTCCCGGTCATCGTGGACTCGGCCAAGGTCCAGGACCTGGTCGACACGGTCGAGACGACGCTCGACACGACCGATACGGGCTTGTTGGCTCTGAGAAGCGACCCAGAGTCGCTGACGGTCGAAGTCGGGGATGAACTGCGATTCGAGAACATCGCGCTCGACGGATTCGTTGTGGACGTGCCCATCGTGGATCCCAACGTCCCCGTCGGCACGCAGATCCCGATTCCGCTGACGACTTTCGCCGCACTATCCCTCGACATGGTTCTAAACGGGGTTGACACGGTCATCGTGGAGAGTGGGACGCTGGTGGTGACCACCCGCAACAGGTTACCGGCGACCGTGGACTACGACGTGACGCTCGATGGGTTCCTCGACGCAGGAGGATCTGCGCTCACCGCTTCGGGTACACTGCCTGCGTCGCTCACTGGAAATTACGTGAGCGACATCATCAATTTCGATCTTGCCGGAGTATCGGTCGCACCGGTGACAGCCCAGGTCCAGATTAGTGGAACCGCGACTGTGGCCCAGTCGCCGATAAATCCGGCTTTGGGCACCGCTGCGGTCGCACAAGATGGCTCAATTGCGACCGTAGAGATCTCTTCGGTACAGGGGCCACTCGACCCTGCGACAAACCCCGAACTCACGATCGACATCGAGAAGCCTCGGGAGTTCCTTCGCACCGACTTCGATTTCGGTGACTTCGAAGAAGCGGCCGAGGCGTCAACCTTGAATGATGCCACGATCGTGATGGAGATAGCCAATTCGGCCGCCGCGCCAGCCGTGTTGTCCAACTTCGCAATGGGCGTAGTCACGCTGGATGCGTTCGGCGACATACCTCGTGACATGTCTGGTAATCCCATCTACGAGGCCGACTCGCTGGGACAACCGATCTTGGTGCCGATAGCCGATTCCGGCCAAACAACACTGACACTGGCCAGGTCTGACTCCAAGAGC
>JBDHHP010000124.1:0-12030 GCA_039589275.1 Gemmatimonadota bacterium | reverse complement strand
GCCTTGGGTCAGTTTGAGTTCATCGACATGGCCCAGCACCTGGTTGGGCTGCAGCCGCATGACGCGAGGCGACATTCCCATCATGTTCAGCATCATCTCGCTGCCGTTCATCATTTCGCCCATATGCATGTTGCCCATGGACTCATGCATCATCATGCCCTGCCGTGTGCTGTCGCGATGCTGATGTTGCTGGGCATTGATCACGCCCGGCGCCATGAGCATCGCAGCCAGGACGGCACCCCCGGCTAGCATCTTGGTGTTTGCCATCGGTATTCTCCCGTTAGTGTACGCCTTGTTGACATCTGTTGTGTCCGGTCCGACCCGTTTACAGATGCGGTCCGGGCCTTGCGGCTCGACAACATCGAGGAGCAACTTCAAAGCCGTGGTACAGGATTAGGCAGGTCGTGATATTTCAACCAGTTACGTGCAGAGAGTTGGATCCAGCATGGGATTGCCGGGGTGGCTATTGCCCCGGCCTCTGGGTCATGTGCCCCACTGAGTGATCGGTACAGCGAGTGAGAACAAGTTGAGATCGAGCAGCAAGACCGCTCGCCGCCTGGGGACGCAGTTGTTGGTCCTGTTGCTGTCCTTTGGCGGCATTCCGCTCGTGATCGCCATCGTGGCCGGATTCGTGGTGGGCCGCGACACCGTAGTCGAGCAGGGAGAGCGCGAACTCGGCGAGCGCCAAGCAGTCCACATCGCAACGGAACTAACGCGGCACCGGCTGCTGCTGCGTACCATCACCGGACAGTTCGGACGCAGAGATTTGGCGCGGGAAGATCCCACGACACTGTCCGATCTACTGCGACAGAACTTGCTCGACGACGGCGTGTTCGATGGGCTGCGCTTGGTGACTCTCGAGGGTGATCTCCTGGCCAGCGTTGCCTTGAGTGACCACGCACCCGATTGGCCGGCGCAGGTGCCCGCGGCCGACTGGCGCACCCGGGACATGACGATGCATTGGGAAGGCGACGAGGCGATAGCGTATCTCCTGGCGGTGCCGGCGGGCAACACAGAGACGCGAACGTGGCTAGAGGGTCACGTGAGATCGCGCGATTTCAATCGCATCTTCACCATGCCCACGCATCTGATGGAGGCCGCAGAATCGGCCATATATGACTCCTCGGGCCGAGTCATCGTAGTCTCACACGAACACGGGATCGAGGAAATGGCGCAGTTGAGCCCCGAACAGCTCGACAGCGTGGTGGTCTACAGAACCCACGTAGGAGATATCCAGTCACTCGTGGTTGCAGCTCCCGTTCCCGGCACCGACTGGACGTTCGCAGCGGTGCTGTCGCTGGAGTCGGTTCTGGCTCCAGTGAGCCGACTCACCAGTTGGGCCCTATTTGGCGCCATCGCACTGGTCTTGCTCATTGCCGCCACGGCAGTCTTGGCCGCGCGGTCGGTGGGCAGACCGATGGAGAGCCTCGCCAGGGCGGCCAGGAAGTTCGGTCGCAGTGAACCCTACGACCCTCCACATATCGCACGAACTCGCGAAGTGCAGTCACTGATCGACGAGTTCAATCACATGGCCGCCGACTTGAAGCTATCCCGGCGACAGCTACAGGAGCTGCACGATCAGGAGATGGAACGAGCCCAACAGCTCGCCACGGTTGGCGAACTGGCGAGCGGCGTCGCTCATGAGATCCGCAACCCTCTGACCGGAGTGCTTGGGGCACTCGACCTCGCCTTGCGCCGCTCGCCCGAGGGCGACCCGGCCAGGCCATTGCTCGAGGAAGCACAACAACAACTCAAGCGAATCGAGACTACAACGGAGCAGATGCTGCGCTACGCCCGGCCGCCGGAGTTGCGTGAGGTAGTAGTGGATCCGTTCGAGCTGGTGCAGCGCGCGGTACAGATTGTGGGCATGCAGGCATCGGCTGCCAGCATCCGCATCTCGTCACGCAAGCCCGACAAGCTTCAGCCCGTACGGGTCGATCCCGAGTTGATGGTGCAAGTACTGGTCAACCTGATGTTGAACGGCATCCAGGCCATGCAAAACAGTGGAGATCTCGAGGTGTGGGTCGAATCGCATGAGCCCGAACTGTGGCTCGGCGTGCGGGATACGGGCCCGGGCATTCCACCTGACGTGCGAGCCGAGATCTTCAGACCTTTCTACACGACGAAGTCCGCGGGAACGGGCCTTGGGCTTTCCATCTCGAACCAGATCATTGAGCGGCACGGTGGCAGCTTGCGGGTCGAGGCGGGCAGCGAAGGTGGGACCACGTTCGTCATCGCGTTGCCGATCAATGCAGAGGAGGAAGCCGAAAGTGGCCAAGGATAGAGTCCTGGTAGTGGATGACGAGAACCTCATTCGGGTGTGGCTCGAGGCTCATCTGGGTGAGGCCGGTTACGAGATCGTCCTGGCGGAGAACGCGACAGCAGCGCGGGACGCCTTCCGCCAGGATCCACCCAATGCCGCCCTACTGGACCTGAAGTTGCCCGACGGCAACGGAATGGATCTGTTGCAGGAATTTCTGGAGATCGACGCCGAATTGGTAGCCATCATTCTCACGGCACACGGAGACATCGGCACCGCCGTCGAGGCGGTGAAGATGGGCGCACATCAATTCCTGGAAAAGCCGCCGAAGTTAGAGGACCTTCTGATCACTCTGGAGAAGGGTCTAGAGACCCGGACACTCAAACGAACCGTGTCTGCCCTGAAGCGTCAGGCCGGATGGCAGTTCGAGGGTGTGTCCGTGATCGGCCGCTCCACGGCGATGCGAACGGTAGTGGAGTTGGTGGGCAAGGTGGCAGCCAGCGAGAACACGACTGTCCTGGTGCGCGGTGAAAGCGGCGTGGGCAAAGAAGTGGTAGCCCAGGCGATCCACGCTCAAAGCGCGCGCTCGGACGCTCCATTTCTAGCGATCAACTGCACCGCACTGCCGGAGACTCTGCTCGAGTCGGAGTTGTTTGGGCATGAAAAAGGTGCCTTCACAGACGCCAGAGAGCGCAAACTCGGCTTGCTCGAGCTGGCCGATTGCGGGACCGTGTTGTTGGATGAGATCGGTGATCTGCCACCCGGGGCACAGGCCAAGCTGCTGCGCTTCTTGGAGACTCGCACCTTCAAGCGAGTCGGCGGAGTGCGCGACACCAGTGTCGACGTGCGGGTGATCGCATCAACCAACAAAGACTTGGAGGCCGCCGTCCGCGACGGCTCGTTCCGTCGGGACCTGTTCTATCGCTTGAACGTCGTGCCCATCGTCATCCCGCCGTTGCGCGACCGAGCAGACGACGTCGAGCCGTTGGCAGCGTACTTTCTGGAACAGATGACCACCAGCATCCGCAGGCCCGCACGCACCCTCTCTAAAGACGCACTTGGCATGCTCGCGCGGTACGCCTGGCCCGGCAACGTGCGTGAACTCAGGAACGTCATCGAGCGTGCCACCATTCTGGAGGAGAGCAGCGAGATCCTGCCCGAGCACTTGCCCGACGAGTTGCGGCTGGGCAGCCGTGCACTCGACCTGGAACCGGGTTACACCCTCCCTGCCGGGGGAATAGACCTCGAACAACTAGAACGAGACCTCATCAAGCAAGCGCTCGATCAAGCAAGTGGGAACAAGACCAGAGCGGCCTCGCTGCTCGGCATGACCCGCGACACTTTGCGGTACAGGTTAGAGAAGTACGAGCTCTGAGGAGGGCGCCCGCCAGATCCCCCCTATCGCACCATCTCGTTCACTTCCTCCTCCCTACTTCTTCCTAGAGCTTATCAGGCGGCACAATCGCACCATGCTGCTGCCTGAGCTTGGCAAGACCCTCCGACCAGCGATCATAGATCTCGTACAGTTTCCCGGGCAGGTCCTTCCCTTTGCGGAACGCTTCGCGCTGCAGGTCGATGCGCGCCTGGATCTTGTCGACGTAGATCGCGAACTGTTTGTCGTACAGTGCGCGCAGGTATTCCTTGTCGATGACGGAAGCGAACAGGGCCTTGAGATCCTCGTACTTCGGGATTAGCCCGATCGGGGTCTCGATCGCGCCGACTTCGCCCTTGGCGCGCTGGCACAGCCAGGTGAGCCAGACCCTCACGTCGCGCTTTTCGCCCAACAACGCGCTGCCTTCGCCGCCGCGCGCTTCGTGCGTGAGAAAGTAGTTCAATCCGGCCAGGATCGGACGTCCCTCGGAGCTGAGATCGGTGTGGTTGAAGAACTCGAACTGGACCTTGATGTAGTCAGCCAACGGTCCGGGTATGAAAGGAGCGTTGGCCCACGGCTGACGCCTCACACCAGTCGCTCCCACCTCGGTGGCTGTCGCGGCGGATACGATCGAAGCTCCAATCACAACGCCGTCATCGGGCGTCTTGCCGACCCACACCGGGGGCATGGTGTCGGCGTCGCGGCCGGAATACGTGACCACCTTGACGGGCACACCAGCCGGGTCCTCGGCGAGGGTGCGGTTGAAGTTCGCTATCGCCCTACCCAGCAGCGTGCAGCGGGCGTTGGGGTGCGAAATGGGGATCTCTTTTCCCTCTTCGTTCTTCTTGCCCTTGAACCAGTCGCCCTGGAAGTTGAAGCCTTTGTCCGGGTGTTCCTCGCCGTTGCCGGTCCAATGGGGCACGCCCTCGTCATCGACTAGCACGTTGGACCAGATCACCTCGGTGCCCGGATCGCGCAGACAACGCATGAGATTGGGGTCGCCCTCTCGGTTCACGTCGGCCACGATGCCGAAGATGCCCCGCTCCGGGTTGATTGCGCGCACGGTACCGTCGTCGGCAATCCACATCTGTGCCAGGTCGTCGCCGATGAATTCGGTTCCGGCCATCGCCGTGGTGGTCTTACCGCAACCGCTCGGCGCGGCACCTACGATCCAGGTGATCTCGCCGGCCTCGTCTTTCATGCCGGTGATGAACATGTGTTCCGACAACTCCTTGCCACCGCCGTAGTAGCACGCCTGGTCGACCGCCATGCGGTGGTTGCCCTTCTTGAGCAAGAGAGTGTTGCCGGCGTAGGTGCAGAACACACTGAACGTGGTGAGCCAACTGCGGTCCATGAACACACGTGCGTTGGGCAGGTCCTCGGGTCGGTTCAGGCCCTCGCTGTGCAAGTTGGTCAGGAACAGACCGGATCGCTTCACCTGCTCGTCGAACCTGTCGTACACGTTGCGGTACAGCAGGTCGCCACTATGCAGCACATAGGTCGAAGACGAGATCTGGATCGCGGGGAACGCCAGCTTGGCGCCCGCCGGCCCGCGGCTGAAGAAGCCGACGTACATCGTCTTGCCCTTCATGATGCCGGCCATGTTCTGCTTCACGTAAGCCATCGCCTCGTCGCGCGGCATCGTCTTGGCCAGTACGCTGGTCTCCGCGCCCTCGTTCACGATATAGAACGTGCGGTCCACGATGCGGCCCTGTTCCTGCGGCAAGTCGAAGTGGATTGTGTGCCCCTCCATTGCGAGAGGTTTTTCCTCGCCCTTGTCGATGCTCGCCCGCTTGATCGCCTCGCTATCCTCGGCCGAACCAGTAGTGATGAACACACTGTCCGGCTGACAGAACGCGATCGCGTTCGCGATCTTGAGCAACGCGTTTTCAGTGTTGATCTTGCTCAGTTTCCCTAGAGTGTCCGCGTCCAGCCCCTCCTGGAAGATCCTCTTCGCTTCGTCGAGGGTCTTGACACCCCCAGCCTCGGCGAGAATGTCGGCACCTGCCTCCAGCTTAAGCATCAATCTCTCCTTGTCGACGCACGTTAGGGCCGCGTATCCCCAGTTACAGCGCGGCGCCCTGCAGTGAGTTGGCGCCACCCGACTTGGTGGTCTGTGTGGGGGGCTACTGCCTGTTGTCCCTAGTATGAAGCACGGGACTAAGCCTGTCCACAGATTGACTCGGGCGTTCCCACCGGCGCGCGAATCAACCGGTTCGGAAGCGGTCTAGCTCGCGATGAATGACTCGGGTCCGTGTGAGTACCGGCAACAGGCCGGCTGAGCTCCCGAACGAGCTGACGCGACGGCTACTTCGCCGCCGGCGCGATGTTCTTGTTGGTACTGAAGAAGTTCGTCGGATCCCACTTGGACTTCACCTGCACCAGCCGCTCGTGATGATTGCCGTACGCGTCGTGAATGCGGTCGCCTACTTCTTCTTCTGTGAGAAAGTTCACATACGTCCCGCCGGTCGAGTAGCTGCGCATGTCACGCCACGCGTCTCGGGCCCACGACACGTTGGCCTCGTCGTCGTTTGCCGAGTCCCAAGACGCTGTGACGTTGAGAACGTAGTTGGCGTCGCGGTTGCCCACCGGCGAAAGATCGTCAGCGGCCGAGTTGAGAGCTCCGCTCAGAGGAAACAGGACCACCGCGGAGTGTGGCGACTGCAGCTGCCCACCGTACTCGATGCACTGCTCGAGCAGTCCCGGCTCGAGCGCAGGAAGGTATTCCGATTTCCAATAGTAACGCCGCCCTTTGGGCTGAGTTGCGTCGAGGATCGCCTGCTGCGAGACGTAGGATCGCCGCTGTAACACATCACCGACCGGTGCGCCGAACGCCTTGATCGGAGCCACGAGTTTCTCTGCGGCATCGATCGGACCGGTGCAGCACACGAAGATCGCCACGATGAGCTTGCCGTGGATCTCTTTGGGCAACCAAGGCGCCGGCGGAGCGATGCGCAGGACTGCGACAAGCGCCAGCTCGGGTGGCGCGTCGGCCGCCATAGTGCGATACATCTCCAACACTTCGGGGGCCGCTTCGCCCGGCCAGGCCACCGCGCCACCGACGATCTCCGGTCCGACGGGGTAGAGATCGTAGTCGAACCGCGTGGCGACTCCGAAGTTCCCGCCGCCGCCGCGCAGCCCCCAGAAGAGATCGGAGTTTTCCTGCTCGCTTGCGCGCACGAGGCTACCGCCGGCAGTAACAAGTTCGATCTCGCGCACGTTGTCGCAGGTCCAGCCATAGCGGCGCGTCAGGTAGCCGAACCCGCCGCCGAGTGTTAGGCCGGCTATGCCGGTGTTTGAAACGAAGCCGAGCACAGCGGCCAGCCCGTGCAATTGTGTCTCGCTATCCACGTCCCCCAGAAGACAACCCGCCTGGGCGCGAGCCACCCCCGCATTCGGGTCCACCAGAACGCCACGCATGGCTGACATGTCCAGCATCATGGCGCCATCGGCGACGGCCAGACCCGAGATGTTATGCCCGCCACCCTTGATTGTCAGGGTCATGCCGTGCGCGCGCGCGAAGTTCACGCCAGCAATCACATCGGCAACTCCGAGGCAGCGCGCTACAAGCGATGGACGGCGATCGATCATGGCATTCCACACCGTGCGGGAGTCCTCATACCCAGCATCGCCGGGTAACAGGACCGACCCCCGTAACTGAGCGCGTAGATCCTCTATTGCGGTGGTATCGGGCACATTGGCCATGGATGCAGGCGTCATTTGCAGCTCCTTACTGGTGTTCATTCAGTGGCTGTAGGCGGGAGCTGCTTGACGGCGGCTGGAAGCATGACCGCAGGTCTCCACGCACTACCGCACCGTGGTCCTCAACCAGGTGGACGTGCGTACCTCAGCGACCGTGCGTACATGCCGTTGGACGGGTCTGGTCCGTCAATTTGCTCCGAGGGCGACCGAGCAACCTATGGCATTGAAGCCGTTTGTGCCAGCGGGCTGCGGGACAACTTTGTGATGCGGTTCACAAGGTTCGCGAGCGCCATGTGGTTCTAGTGCGGGGTCCGGCCGCCATTTCCCCCATGAAACCTTCCACAGCTTCACAGCGTCAAATGGTGAGGGATCACTACCCTGCCAAATGGAGGAATAGTATGACGCACTGTAGTCGACCCATCGGAGTCGCTTTTCTGCTTTGCCCGTTCTTACTCACTTTTGCCAGCCAATCCAACGCACAGACCCTCACCCGAGCGGTTCGAGCGCTCGAACGACCGGTGGCCAATCCAGTCGTGGCGACGCCCGGCTTTCGGCGCGCCGTGGAGCGGGGGACCCGCACCACCGAGGGTGTGCCCGGACCGAACTACTGGCAGCAGTCGGCTCACTACACGATCGACGCCAAGCTCGATGTTGCCGAGAAGAGGCTCGAGGGTGTTACGCGAATCCTCTACCGCAACGCGTCGCCGGATTCTCTGCGCCGCCTCGTGGTGCAACTGATTCAGAACTTCCATCGCGATGACGTACCCAGGATCCGCGCTGCCGAGATCACCGGCGGCTACACGATCTCGCGCGTAGCCGTGTCTGGCCAGGCATTAGAGGAGACGCGGCCGCTGAGAGGTCCCGGCTACCTCGTGAGCCGGACCAACCTCCTCATCAATCCACCGGCCCCGGTGGCGCCGGCTGACTCGGTCGTGCTGGAGTTGGATTGGAGCTACACCATCCCGCAGGTCGGCGCAGGCGGGCGCATGGGCTGGAACAGCGACGACTTCTTCTTCTTGGCCTACTGGTACCCTCAAATGGCGGTGTACGACGATGTAGTGGGCTGGCACACCGATCCGTTCCTGGGGCAAGCCGAGTTCTATGCCGGGTTTGCCCAGTACGACGTCAAGCTAGACGTGCCGCAGGGTTGGCTGGTGCAGGGTACCGGCGAACTGATGAACGAACGCGAGGTGCTGCCCGACCACGTCATCCAGCGCCTGCGTCAGGCCGAATCGAGTGACGCGGTGGTGCACGTCATCACTGAAGAGGACCTCGGCCCGGACTGCACGCTTGCGGGTCAGGTAGGCCGGCTGAGCTGGCACTTCACCGCTGACTCGGTGCGCGATGCGGCATACTCGGTCACCCGCGCATCACTGTGGGACGTGGTGCGTACCAGTGTTGGCGACCGAGACGGCGACGGACAGCCTGAGTATTCGCGCGCCGAGACCATCTTCCGGTCCGCACACGAGCTGTGGCGGGAAGGGGCCCGTTATGCGCAGCACGCCATAACGTTCCATTCGCGTCACATGGGCGTCCCGTACCCCTACAGTCACGCCACAGCGGTGGAAGGCGCTGGCATCATCGGTGGGGGAATGGAGTTCCCAATGATGACCATCATCGGCGGATACGATGGCTCGAGCGACAGGGCGCTGTACTCGGTGATCAACCACGAGCTGGCCCACAACTGGGTGCCCATGATTGTCTCGACCGACGAGCGGCGGCGGGCCTGGATGGACGAGGGGACCACAGACTTCAATGACGCCGAGGCCTCGGCCGACTTCTATCCGGGCTACGACGGCAAGCAGAGTGAGTTCGCCGGTTATATCCGCCTCGCGCGCACCGGCCACGAGGGCGCTCTGATGCGGTACTCTGATTATCTGGATACGCCGAGCCATTACGGCGTCCATGGCTACTCAAAACCCGGCTCGCTGCTGTTCAGCCTGCGAAGCATGCTTGGCGAAGACGCCTTCTACCGGGCCTATCGGGGCTACCTCCGCACATGGACGTTCAAGCACCCGAAGCCGTGGGATTTCTTCAATTACTTCAATGCATCGACTGGCCAGGATCTCGACTGGTTCTGGCAGACCTGGTACTACGAGACCTGGGTGCTGGATCAATCAATCGCAAGCGTCACAGCAGGTGACGGTGGCACAGAGATCGTAGTTCGCGACTTGGGCGACGCGCCGATGCCAACGCGGCTAGCCATCACTCTGTCAGGCGGTGACACACTCGAGCGCGAGATCCCGGTGACCACATGGCTTGGCGGGAAACGCACGGCCACGGTGACCGTGCCGCCCGGGCAAGAAGCTTTACAGGTCGAGATAGATCCGGGAGTAGAGTTCCCCGACGTGATGCGCAAGAACAACCTCTGGGCAGTTGCCACCGATGAGCTGCCCGCCACCCTACCTCTAGCCGTGCGCAATGAACTCGTGAGGAACCGTGCCTCTCTGCTTGGGCAAGGTTATCGGCCGGAGGGTGAGCTACTGCAAGGGGAGGCGGGACAGCGAGCCACCGACCCACATGTCGTCACGCTTGAAGCGGGAGTGGCGTACGCGATCCTCGCGGTGTGCGACGAGGACTGCAACGACATCGACCTTCGTATCACGGGCCCGTCCGACTCGACTCTGGCTGAAGACGTGCAGCCAGATGACACACCGGTACTCGAGTTCACGGCCACAGAGACAGGTCAATACGACCTCGATCTCATCATGTTCACTTGCCATGCGAACAGTTGCGGTTGGGCAGGGCGGGTGTTCCGGCGCCAGTAGCCGGCGGACGGCAGCTAGTCGCGCTGCACGACACGAGCGGCCACGAGCCGCTCGTTTTCGCTTAGCTCCGCGGGCGGAGTACGCACCGACCTACTCGGCGCACCGGTTGATGTTCGGTTGATACCCCTTCACTAACTTGCGCCTGACCCGACGGAGGACGAACACGTGCGCCCGCGCCCCGCTTCTTACTGATTTCAGTTCCGGTATCTGTACTGGACGTTCGCGAGCACTTCAGGCAAGTCGATCCCGGATCCCTGGTTACACCGGAGGAGATGGATAAGCTTGTGAGCTTGACGCTGGAACTAGTTCCAGTTTGTGTGCGGCTGGAGCATTACGCCAGGGCAATCGCGGGCCAGCCTATCTTGAACTAAACAACAAACGCACGTTGCCACGAGGAACCATGAAATCACACACGAAGCACCTCACGTTCAACGTACCTAACCGTCGAGCATTCATGAACATCACGGAGCGAGTCCGCGACGAAGTAGGTGCCAGCGGCGTGAAAGAGGGTCTCTGCCTGGTGAACGCCATGCATATCACCGCGAGCGTGTTCATCAACGACGATGAGCGTGGACTACACGAGGATTACGAGCGCTGGCTGGAATGGTTGGCGCCGTTCGATCCCAGTCCTGAGCGGTATCATCACAACCGTACAGGTGAAGACAACGCCGATGCCCACCACAAACGCCAGATCATGGGTCGCGAGGTGGTGGTCGCCATCACGAAAGGTGATCTCGACTTCGGCCCCTGGGAGCAGATCTTCTACGGGGAGTTCGACGGCGGCCGTTCCAAGCGCGTGATGATCAAGATCATCGGGGAGTGAGGTCAACCGCCGGGCAGATTACCGCTTGTACCATATCTGCCTCGACCCGTCGTCAAACGTCAGGAGCATGCGGCCACCTTCCACGTAGTAGCGGCAGCACGGGATCCACTGGCTGAGCCCCGCCCCAGTGACGTAGACGAGTCCGTCCTCCGACCGCCACTGCCCAATGTCTCTCTGTTGGTCAGAGCCCGAATCGAAGCTGAATCCGGCTCCTCCACCCACCACCCTACCCTCGCCCTGCTCGAATTGCCCATCCGCCTGCAACACCATGATCGTCTGAGTGGTCAGAGTCATCGTGGGATCGACCATCGTCTCATCCCTCACCCACAGGCCCACCAAAGCCGGGTCGCGATTGCCCGCCACCTGAGCGTTGGTTGGCGGCCTCGCCATCGGTGTCGCAGACTGACCCGGCTGGCCACCAGAGGGATTGCGCTGGAACACCATCGATTGACCCATGGCGTGATCGGGCTGCCCGTCGACCCCGTTTGGGTACATGGTGAAGCTGAGATGCTCACCCGCCAACTCGGCGTGGAAGTGCAATGATCCTGCTGGTCCAGAGGCCATTCCCGTCATCAAGGCACCGTCTATCTCACCATCGAGCCTGAGCGATAGTCCGTTTCCCTGGATCGCGCCGAGGACCGAGGATGAAGTTGGACGGTCAAAGGAGAGAACGGTCTGGGTCCCGTCCGTGGAGAGGTACGATCCGGTGAAACCCTGAGCGAGTGCGGGACCGGCAGCGAGTGAGAGGCCAAGAGTGACGAGGGCCGATATGCGCATGATAAGTTCCACGCCTGAGCGAGTGAGAGTGGTGTCAGGACGCGACAATGTTCTGAATGGTGCAGCTGCTGTCAACGAATTGATCCCGCGCTAACCTGTTCCCGGGTTAAGTGTGGTGCTCGCCGACTGGGTTGAATCCACGGGGCTACCGCCCGGGCGTGCCCAGAGTACCGCTACGGTCAAGTGGGTATCGAGGTGCAGGTTGGTAGGACGCATGCTTGAGCGCAAGGAGATGCTCGGCCGCCAGTCGGGAGAGAGCTAACTGACAGTAACATCGATTACTGCGGGCTTCGCATCTCCGACGTCAACCACTGGAGGATACGGTCAG
>JBDHHP010000123.1:0-11463 GCA_039589275.1 Gemmatimonadota bacterium | reverse complement strand
CCGGACGACGAGCATCTTGCCGACGGGTTGACGGATGAGATTACAAGTCGGCTCTCCAACCTCAGTGGGCTCTTTGTCATCTCCCGCACGAGTGCGATGCAGTACAAGGAACACGAGATGGACCTCTCTGAAATCGGGGCTGAGCTGGGCGTGGACTATGTGCTGGAGGGTACGGTTAGAGTGGATCGTGTGCCCGACGGTGTCGATCAACTCCGTATCATCCCGCAGCTCGTCCGTGTCTCAGACGATGCGCACTTGTGGTCGGAGCCAAGTACTGTAGAACTCGCGGCGGGCGATATCTTCCGCGTCCAGGCGGAAATCGCTGAGCGGGTGGCCGGGGCATTGGATGTGACCTTGCTCGAGCCTGAACGCCGACGCCTGGCTGCAAACCCGACGGACAACCAGGAGGCATACGACTACTACCTGCGGGGCAAGGATTACTACTCAAGAAGCTATGAAGAACAGGACACTCGGATTGCCATCCAAATGTTACAGAAGGCTGTCGATTTGGACCCGGATTTCGCGTTGGCTTACACCCTACTCTCGAGAGTCCATTCCAACATGTGGTGGCTGTTCTTTGACCGCACCCAAGAGCGTCTAGCAATGGCAAGGGAAGCGGTGGACAGGGCGCTGAGACTCGATCCCGGTCTGCCCGAAGCACACGAAGCGTTGGGGTGGTACCACTACCAGGGTCACCTGGATTATGACCGTGCCCTGGCGGAGTTTGCCATTGCACAAGAAGGCCAGCCCAACAGCAGCGGTCTCTTTGCGGCTACTGGCTTTGTGCAACGGCGGCAGGGGAGAATGGTCCAAGCACTGGCTAATATTGAGAAGGCTGTAGAGCTCGACCCGCGCTCTACAAGGACCTACGACCTCGCGGAAACTTACGTCCTCTTGCGCGACCCTGTGGAGGCAGAGCGGTACTATGACCGCGCCATATCCCTGAGACCCGATTGGGCCGGGCCCTATGCCGACAAGGCGATGTTGGTGCACCTCGGTTTGGAGGGCAGCACGGAAAGGGCACGGGCGGTGCTGGAGGAGGCCCGGAGCGTTGGCCTGGCAGAACACCACGAAATTGCATATGCCTGGGTCTTGCTCGAGATATGGGATGGAGACTATCAGCAGGCGTTGGACCGGCTCGCCCTGGTTTCGTCAGAAGTGCTTTCTGAGGGTCAAATGTTCTTCGTGCCCAAGGCCCAACTATATGCCCAGATTCACGGTCTCATGGGGAACCAGCAGCTCGAGCAAGCCTATTATGACTCGACGCGTAGCATTGTGGAGACCAGGATTCGGGAGCGTCCCGATGATCCTCAGTATCGGAGTGCTCTGGGCATTGCCTATGCCGGTCTCGGTCGAAAGGGCGACGCGATCCGCGAAGGGGAGTTGGCTGTTGAGTTACTTCCCATGAGCAAGGAAGCCTATCGAGGTGCGTCAAGGGTGGAGGACCTGGCGCGCATCTACACGATGGTGGGCGAGTACGACGCCGCTATTGACCAACTGGAGGCCCTGTTGGCCGTTCCCTCGCCCATGTCCGTTCCAATGCTCAAGCTCGAGCCCACCTGGCATCCGCTGAGCGACCACCCACGGTTTCAGCGGCTGCTGGCGAGCGAGAACTAGCGATCGTGGCACTCCTGTCCAGGTTCTCAGAATTCTGACGCGATTATCTGAGCGCGCTATCTGATAGGCCGCGCTCTCGAATCTCCCTCCGTACCCCCTCCGAACTGGTGTTCTGGGTCGACGAAGGGGGCCGGGGTCTCCACGATCACACCCTGCTAATGATCCGCCCGTCTGTGTTCCGCTCAGCACAAACGGCACCTTCCGTGGCCGCACCGTCGCGACGCGTTTGGCCTTGTCCAGCCCACGCCCTCCAGCCACGGCTCGAGCAGCCGGACCCTCCCGAACCGACGTGTCCACGCGACACCAGTCCGAGACCCTCTCCAGCGGTGGTTCAACTTGGTCCGGGCACGGGTGTGGCCTGACTGCCGCGGATGGGGCCTACTGCTGGGGAAGAAACAGCTTCGGCCAGCGCGGTAACGGTACCACCAGTGACTCAGCTATACCCACCCTGGCAGTGGCGGTTACACGTTCGAATCAGTCACGACGGGCCAGTTTCACACGTGTGGCGTGACGACCGTAGGCCTTACGTATCGCCGGGGTAGGGAATTCGGAGAGAAGCCGCAGCTAGTGACCTACGAGCCATAGGCTCAACGAGTGCCCGCAAAGCGCGAGGAGATGAGCAGGCCTTATGGTTGGGCGCGCCTGGTGGCCCTCCAGGCCGCCAGATTGGCCGCTCGGGTGCTTGTGGCGCTCTGAGGCAGTGGAGACACGGCTCCTGCCTGTTGTTGCTGTTGAAACGCCTCCAGGGCCATTGCGGTGATGCGGTACTCCCGACCGTGGAGCCTGTAGGCATCCAGGTCCCCGTGACGGATCCATGTCCGTACGGTCTGTGGTGACCGATTGAACAGTGTGGCGACCTCGGCCACGGTCATGTCCGCGTTGTGGTCAGCGTCGGCCGGGCCCCCTTGAACGAGCCAGCTGCGGATGAGTGACACGGGCAGCGTGACGGCAGCGCCGTCAGGCAGGGCATCTGCAAGCGTCCGGAGGCGGTCCTCCACGGTCAACGTGTTACACCCCCACCTGCGCATGGTATGATGGCTCGCGAGGCCATCGGTGTACGTTGGTGGCTAAGCACTTACCGCGCTCTGTAACTAATCCAGTCACACAAGCCTCCCTTCGGCCTCTGCCTGGATGGCTTCCCGTTCCTCTTCGGCGTAGGGCTCGAAGAGCGGGATTCCAGCGTCCACATCGTCCACATCGCCCTCGTCCGTGTCCAGTTGGACGGTCTGGACGCGATTCTCGCTGGGTTGATGGTCGGTTATGGTGATCAGTCGCCGCCTTCGGGCGACGCGCTCCCTAGTGAACTCGACGGTGACTCCCACTCGCCGCAGGCTTGCGGCCGCCCGCCGGAGATCGCCGGAGAGCCAACGCGGGGACTTGGGCCAGCTCCTCTGACGCCGGCTCTCCTCGGTTGCACGGCACGCCAGCAACTCCAGGAGGTCGGTGGCGGTGCCCATCCACTCTCCTCGCTCTCTCGCGAGTTCGACCACCAAGACGGAAAGCGGCGAATCCTCAACAGAGGCCTCGATGGCGGCCTGTCTGTTGTCCTGGTACGCATCCAGGAACCGCCCAGGCTCCCAACTGAGACTGCCCTCAGCTGCGGATACCCAGATGGCGAAGTCCGCCAGGCGCGGCTTCTCGGGGAGATTGACACGCGCCTCATTGGCCAGGGCGCACGCGACGGCATCCAGTAGGGCACCGAGCACATACGCACGGGCCTCAGAGAAGGCCTCCCAGAAGTTCCGCTCGTCCAAACGCGCACGGTCTGAGATCGGTGGAAGCGAGATGAACACTCCGCGATCACGGAGATCGTCACGGTCGATCGGTTCGCCGATGCTATTCACGATGATCGGCCGCATCGCATCGAAGAGGACCTCTTCTCTGTCGGTGTACAGCTCGCGCGTGGCAAACCCACCTCCAGTGGCCAGCCGACAGAGTCCGTCGGAGAGCCACTGGGGAACTCGGGAGAGATTATCGAACGCCAGGTACCAACCGTTGTTCGCAGCGATCATCAAGTCTCGCTCCTCGCGAGGAGCTGCACGGAGGGGAGTGCTGTTGGGATCCACAAGCTCCCGTACAACTCGGGCCGTTGTGGACTTGGCGCTTCCTTGCTCACCACTGAGGATCGTGATCGGGTAGGGACCCTGTGGTCTGAACGCCCCGACCACTGTGGCGACTAGCAGTATGAAGTCGTCGTCGTGGCCGACGTTAAGAAAGTCGGAGAGCAGGTCAACCGAACCGCCGGCGCATGGCTCAGGAAGCGGTAGCATTCCTCGTGCCCGCCGGAATCGTACGGGAGGCTGCGTCACAACTCGCCACCCATCTGGCCGAACCTCGACGGCGCGCCACTCCCGATCACAGAGATCGAGGTACATGTAGCCGTCATGCTGGCTCCGTCCGACGCGGAGGAAGACGTTCGCCTCGCATCCCTCGTGGTGAGCCTGCGCCTCGATCGTGTCGAGGGCGCTGCGAACGGCCTGCTGGTTCGGTGCCTTCCCCTCCGTGTGGTAATACCTGCCGATCAGCCAGCGCCTAAAGTCCTGCGACGATACTGGCCACGTTTCACGGTGGTTGCCAACCGGCACCACCATGAAGGCCTCGCCGTTCGCATCGAGCAGTAGCTCGCCAACATCGGCCAGTCCGAGCAGGATGTCAGCCTGCTTCGGCTTCGCCCGATCGTCTCGGTCAGTCATCGGGCCGTTCCGTAGCGTCAGCTTGGATCGCTCTGGCTCGCGCTAGCTGCTCGAATCTCTCGCGGTTCGCTGCTAACTCTCTATCCAAAGTCTCGCTCGACACCCCCAGGATCTCGGCCAACTGAGTGATGTACTCGCCAGGTGGAACGAGCTCGGAGCGCTCCCAGTAGCCGACCTGGCTTCCCGAGACGCCCAGCAGTGCGCCCAGCTCGCTCCGGCTTAGGCCGAGCTGCTTCCGGCGTGCCTTCAGGTAGTCCTCCATCTGCCGCTCCTGCTTGTTGTTGTGTTGACAAAGGGAAAGTTGGTGGGTAACATGTACAAGTGCAAACATGTTACCACCTGAGTCCGGGGCCCTTAGATGGCCGATGAGATAGCTGTCTTTCCGCCGGGGCCGCAGGAGTGGCTCACAAGTGCCGAGTTGGTCCGGACCGTTGCTCCGTCGGTGAAGGGAATCCGGGAGGAGTTGTTCGGGAGCGCGAAGCCGCCGTTCCGGACCCTGACGGCAGCAGTGAGGTGGATCGAACAGCCTGCGCACCGGCAGCGTCCGGGAGAGGGACGGGATGAGGAAGCCCTCCGCCGAATCGCGGAGTTCACGGCGGAGATGAAGGAACTCACCGGTCGCTCCTACTCCGTTCGGCTAGAGAATCCTGTGCTCTCCTACGTCAAGTCCGGGGAACCCTGGATCCGACGTATGGGGTGTGCCCCCGGCTCGAGGCTGGCCCGGCTCGCAAGTGTCTCGCAGGCCGTTGCCAAGGCAACAGGTTGGCCGGAGGGTCAGGTTGTCACCCACATACTCACCGGACGGCAACCCACCAGCCCGTTGGCAACGATCAAGAAACGTGAGGGAGGGGCTACACTGCCCGCAGGCGAGCACCTCGGCCACAAGGCGGTTGTCGTCACATTCGAGGCTCCCGAGCTGAATGAATCACAATGGCGGCGCCTACGACAGAAGGTCAGGCAATCTTGGAACGCAGGACGGCGGAAGGCGCTCACTGAGAAGGACAAGGTCGTCTGGAAGGCCGTGCAGCGTTGTGGGGGAGTACCCGAAACCGGCCGGACAGCGTTCTGGGAGCAGGTGCGTGAGGACTGCGAGCGGCAGGGGGTCTACTACAGCAACTGGCGTGGGCCGTACATGCAGTACAAGCGCTTCCGACGTAAGCTGGACGAGCGTCGTCAGTGACATGCCCCGGGCGACGTTGTTAAGGGGTGAAATTGGAGCGATGCACTTCAGATTCGACCTTGCGGCCTCAGTGACCGGAGGCACGTTACCCAGATCATAGACGAAGGCCGCGGACGACCTCCCGGCCTCCCGCCGTGGAGGCCGCCAGCGACCTCCCGAGGCATCGCTGCACCGATCACACGGGAGGTCTTACCATGCGTCGCGCTTCCCTCCGGGCGATTATAGCCCTTGTCCCACTCCTCACTGCCTGCCTGGACCACACAACCGAGGCGCCGGATCCAAACGACCTCGAGGTCATCAAGATGTCCGAGGACGGGGGGAGCTACCCGCCCTACTCGGAGCTCCCCGTCGTCGTGAGGGTCGTGAGGGAGAACGGGAAGGCTCCGGTCCCCAACCAGATCATCAACTTCGTCGTTACCGAGGGTGGTGGGTCGGTGTTCGCTGGCGCCGCCGTCACCGACGCCTTGGGGTATGGAGCCGAATTCTGGACGCTAGGCGGGCCCGGGCCACAGGCGTTGGAGGCGCGGGCCGTGAGCGCCGACGGCGAGAAGCTCGTGTTTGCCACGTTCACCGCAATGGCGGAGGTGCCAGGGCCGACCATCTATTACGACGAGGCAGAGTTCCTCACTGCAAGTGGGGCAGCGGCGACGGTCACATACCCAACGCCCAAGGCCCTATCGGCTATCCCCTACGTCGAGAACGGAGTGACGCTGGCGAGTGCGGGCGGGTTCAACAACTCCGTAACGGATCTGACGCCCGTGTTCGTGGGCAACGAATTCGGCGTGAGTGGCGCGGAGAACGTGGATATCACACTTGACGTCCCCGTGTACGCAATTGGCATCTGGATGCAGGACGGCTACGAGGTCGGCCAGGTCGGAAACGGACCGTGTCCGAAGGTGGACTCAGAGTTCGAGTTCACCTTCCTGGCGAGCAGTGACGTTGTCAGCACTCATATTGAGGATCCTGCGGTGGATCAGGCATTCTTCCTCGGCCTGATATCGCCGCAGGCAATCGACAGGGTCGAAATCCGCGAGGTGGGGTCGGCCGTGAACGACCTATACGACCCGCAGTGCGAGAACGACTTCTTCGGTGTGATCTACACAGGATCGTGAGAAGCAGTCTGGAACGACAGTGACCCTCAGCGCCCGGCCCCGCGCTGGGCGCTGTTGTTTCTGACCGCTCGAGGCGTAGGTTTGGACACTGCGCCCAGTAACCGTGGAGGGAGCCGGAGATGGAAGACACTGCTGCCGTGCTGAGCGCACTGGAAGCCATCCCGCTACCGTCTGACGGCGACGTGCTTCTGGTGATGCATGTCGCCCTCCTTGGCCTCCTTCTGTTCGCAATCGTCAGGGAGCTCTATGCCCGGGTCAAAGCAGGCCGCGGCGCCACGACGTTCACTGTGACGCGTGGCGAGAGAAGCATGGCCATACTCACCGGGATCTTCGCAACAAGCGTAGGTCTCTATGCGCTCGCGATCCAGGTCGCTGACGACGTACTCGTTGGTCGCAAGTCGTTTCTAATTGCCTTCGACTTCGTTGCGCTCACCTATCTGTTCTTCTTCAACGATTGGTTTAGGAATGACGTGATAGGGACCGCAATCGACCGATATCAGGAGAAGCGCTAGGCTTGGCGGCGAGCCAACCAGCGGGTTAAGTCGGGCGGCCTCGTGTAGATTCAACGGACCCGAAAGGGACTATCCGCTAATAGGCTCTGAGAGAGGAACGCACCATGGGTGGTCAGATGCACATTGTCGAGGCGCAGACGATCAAGGAGCTTGAGAGAAAGGCTAGGGAGTGGACTCGACAGGCGCGGGAGGGTGGCCTGGAGGACATCCGCCTAGGTTGGGACCGCTCGCGCGTCGAGAAGACCGAAGAGGGTTACAGGATCGAGCTCTGGGCACACACCTGAGCGGGAACTGCTACAATCACCGTTACCCCCACGCCGGGTCCTGAGGGGCGACGGGCATCTTGGCCCTGCATATGGCGAGAAAGCCAAGTAAGGACTACGCGATCGCTGCAGAGCCTGACGGCTTACCGGTTTCCCTTGTGCGACATTGGGCCGTTGAGAAGAAGTACCGCCGCATAGGAATGTATGCTGAGATCTTTGCCACGGGAATGAAGAATCGGTGGCAGAGTCGGGTTTACATCGACCTATTCGCCGGCGCTGGCTATAGCCAGATCAAGGAAACTGGTCGGCTAGTCTACGGATCCCCTCTTATTGCTCTCAGTCTCCCTGACCCGTTCGACCGCTACATCTTCTGTGACAAGAAACCTGAGAACGTGAGCGCGCTTGAGCTTCGATCCGCCCAGCTTGCTCCAGATGCGGATGTACACTGCTTCTGTGGCGACGTCAATGATGTGGCGACCAGACAGAAGATCATTTCCCACATTCCGGCGGCTTACCCAGGATTCAAGGTGCTTTCACTCTGCTTCATGGACCCATGGAACATTGGGGGCCTTCGATTTCACACAATCCGCGGGCTTGCGCGCGGGCGATCAATCGACTTCCTGATCCTGCTGGCGCTCGGTATGGACGCCAATCGCAACATGCAGGTCTACGCTCGAAGGAATAACGGGACGATTGAACGGTTCCTGGACGATCCAGGATGGCGAGAACGATGGGGGCGAGCACGCGCAGAACGATTGCACCCTGTCCGATTCCTGGCCGACCGATTCTCTGCGGCTATGACGGGATTAGGCTTCAAGCGCATGCCGCTCGAGCGTATGTACTGTGTCCGATCCGATCAGAAGAACCTCCGCCTCTACTATCTTGCGCTGTTCAGTCGCCACTCACTAGCTCTGCGCTACTGGGATCAGGTCCTGAGGTACTCCGAGGACCAACTCTCCTTCATGTGACGCGGTAGCCGAGTCGGTCGATTCCCACTCGGGGTACTCACGCCATTCCCGACCATCCAGGGTACACCCTCCAGCCTTCGGTGTGCGTCCGCCTACCTGTTTGAAGAAGAACGGGACTCCTGCTACCCGGCATTGGTCGCGGAGGTCTCTCGCCCAGCGTAGGTCCATCGGTCGATGCGCCGAACCACTTTCCCCACCGACGATCACCCAGTGAATCCCCTGGAGATCCAACTTGAGGGGACCAAGGAGCGGTTCACACGAGACAAAACGGATCCGGGCGGGCAGGTCGCGCAACTGGTGGAGCCGGTAGGCGACCGCCTGGTCCTCAACCGACGTTCCAAGCCAGATATGGTGGGGTACGGGTCTGCCAGCGAACAGGTCCTTATTGCGCCGCCAAAACCGGAGCGCGCGGGCGGGCCGCTTCGTCAGAACCTGGTACACATGCTGCCGTGCCCTCAGCATGACTGCGAACACTCGGCGAACATAAGACTCTGGAATCTCGTGGTGGAAGAGATCAGACATCGAGTTGACGAATATCATCCGACTATCCCGCCAGCGAGCGGGCTGTGACAGCCGCTCCGGCCAGAGGCGGACAGCGAATGGATCGCTGAGGTGTGCGGAGTCCTGGATGACGGGCAGCTGTCGAAGGTAGACGTCCTTCAAACGACGCTGCGCGAGGTTGTCGGCATAGCAGTTGTCACATCCACGGCTCACATGTGAGCAACCCGTCACCGGATTCCAGGTGGCATCCGTCCACTGGATGCCAGTGCTTGCTCCCATTCTACCGAACCTCCCGCTCCATAGATCTGCCCAACCTGGGCGATGGTACGAGTTCAGACCGCGTCTCGCCAGGGCCATCTTGGGACATCGGATGCCCTAGATGGGACATTCGGCAGGTTACTGGGGGTTCCCTCAGTCCCAGTACCGCCGCCCGATCTAGGGTGCGCTTCCGTCAGTAACTCCCGGTCACCCAGCGCCGAGTCTGAGCCACTTGAGGGCAGTAACAAGCGCCTGCGTCTCCAGTGCATCTGCTTGGTCAAGTTGGCGACGATAGGTTGCCCAGCGCATCCATCTGGGCTTCGGAGGACGGGACAGGGCGATATCGGGGTTAAGACGCCGCCGGATCTTGTGGGCACGTCGCAACATACGATCAGCATCGGTTTCACGCTGGCAGGCGTAAACGAGCCTGTAGCACGTGCGGCAGCGAAAGTGGCGGGCAGTAGGCGGGAGGTAGAGCTTCCCGCAGCGACGGCCACAGGCACACGCGAACCACCAGCGGACCCCGCCAAAGTGAGGTTGACTGGTGACTAGGGTGAAATGGTCTCTGATCTCTTCGGCGGCCTGATCGCGAGATCTTACGGTGTATGATAGCTCGATGTGCTCCCAGCCAGGTTCAGTCGTATCGACCTGCCACGCGATCGAGGCCACGTGCTCACCGCCCCGGGTCCATGTTGAAGTACTGCGAGCGACGAGGCCAACTTTGAGCACCCCGCGGATCCTCAGCCACGCCGTGTCGAGTACGCAGGATTCCTCCACGGTGTAGTACCGCGCAGTGCCCCAGGGTCCGGATCCGATGCCGCCCATTATTGCGAAATCAATAGGCTAACTAGCGGTTTTCCTAACAACGCGGGCAGGTCGAGAATCACCGCACCATCTTGCGCGGAGAGCCGAGAGCCGCTCACCCAGTACGTCCGCATGTTGCTCCGCCCGGTACTCGACTGCCTCGGAGCGGTGACGGACTTCTCCGAGGTGTGCGTAAATGCGCTGCACCATGTCGGTACTCGTGTGGCCAAGTTCGCGAGATACTGTGTAAACAGATATTGGCTGGCCCCGGTCCAATGTCTGCAGCCGGGCCGCGCAGTACGTGTTACGGAACATCTGCGCGCGTATCGCGCCCGGTGTGAGCCCGATTCGAACAGAGATTGCGTCGAGCACCTTGTCGATGCTCCATATCATCTGCTCGTGGCCGCCTTTGTGACCGGGGAATAGAAGTCGTCCTGGCGGAGCACTGGCGATGTACCTGACGAGTGTCTCGGCGAGCTGAGGCCAAAGTGGCACGACCCGGTTCGACTTGTCCGTCTTGAGCCGTCGCCACTCATTTGAACGGAAGGTGACCGTGTTCCGATCGAAGGAGATATCCTCGGTCTCGAGGCCGAACACCTCAGATCGCCGCCCACCGCTCAGCAGGAAACACGCGATCAGCGGGTGGATGAAGGGGAGCGCGAGATCCGGACGTGCCGGCCGGTAATGGCGAGCCGCCTCGAGGATCAGTGCTGCATCGTGCACCTCAAACCAGCGGGCCTCGCCACGCTTCGCGGCCGGCTTCGCCCTTAGTGCGGCGACGGGATTGTACCCTGGGGGGACAGCCTCTTCCTCCTGTGCAGTACGGTAGAGGTTGCTCAACGCATTGATGTAATGTCGGACGGTTCCGTCTCCGAGAGGGCGGTTTCGTTTCCCACGCTTCTGTTGGCGCAGCCAGGTCATCCACTGTTTGACGTCTGATGGTCTGATAGACGACAGTTCGCGGTCGGCCCCGAAGAAGGCGACTGCAGCACGCAGTCGCTGCTCGGTTATCGAGAGCCACATGTCCGTGACGTCTTCGTGTTTCGCTTTGTCCAGGAGATGCTCGGCCGCGAAGTCACCGAGAGTGACAGCACGCCTGAGTCCGGTGAGGCGACGGTGAGAGCGTAGGAGCTGGAACTCTCTTAAGTGGTCGGCGACAAGACGTTCTGCTTCGTCCCAATCTGTTGTCGAGAGCTTCTCTCCTGGTGCGACCAGTGCGACTTGCCCACCGCCTACGTCGCTATAGTCGCGGAAGTCACCCCAGAGGCGACGACCCCTCTGGTAGATGCGGTTCTTGCGTGGGCGAGGCGTGGCTCAAAACCCCGATTAAAGGCGATTGTAACTCATATTTGTTACAATTTAAGTTACAGTCGGGGTTCGTTCGGGTCAAGCGGGCAGAAGAAAAAGCCCCTAACCCATTGTGAATTAGAGGCTTATGAGAATGCGCCAGACAGGATTCGAACCTGTGACCTTTGGCTCCGGAGGCCAACGCTCTATCCAACTGAGCTACTGGCGCTGGTGCCGGGCGCTGTGACGCAGCCCGGCAGTCGGGGCG
>JBDHHP010000122.1:0-11699 GCA_039589275.1 Gemmatimonadota bacterium | reverse complement strand
TGGACTATCAGCACCGGCACCTGGACGTCGGCAAGCTCGCTCAAGGGACTGTAAGACACGATTGTCTGAGTGAACCTGCGATTGACTGTCCGAAAGAACGGTGCAAGGCTGGCGACGACCTCCTCCTCGCTTATCGTATCGAAGAGTGGCTATGCCTCGCTCTGCCAGACGCCAAGCAATCAGCAGAAGTGTTCCTGGGAGTCGTGATCGTTCCTCGCAGAGTGAAACCGTCTCTCGAGAACGAGTAGGGGCTCTCCAACACCTCCTCCGAAGGGATCGTGTCGGCCCCGCCTGAGCGGACCGCCGGGCCGGCGCCGAGCGTCTGATGCCGCTCAACCGTGACTCCTTGACGCGGGATTTCGACCTGCCGCAGCCACCCGCTCCCGTCTGTTTCGAATTCCATCTCGACCCCGGCGAGGCTGGCATCTCCTTTCACCGGACTGTCCCAGTCAACCACCAGCTCAACCACGGTAGCTCCCTCCGGGATCCACATGTTGAGTCTCTGTGTTTCCGGAAAGAGCGTCGGTATTCTCATGCGGATTTCTCTTACCAGCGCAACGGAGTGACGGTTTCAGGCAGCCGCAATCGCGTAACTCATCGAGGCCAGGTGCCAGTGTAGCGCCTCAAGCGACGCTTCCGCCATCGGTTGGAAAATACACTCGAGAGATCGGTTAGTTCAGGCGAATTCGCCACCGACCCCGGAGTCTGTCACCGCGCATGACAGAAGACCGGCCGTCCACGGAGAGCAGGGGTATGGTGGCATCAGGCGGCAGGTGTAGCTAACACAATCGCTCCGGTTTTTGTTACTTTGGATGTCATTGTGGGCCTACACGTGGCATCGACGACAACGGACCGGACCCGTCACGCTCACCAGCGGCGTCGCACCCCAGGCAGCTACCGGCCAGCTAGTGAAGCCGTTAGCGGGAGTGTCAGACATCGTGCAGCAGAATCAGCCGACCGCGTCGCCAGAAAGACTAGCCACTCACGCCGATCAGGCTTCGGGATTTCCTCGACCACCGCTATTGAGCTAGAGCCATGCTGAGCAACCCGCGTAGTAGGCCGCAACCGCTCAGGAGGCAGTCGCTTCGACAGGAGTACGCCGAGTTCGTGCTCCAGCGCATCGAGGAGTACAAGGAACATCAGTCCCGCGAGGAGCTACTCGCAATAGCAGATGAGGCAGTCCGCGAACTGGAGGTCAGTTCTGCAGAGCAACTTCTGCTGACCGAGGTTCTGCTGCTGGAGCACGTGGATCGTCTCATTGTAAGGCGTCTCAAGCTCCCTTCGTTCCGCCGCTGGCGTCAGCGCCATCTGAAGCTTCGCGAGGCTCAGCGCGACCCCTCTCATTGGGGACTAGAGGCGGACTCCCCACTCAAGGACTTTGCACTCCGTGTAGACGGGTCGGACGCCGTCATGGTTGTGGGCGGAAACGCAGCTGTGGCGGGCTTCTACTTGGCGGCTCACGATTGGCCGGTGCTGGTGATCGACAAGGATCTGCGAGCCATAGAGGCTGTCGAGCACCGCGCAGCCGCGGAGGAGCTCTCGGACCGAATACAAGCCATGGTGGTCGGTGTGGGAAGCTGGTTTCCGGACATTACTCCCAGTCTGGTGGTACTAGAGCCGGCGGCACTTGCCGCGGTCGAGCCTCCTCAGCGCGTTGAGGTCATGGAGGCTTTCAAGGCGAGGACGAGATCCGGCGGTGTCCACTGCGTACTGCCGACCGCACGGAAGGACGGTGTGATTCCGCTCGCGCCGGAATCGCTGCAGGATTTCTACTCTGACTGGTGGGTCCAGCGGTTGCGAACAGATCGGACCACCGGCGGATTCCGCGCAGTGAAACCGTAGAAACGTTGCGGGGCCGACAGCGTGCCGGCCCCTTGCAACGTGCTTCTGACACTCGGAAGAAACAGAGTCTAGCGCCTCTTCCTCTTTGTTGCCTTCTTTCTCTTGGTCGCCTTCTTTCTCTTTGTTGCCTTCTTCCTCTTTGTTGCCTTCTTCCTCTTGGTTGCCTTCTTCTTCTTTGCCTTCTTCCTCTTGGTCGCCTTCTTCCTCTTGGTTGCCTTCTTCCTCTTGGTTGCCTTCTTCTTCTTCTTCCTGGCTACCTTCCGCTTCTTGGCGACCTTACGCTTTGCGGTCTTCCTCTTGGCAGCCTTACGCTTCGTGGCCTTCCTCTTCGTAGCCTTCTTCCTCTTGGCCACCTTCCGCTTGGCTTTCCTCTTGGTGGCCTTGCGCTTAGCCGTCTTGCGCTTCGCCGCCTTCCGTTTGGCTGGCATGCCATTCCTCCTGTTGAAATTCTGCCCCCAACGTCCTGGGGACGTCTTTGTTGGGCGACATGAAAGGCCGCCCGCGACCACTTACACCACTTCTTCCAACCTCACGACCGAGTCCTTTTCCGCTCTCGCTCCGCTAATCCGCATTAGACGCGGACGTGAAGTGAAAGTCCCGCACAACCATGGGCGGTACCGCAACGGGTGCTCCAATTCCGCCCGATTCCGAAGCAATGACTCGTTCGGTAGAGCCGATGCTTTCAATATTGTTCAACGTCGAGATCAGGTTTTCTGTGAACCACAAATCGCCGACCGATCTCGATATCCGGCCATTCTCAATCAAGAACGTTCCATCTCGCGTAAATCCGGTGTACACTAGCGCCTGCAGGTTGATTGGTCTGATAGCCCAGAATCGTGTCACCAACAGCCCTCGTTCCACAGTGGCCACTAGATCGTCGACCGTTCCTGCGCCACCTGTAAGCTTGAGTCCTCCACTCAGTAGTTGCGGCTCTCTGCCGTTCTCAGCCGCCCAATACCTGTCATATGCCAGATTCGAGAGGATGCCATTCTCGATCCAGACCGTTCGCTGCAACGCTGTCCCGTCTTCAGCGAACGGACGGTATGGTAGGTCTGGATCCGACGGGTCGGACAAGAGGGTAATCCGTTCATCCACCGCCTGTTCGTTGAGCCTGTTACCGCCCTGCCGGTTCGAGAAGAACGATCTCCCCTCGGCGACCGATCGGGCGTCCAGTGCAGGCGCTAGCAACTGCACTAGGCTACCCACTGGTGTTGGCTCCAATACTACGACGTACTGCCCTGGTTCCAACGGCTGAGCGTTGACACTGGCGCGCGCCTTTGCTATTGCTCGATCAGCGAGATCACCTGGAGGTGTGAGAGCCCGCCAGTCATTGTGCGTTGTCCCCGCCCAACCAGACCCTGTTGCGTCGAGCGTTTGAACCGTAACGGAGTGCGATGCCAGGGTGGATCCGTGGTACGCGAACAGGCCTTCCGAGTTGGCCACCGCTTCGGAGCGAACCGTTCGTTCCAGAAACCCCGCAGCTTCTAGGTTCGCGTTGGACACGCGGTCAATGACAGCCACGACCGCGTCGACCCGATCAGCGTCGGCAACATCAGACGTCGTCACATGGAGTCCGCCACTCCTCTGGTATTGCTGATCTGCCAGCAGCGGCATTTGCTCTGGGTCCTCTGGCACTAGCTGGGTTAGCTGTTCAGCCCGCATCACCGCAGCATCTGTCGCCGCATCTCGAGAGTCGTTCCAGGTAACAGACGCGCCGCGCAGACCAGACAGCACCGTCAAGGTCATCTCAGTATCCACTGCGTTACCGGATGTCGTCACCTCATTTCTGGCATACCTCGTGAAATCCCGGAGTCCCGACACAACTCTGACCTGAGCATCGTCGGCACTGGTGCGCAATAGGACCTTGTCGCACAGTTCACGCAGCTCTCTTTCGGAGAGGATATCAGCCATCACGTGCTGTCAGTCAGCTCTCCATGTTGATGACATCTACTTGAACAAATCGGCCAGGTGGACATCCATGGCTCGCGGAGCTCGTCTGCACCGGCTGCCCTTTTCGGTCGTTCATGGTTCCACCAAGGCTGTAGCTCTGCGGACCACCGAGCATATCCAGCGAGTTCCAGAAGCCGGGCGTGTTGCCTTGATACGCGACGTTCTTCAGCATCCGACCCACCACACCGTTCCGAATCTCGTGGCACGACTGCCCACCGAATCGGAAACCGTACCCCCTGTTATCGACGCTGTGCGAGCCGTGTCCCTTGATGAGAATTCCGTTGTCTGTTGCCGCGACTAGATCGTCTAGCGTCTTGTTGTCCTCGCCTGGCATCAGCGACAAGTTCGGCATGCGCTGGAACTGCACCGAATCCCAGGACTCCGCATGAGAGCATCCGTGCGACCGAGTGACGCCAGTTAGATCTGATATCAGCGGCGCTTGCTCCCGCGTTGTCTGAAAGTCGACGAGCACCCCGTCTTCGATGATTGGCCAGCTGTCGGCCGGCACCCCCTCGTCGTCCCAACCAACCGTCGCTAATCCTCCGCGTTCGGTTCGATTTCCAACCACGTTCATGAAGCTAGGTCCGAGCCTGAGCTTACCCAGCACTTCCGCCGGCGGGGATAAGAACGAAGAACCCACGTGGTTCGCCTCATACCCCAACGCGCGGTCCAGCTCCGTCGGATGCCCAATAGTCTCATGTATTGTCAACGACAGGTTGGAGGGGTCGAGCACCAGGTCGTAGCTCCCCGGCTCCACTGTGGCTGCCGTGACCTTCTCCACAGCCTCCTCACCCCACTGTCGAGCACGACCAACCAGATCGGCATCGATGACGTGCTCATAACCCTTGCCCATCGGCGGGACTTCTGCTGAACTACGAGCCTGAGCCTCGGAGGCATCCTCAACAAATGCAGTCACCGTCATACTGGGATTCGTCCGATACAACGTCTGCTCGATAATGCTCCCGTCAGTCGAAGCAAAAGTTGTCTCTGTCCGCTCGAAATACAGGGCAGAGGTCACTGAACGCACACCCGACACCTGCAAAGCCTCTTGGTTCGCCGCGATGAGAAGCTCAGTCTTCTCTCCCATCGGCACCCTGAACGGATCGCTTCTGATCGGTGTCATCCATCTACCAGCTGGGTATCCGTCGACAGAAGCCAACTCAATCCGACGCTGCAGCCCCCGGCTGCTCACCCTGCCGCGCATCGCCGCTTGCTCGGCGAGCCTCCGACATTCGTCGCGAGTCACCTGATTGCTGCTTGCGTAACCCCATGCACCGTCCACCAACGTGCGAACCGCTACGCCGATGCTCTCTCCATCACTCGACTCGCTCACGCGCTCCTCGCGCACGCGGATGCTCTGCATCCTCTTCACTACTATACGAACATCTGCATACGATGCACCCGTCGATCGTGCAGCGTTCAAGCCTACAAGACACAGCTCCCTGAAGCCGGGATTCGACTGAGCAGCAAGCACTCTCTTTGGCAGTGTCGACGCAGGCGCGTGGCCTGTTACTCCTACCGCTGCAGCAGCAAGTGATGACTGCTTGATGAAATCGCGACGAGTTGATGATCTCAAGTGCACTCCAATAGAACAAGACAAGACGGTGCGAATATTATAGATACGCTGAAAACACGCAATACTGATTCTCCATAACAAACCACTGTCTTACCAGGTTTCACATCAACATCCCCGTTGCACAACAGTCGATCGCTGGCGCTTGTCACCACTACGCCGTTCAATCAGATTGCACCGCGTGGCTGATCCGATGCATGTACCACATCGGGTAAGAAGAAAGCGATGCACTCGCCACGCTGATCTAGGGAGGCAAAGAGACACATGAACTCGCCGGGAGAGTTCCGATGAAACTGGGAATAGAAGACAGAGTCGCCTTGGTTTGCGGATCGTCAAGCGGCTTGGGCAACGCAATCGCGGTTAGCCTGGCAAGAGAGGGATGTCGCGTAGCCGTGAATGGACGCCACGAACAACGGGTGCATCGGGCTGTGGGCGCAATCAACGCGCAGGGTGGCCGAGCACGGGGATTCGTAGGCGACGTGGCTAGCCAGGAAGGCGCAGAACAACTTGTTGCTCAGGTCGCAAGAGATCTCGGCGGAGTGGACATCTTAGTGTGCAACGCGGGTGGCCCACCAAGCACGGTCTTCAGCGACACCGCTGCGGAAGAGTGGCAGAAAGCAATTGACCTCAGCCTGATGTCGTCGGTTCACTTGACTCGCGCTGCGGTGCCGCTCATGCGTCAATCCGGCTGGGGCAGAATCGTGTGTCTCACGAGTGTAGCGGCGAAGGAACCGCTACCTGGTCTGATTCTCTCGACGACAGCCAGAGCCGGTGTACTTGGCTTCACGAAGTCACTGGCGGATGAAGTAGCGGCGCAGGGAATTACGGTAAATGCAGTATGCCCCGGCTACATGAAGACTGAGCGTGTCGACGACCTGGTGGAGGAGCGGTCTCGGCGCGAGGGTACTGCCGCCCAAGACATCATGACCGGCTTGGTGCAGAATATTCCAATGCGGCGCATGGGAGATCCAGCAGAACTTGCTGCCGCTGTGACCTTTCTTGCTTCAGACTGTGCAAGTTACGTAACCGGTGTGGCCCTGCAGGTAGATGGAGGTTACGTCAGGAGCATACTGTAGGAGTGACATGATGAGGGGCCGTTCCACCCTGGCCCCGCTTGTGACCGGCGTTCAACCCCGCAGGATGGACTCTATCTGATCAGTATCCAGCAGGAACGCATCGTGGCCGTGGGGCGATCTTATCTCCGCGTAACGGACCTCACGGCCCAACTGCTCGAGAATGTCGGCGCCGAGTTGCACTTCCGCAGGCGGATAAAGATTGTCGGAGCTAATACCCAGCACTACCGTCTTGCAGGTCACTCTCTTCAACGCACTAACAAGATCCCCGCGTCCACTGCTAACGTCATGCAAGTCCATGGCGCGACTGTAGAGCAGGTACGAGAACGGGTCAAACCGCTTCGTTATCCTTCGGCCATGATGTCTCAGCCAGGACTCAATGTTGTACATCCCACGTTCGCGAAGGGTTGACCCCGGCTGCTTGAACCAGTCCCGGCCGAATTTCTCCTCTAGTCCAACAGGGGACCTGTAGCTAAGCATGCCGACACCGCGGGCTACCATCTGCCCGGCCTTCGCCACCTCTTCCTCGGTGATGTCCAGCTCGATGCCACTTCGTTGGAGCCAGTTCAGTCCGATTTGATGCGCAGATGTGCGCAGCGGAGCGGCAACGACCACAACTTGGTCAGCCACGTCGGACCCCTCGACCGCCCACTCCCACGCGATCATGGCCCCCATGCTGGGACCAATCACCGTGCTTATTCGTTCGATCCCCAGCGCCCTGAGAAACAGACGCTGTACTCGCATCATGTCCAGAGGAGTAAGCAGCGGAAACCCGTCGAGAAACGGTCGACCGTCAGGACCGGGAAAGCGCGGGCCCGTCGTGCCGTAACATCCACCCAACAGATTGGGACAAACGACGAAATTCGTGGAGGTGTCAAATACACGCCCTGGGCCCACGAGTGCTTCCCACCATCCATCAGGCTGATCCATGAACTCGCCAGTAACGTGGCAATCTGTGGTCATAGGGTGAACGATGAGGACGACATTGTCACGCGCGGCGTTCAACTCTCCCCACGCTTCGTAGCTAACCTGGATGTCGGAGAGCTTGCCCCCATATACCGCAGTGAAGGGCTCGGACAGATCGAGATGGACGACCCGCCCGAACTCCACAGTGGGCGAATTCCACCAGAGTTCGCGATGTTCGTTCATCGATTGGCGCTAGACCCCTGTGTCACGCTCCGAACTTCGCTATGATCCCCTTCTTATCCAACCCCAGTATTCCGTGCCTTTCGCCGACCTTCTTGAAGGCGACCAGCGCACGTTCCAGCATTGGGATGTCGTGGCCAGCGGAAAGCTGTGTTCTAATCCGCGCCTGCCCCTTCGGAACAACAGGAAAAAAGAACCCGATCACGTACACTCCTTCGTCGTACAGGTCACGCGCGAAGTCCTGACTCAGCTTTGCGTTGAAGAGCATCACTGGAACGATCGGGCTTTCACCTTCCTTTATCACAAACCCGGCTTCAGTCAATCCGGCACGCCAGAACTTGGTGTTCTCTTCTAGCTTGTCCCTCCGCTCGGTGCTCCGGCTCAGAATCTCCAGCACCCTGAGGCCGCCGGCTACCAGCGGTGGCGCCATCGTATTGCTGAAGAGATACGGTCGTGCTCTCTGCCGACACAACTCGACCAATTCACTTCGACCCGAGACACATCCGCCGCTTGCCCCACCCAAGGCCTTGCCAAGCGTCGTGGTCATGACGTCAATCTCACCAATGACCCCAAAAAGCTCCGGCGTTCCTCGTCCCGTCTTCCCGATAAAACCACTGGCGTGGCTGTCGTCCACGAGGACCATGGCGTTGTGTTTGTCTGCTAAGGCACAGATCTGATCGAGGGGAGCGAGGTCACCGTCCATACTGAAGACTCCGTCGGTGACTATCAATCGTGCTCGTTTGTCCTGGTGCTCCTCCAGTTTCTGTTCCAAGTGACTCATGTTGGCGTGCTTGTACGTGTCCGTCATCGCCTTGCAGAGACGAATGCCGTCCACGAGGCTCGCGTGCACCAGCCGGTCCGAGATGATGACGTCCTCGCTGCCCAGGATCGCCTCGAACACGCCTGCGTTGGCGTCCATGCAGCTAGGAAACAGGATGGTGTCTTCCGTCCCCAGGAACTTAGAGAGCGCATCCTCCAACTCGCGGTGGATGTCTTGCGTGCCGCAAATGAACCGGACGCTCGACATGCCATATCCGCGTTCGTCCAGTGCTTTGTGTGCTGCTTGAATTACCTCCGGATGGGAGGAAAGGCCGAGGTAGTTGTTGGCGCAGAGATTGACTACAGCTGCGAGCTCAGAGCCCGTGGGGTACTCGACTTCGATATGAGAGGACTGAGGAGAATGAATGTACCGCTCCTCCTTGTACAAACCCTGCTCTCTTATGGATGCAATATCGGCTCGGTAGATGTCCTTCAGTTTGCTGGAATAAGCCATCTCAAGCTCCCTGGTGCCGCTGCACTAAGCTCACGATGCTGGTAACCGTGTCGAACTCATCCGCCGAGGCTTCCTCGTCTGGGATCGAGATGTCGTACTTCCTCTCTATGAACCGCTTCAAGCTCACCATGCTGAAGCTGTCCACGATCCCGCTCGAGATGAGTGGCGTGTTGGCGTCGAGCTCCAGGTCTTCGTCATCATCCTCATCTAGATACTCGTTTCGGATGTACTCCAGAATCACATCTTCCATGGATTCCTCCTGAGCGCTATGGATCACCGGACGGCTGCGAGCGTCCCGCTTCGGTTCCAGCTCGCTCCAACACCACTACGGCCGCCGCGTACTCACGTTCATGACTAAGGCTGAGATGCACTCCGTCGACACCGATTCCAACGATCACGCTTGAAGCCACTCCTCACACCGCGGACTCAGCCCCCTCGAACTCATCTCACGGTCCGAAACTACACGCTAGTCACCATTTCTGGCACCACCGGTGGGACCGTATCACAGCGCAGAGAATGACAACTCTCGGTGGGCAGTTTCGCGGCACCGAGAACTCAGATCAGGCGGAAGGTAGGTAGCTCTTATCCATATAATAGGCCCAGCGGCCGTTGAACCTCCGTCGGGTGAATTGACGTAAAGAGTGAGCGCTCACATACCACATTGGACGCCGGTTTCCCTGTCAATGGCCTCGGAGCCGCGTCGCAGACCGGCGGATAACCTCGACCGTCGAGCCCGGACTTCAAGTAGTTTCGCGACCTCGCGTCTTAACCTTCACGCCCGCAACACACTACAGCAGGCCGGATCTCGGACTTGGGGGTCGCGTTTTTGTTCAGGAATTCCTATTTTGGTGACGCTGTTCGATTGGGGCCGGGCTTACGGCGATGTGTGACCCGGAGCACTGCCGAGGACCGGGGCAGCGACAAGGTTTGGGAACCGCAGTGCAGCCGCACTGCTTTCACGCCCGTGAACGGGGCAATGAGCTACTGATGGAGGTAAGTCTGATGCGGAGACTGTCCGGAGTTTTGCTTGCCGTCGTGCTAACCGCGCTCGCGAGCGCGCCGGCCTCCGCCCAAGAGGACGAATCCTGGAAACATCAATGGTACTGGGGCGCACAGGGCGGATACTACCTTTTCCAAAGCCCAACCATCGGCCCCAATAACTACCACAGGGCATACAGCGTGGGTGGCAACTGGCTCATCACCGCTGACCGCTTTGGGCTCTACGCCTCGGTCGATCAGATCACGTTTGAGGACGGTGTCACGTCAGCAGTTTCAGACGGCTTGAGCACCTACACAGTTGCCCTCGGCGGCAGCCGCATGGTTGGGGGAGAGCTGGTGGCGATGCCCAGCGTGGGGCAGAACCTGCTCGCCTTGGCTGGCATCGGCGTGAACATCCAGCATCTGTACGATGCTCAAGCAACCGGAACATTCGGCTCGCCTGCCGAGGAGCAGATCGTCGCGCAGCTAGTGGAAGACGCCGGCAGCAAGGCGTTCGTGCAGTTCAGCGTGGGGTTACAGTACAACTATCAGCGGTGGGGCATCTACGGAATGTACCGCCTCATGCCACAGGGAAACGATTTCATGATAACAGGTGAGCAGCACTGGTTCTTCGGTGGCGTTAGATTCGCCATAACCGGCGCAAGCGAGGACGTGACCATCGCGCGCTGACTTCGCCTCGCTCCAATTGGGTGACCGGGCGTGGATCTTTCAGGATCCGCGCTCGTTTTTTCTGCAGTATTCCAGCTACGGCGCGGGCCGAGACAGCCAAGCCGAATCCCGCTCCACAAACCTCAGAGGCCGTGTCTTCGCACGGGAGATCCCTATTCGGGGACCAACAGAGACGGTGATGCCCGTGCAGCCGCCGCCGAGAATTCTTACCGGTCCCGCCTGTAGCGATCCACCATTCACTGATCCGTCTATTCCCAGCGCCTGGCATAGACGCGCCGGCCCGGAACAGAGCAACTGCGGCTTGGTCACCCCGCGGCGCCGGCACATCACCTCGATTCCGGAGACAGGCTCCAAGGAGCGGATGAGGACCGCGGAAGGGTGTCCGTCTGCTTCTGTAACTGCATTGAAGCACCAGTGCATGCCGTAGATGAAGTACACGTAGCCTGTCCCCGGAGGGCCGAACAAGGCCGCGTTTCGTCTCGTCTTCTTGTTGCCATAACCATGGGCCGCGGCATCGTTCGGTCCCACATAAGCTTCCACCTCGACGATTCGCCCGATCGCAGCCTCCGCGCCGATCCTGCTCTCCAGAACACATCCCAACAAATCGCGCGCGACAGCCACCGTGTCGCGCGCGTAGAATTCGGCCGCAAGCGGCCTGTTGGCTGTCAGGGTCATCTGTTAATCCGAGGCATCATCTCCCTGGACGGCTCGCTGGAACGCGGCCGACATCCGCTTGAAGAACCCGCCGCCGGAGCCGGATTCGTCTTCCACCACAGGGGTTCTGTCAGGAGCCTGCTTCACTTGCCGCTTCTCTCGAACCGGTACTCGATCGGCCTCAGTCGGCTTGGGCTCTGTGACACTCCTTGTGGGTTCCGACTGAGGGGCCGACGTCGTATCCGCAGGCGGCGCTTTTCTGCCCCGGCTCCCTTTTCTCGCACCCAAGGTGCGGCGTTCGTTGGTGTATTTGGGGGGCGGGGCCGGGCTTGCCTCGGGACCTGTAGCTGCGTCACTGGTCGTCTCCGCCGCCGGTTTGGACCGACGAGCTTGGCCACGTGAGCCACCACGAAACCGCGGATTGCGCTTCGGCATGATCTCCGCCCCATTGGCGGAACTGCGACTCTCGCCGTCAAAAGCCCTGGATGCATCGTGTGCTTGAGTGGTGTCCTCAGATGGA
>JBDHHP010000121.1:0-16806 GCA_039589275.1 Gemmatimonadota bacterium | reverse complement strand
GGCGCGGTCGGCTTTGGGAAGAACCAGGGTTGGGACAAACCGCTTGACTAGTGCTTGAAGATCCGCTCGGCGGGACTCCGCGATTCCATCACCGCGCATACTCTCGCCGGGCGGCCCCCATAACGAGTCGCCTGCCGCGCTCTCACCCACGCTTGGGGGGCGCTGATCCGGCCGAATGAACTCAATGTAGCCACCACGTCGACCATGTCCGGATGCACACGCGCTACATAACGCGGCTAACAGAGCTACGGAAGCCACTTTGACTCGGCCGTGGGAGCTCTTTGGTCTACTCAACAGCTCTTGTCCTTCGCAGAGAACCGGCTAATCCCAACTGAGTCCCATATTCGAAAGCAGCGCCTGGAATCTCGGATCGCCACGCAGCTGTTCATTGAGTACGTATGCGCGCAAGGCTCCCGCAGAGTCCTTGAACTCGTCTGGCGCAGAAAGCATCGACTCCAGGTAGCTGAGAGCTCTCTCCTGCTGCCCCAGCATCATGTTCAAGTCGGTCGACATCTTAAAGCTGTTGCGGGTCGAATCCGCGATCTCTCTCAACGTCGCCATGCGCGTTGCCTCGTCCCGCACCGCACGCGGCCAACGAGTAGCAAGCGGTGATCCGGATATGTCCAGGTACCTTTGTAGGTGGTCGGCTGCCTGATCGAAATCCTCAACCCTCAGGAAATGCAGCCAGGCGTCGCGCTGCACGACCTCGATTCCGGGGTGTAAAGCGACAACCTTCTCGAACTGAGCAGTGGCCTGCGCAGTCTCCCCCACAGCATCTAGCACCAACGCAACCCACACACCGATTATGGGGGACAGTGGGTCGAGTTCTTCAGCATGGCGAATGGCGGCGAGACCGTCCTGCAAGCGACCCGTTCCTACTAGAAAGATCCCATACCACTGGTGAGCGGTTGCGTACTTGGGGTTGATGGCAATGGCCCGCTGGAACTCCTGATCGGCCTCCTGCCAGTCCCACCGGGCATCGTGCACAATCGCGAGCGACGCGTGAGCTTCCGCGGACATGGAATCGAGCGCGATGGCCGTTCTTGCGGCCTGCTCGGACCGCGAGATCGCCTCTCTCCAAGACAATGTCTCAACCCCATAGGGAGGATACAAGACATACGTGTCCGCCAAGCCGCTCCACGCAGCTGCAAAGCCGGAGTCCATCGCGATGGCTTCCCCGAAATGCGACGCAGCAAGAACGAGGTCTCGTGCACTCCGTTTGTTCCAGTGGAATCGCCCCAGCAAGAAGGCGCTGTAGGCCTCGGCATCCTCGGTGCCGCTCGCAACGATTGGCCCTTGACTCTCCGACAACTCGACATGGAGTGCCGCTGCGATTGACTGCGCCACATCTTCTTGTACGGCGAAAATGTCATCTAGCTGTCGGTCGTACGAGTCAGACCAGAGCTGGAAACCGTCGTGGACGTTGATCAACTGGGCAGACACGCGTATGCGTTCTCCCGCTCGTCGCACGCTCCCGTCGACGACGGCGCCAACAGCCAGCTGTTCGCCGATAGCCCTGAGATCCTCTTTCTTATCCTTGAACCAGAATGCTGAGGTCCGGCCGACGACTTGCAGTCCTGAGAGCTTGGAAAGGGAGTTGATCAGTTCATCCGCCAGGCCATCGCTGAAGAACTCGTTGTCACCTTCCGCGCTAAGATCAGAAAACGGCAGGACCGCGATCGACGAAGTGGACGTCTCGCTCAACGCACTCCTTCGACCTGCAATCGTGGTTGCAAGAAACCACAGCGCGAAGACAAGCACGACTATCGCGGCTAATGCCCCAACCATCCTGCCTAACCCAGCTCGTAACAAGAAGGGCAGGTCCTGCTTGCCCGACCACTCGAGGCGAGGCAAGAAGTCCTCGACACTCTGCCAACGGTCTGCCGCGTTCTTCTCGAGGCTCTTTGAGATTACCTCGGTGAGTGCAGACGCTTCTGCGACGTCAGCACGAGTTATCGGATCTGGCGTCTGCGTGATCTGTGCCGAGAGGATCTCCTGCTGAGTGCGGCCTTCGAACGGCCTATTCCCGGTCAACATCTCGTACGCTACCGCACCCCACGAGTAAATATCGACCCGGTGATCAACTCCCGGTTCCCCCATAGCCTGCTCAGGCGCCATATAGGCGGGAGTCCCAATGACTATTCCAACCGTGGTCAGAGACCCCAAACCATCTGTTTGGGTCGTGTCACTCGCCTCGCTGAGAGCCTTGGCAATGCCGAAATCAGCCACCACCGCATTGCGTCCGGTCAGCATGATGTTCTCGGGCTTGATGTCCCGGTGGACAATCCCTCGCGAGTGAGCGTACGAGAGTGCGTCCGCCACCTGGTGCATGATCCGAGTTGCCTCCGCCACCGACAGCTTACCTTCCCGACCCAGCCGCTCTCGCAGACTCTCACCCTCGATATAGGGCATCACATAGTAGAGGAATGGCCCGGTTTGTCCGGAGTCGTGGAGAGGTAGGATATGAGGGTGGGTGAGATTGGCGGCGATCGATACTTCGCGGACGAACCGTGCCGCGCCGACAGTGGCGGCCAATTGCGGGTGCAGGACCTTCAGGGCCACCCGCCTCTGGTGCTTGAGGTCACGGGCCAAGTAGACCGTTGCCATTCCGCCACTGCCGAGCTCCCGCTCAACTGAGTAGTGGTCGGCAAGCGCAGACTTGAGACGATCCAGCTGGTCCGTCATCTGACGACCTCCTCAATCCCGGCATCTAACGTACGGATCGCGATCCACCAGTGCCAGCATAAGAGAGTAAGCAAAGTGTCAATGCGGTTTCAGGAATAGATGTAGCTGCTCGACTGTGAATTACACATGCTCAAGATCGACCCTCCGCATTGCTGCCCGGGAGGACTATGAAAGGCAGTCCATGCGCTATGAGGGCAACTCCGAAAATGAGGGCAATCCGCTGCAGCCACGGCAGCACATCGGCTACCGCCCAGATGATCAATACAACCCCGATTGTGATCGCAACGAGCCGGTGCAATTCGCGATGACTCGGCTTCATCTCTAGCTCCCTTAAACGGCGTCAAGCCCAATCTGTGGCCCGCCCCCCACATCTGCAACACAAGGGACCACGCTTCCTACTCAAGGAATTCACGGAACCGGACCACCTCTTGATCGCCGCTTGACCGGCTCCCCTCACCATCCGTCAGAACCAGTGAGCCACGAAAGCCGTTGGTCCGCACCCTCAAAGGAGAGTTCGTAATGCAAGTCGGTCACGTACCACTGGCGCTGTCAATTGCCACGTTCGATTGGAGTCCTCGAACCGCCATATTCTGCCTGGCAATGCACTTTCTACCCAACTTCGATTCCCTAATCGAGCGATCAGGACTCGCGGGACCCAAGTTCCACTGCACGGTGACTCACACAATCTGGTTCGCCGTGGTAGTGAGCGCCCTAGTGGCGATCTGGTCACCGCACTACGCGATCTTCGCCTTCGCAGCCATCATGTTGCACTTCCTCGCTGACACGGGAAGCACCGTCGGGATACCGTACTTCTGGCCGTTCATCAAGAAGCGGTACACGTTCGCCCTATTCAAGGACACCGGCTACTGGGGCAGAGACATGTTCTGGGGTTACTACCGACAGCCGATGTCCTGGGTACTCGAGACCTGTGTCGTCGCGTTCTTCGTGTTTCGACTGCATCAGATCGGCGTACTCGGCACGGCCTGAGTCTCCGCACGAAGTACTATGTAGATAGTGGACGGGGCGAGAACGCCCCCTCTTGTCTCTCCGCCTCGTTCACTGCCGCTTAGCTGTCTCACTGTCTGTGGTTCCTCTTGACGCCCTTCCCGTTCCCCTTGACTGGACCTTGATACACCACGCGCAGGTTGGTCGCAGCTCAAATGGGGGAATATCCCATGCGCGTTATCAACATCCCCGAAGTCGCAACACAGGTAACCCGAGCAGCGTGCAGCGCGGTCGCGCCGTGCAGTTGGGACATCATGCTGCGGAGCTGCGGTCTCGTAGCACTAGCTGCACTCACGGTATCGCTGCTGTTTCCGGCGATCAGCGACCTGGCTGCGTTCTTCACGCTGATGCTCGTCGCGTGCGGCCCCGCGTCTGCCTTCATGCCAGCCATGTCAGAGCCGGTCCTCATGGTATTCGGTCGGCTGTATCCCGCACTGATGGTGGCTGGGATAGGAATCGTGGCCATAGTACTCGTGGAGTTCCTGAACTTTCGGCTGTTCGACGCGGTGCTGCATTCGAATCGACTAACCGGTTTCAGGAACGCCAAATGCACTCGATTGGTGATCCACTGGTTCGAATCCCAGCCATTCCTCACAGTGGCAGTCGCAGCCTTCACACCGATTCCATTCTGGACAGCTCGCACCTGTGCGGTGCTGTCACGCTACTCGTTGCCGCGCTACATGTGCGCGACCGCGTTGGGTCGGTTCTGGCGGATTTTTCTCATCGCTGCAGTCGGCAGTGTGCTGCCGTTTACGGTCGAGCAGTTGCTGCTCGGCGTTGCGTTCCTGATAGTGGCACTCGGTGCGGTGATGTTGCTTCGCCGACACCGGCGTAGGCCGCCACACCACGCACTCACGGCTGCTTGAGAATGCGGCCAACGGGCCAAGCGCAAGGGGGAACAATGAGACTCGCAACTTCGAAGTCACTCAATCGGCTCATCGCCGTCGTGGCGGTGGCCTGGGCCCCGCTGTTGGTGTCGGCACGCTCCAGCCATGGGCCCGCTGTGGAACGTGATGCCAGCGAAATGGTCCAACGGATTCTGGGCGGGCAGTACGGACTGGCGGAGAACGAGGTGCGCAAGGTCGAGCGTGGCAAAGTAATCACCGAGGTTCTCGACCGAGGCGATGATCATGAGGTAACGATACTATCGATCATGAAGGTCACCGCGTCGCGCCAGCACCTGCTGAGCTATGCACGCGAATTGCAGCACTTTGCCAACACGGGGTTCATGACTCAGTTCGGCAGCCTAGCGCAGAACGATCTAGTGAGCGATGTGCAGGCGCTCGAAGTGAGACAGGAAGACCTCAAGGCCGTCCGGTCCTGTGCCCTAGCCGACTGCGACATGAAGTTGCCCGAATCCATAATTCGTGCGATTGCGGCGCTCGATCGCGAAGACGACGATTTCGCACCGGATGCATCTGCTATTATCCTCGGCTGGTTGCGAGACTACTTGGTGCGGTACCGGAACAGCGAAGACCCCGCCTTGGTGGTCTTCGCCGACAGGCGCGAGCCTCAACCACTGGCCGCTGCGCTCGAGCGCTTGCTCGCAGGCTCCTCGGCCATGAGTGAGGCCGCGCCTGGATTACACCGGTTCCTGGCCGCAGGCCAGGTCCATGATCGGTCCGCGCTCGAGGAATCCTACTACTGGTCGGTGGAGGAGTTCGGCATGCGTCCCCTGACCACAGTTACCCACCAGGTCATCTACATGCCCGACACATCCAGCCCCAGCGAGATCTGGGTCGCGCAGAAACTGCTGTACGCGAGTCACTATCTCCAGGGCTCACTCAGAGTCGCCCGGCTGGTGGAAGATGTCGGGGATGGTGGTGAGCCGGTGTCGTACCTGATCTACCAGCAGCAGCTCATGTTCGATGGCCGGGTCGGTGGGCTAAAGCGGACTTTCTTGACAAGCGCGCTGCAACGGAACCTGCATGCCAGAATGCGGAGAATGCGGAAGGACCTGCAGGAAGCAAATCGTATTAGCTTTCACGCTTCGCTGACTCGGTAACCGGCAGACGGCCGGGTCGGTGCCGGTATCTCGCTGGTACCTCTCGACAGGAGAGCTGATGCAGTCTGTGAGAGCCGGGAAATGCCCCGCGGCATTCCCGCTAGTCGCAGCAGTGCTTGCTTGCACTATCGTCAGTGGCGTGGCATACCCCCAGGAACCCATCCCTCTGCCACGGTTGCCGGAACCGATCGTTCTGGACGGCAATGTTGACGATGCGGCGTGGGAGGAGGTGACACCACTCGATCTCACCATGTACACACCTACTTTCGGAGGCACGCCTACAGAACGTAGTGAGATCATGGTGGCATACGACGACTCATACTTGTATGTCGCCGGTAGACTCTACGACTCCGAGCCAGATGGAGTGGCCGTCAAGACGCTGTACAGGGACCGCTACAGCGGCGACGACGTGTTCGGGATCGTGCTCGACAGCTACAACGATCACGAGACTGCCGTATGGTTCACGACCAACCCAGCCGGCGTGCAAGCAGATCGCACCGTGGCAAACGACGGCGAGTTCACCTTGGGTAGGCCGATGAACGCCGATTGGAACACGTTCTGGGATGTGGCGACGGTACGGAACCACGATGGGTGGTTCGCCGAGATGCGGATACCGTTCTCGAGCCTCGGGTTCCAGGACGACGACGGTCATGTCGAGATGGGAATGAGCGTGTATCGCTTGATCGCCCGCAAGAACGAGCGCCACATCTATCCGGGTACCCCGCCGGATTGGGGTTTTCTCAGTTTTGCAAAGCCCTCCAAGACCAAACGTGTGTCCTTAGAAGGTGTACGCAGCAAGAGCCCAGTCTACGTCACGCCCTACGCTCTCGGTGGCTTGAGCCGTGAGGCCGCGTTGGACTCCGCTGGATTAGCATACGGGTTTGACAACGACGCCACTCGCGAACTGGGGCTTGATCTCAAGTACAACGTCACTGACAACCTCACAATCGATCTCACTGCGAATACCGATTTCGCTCAAGTGGAGGCCGACGACCAGCAGGTGAACCTCACGCGCTTTTCTCTCTTCTTCCCGGAAAAGCGGCAGTTCTTTCAGGAACGCGCGTCGGTGTTCGAATTCAACACCGGTGGGTTCAGCAGGTTGTTTCACAGTCGCCGTATCGGACTCGATGATGGTCGACCCGTCCGCCTCATCGGCGGTGCACGTGTGGTTGGACGAGTCGGCGGCACCGATGTCGGAGCACTGAACATGCAGACAGCGCGCGTCGACGGTCTTCCGTCGGAGAACTTCGGCGTGCTGCGGCTCAAGCAGCGAGTGCTGAACCAGAACTCGACCGTGGGTGGGATCGTGACCACGCGTGTGGGGGAAGATGGCGGCTACAACGTCGCACTCGGGGTCGACGGTGCGATTCGGCTCGTGGGCGACGAATACGTCATAGTGAAGTGGGCCCAGACTTTCGATGACGCCGATGCTCCCGGCCTGAACGCGCTCGACCGTGGACGGATACTGGCCCGCTGGGAGCGACGCCGGCAGACCGGTCTCAGCTACTCAGCCGAGTACATACGCTCCGGCAGCGCCTACTCCCCCGAACTCGGCTTCCAGATGCGGGAAGACTTCAGCTTCGTGAGCAACGACCTGCAGTATCAGTGGTTGCTGGGCGAATCCTCACCGTTTCACAGCGTATCGATCGGTTCGACCGCACTCACCTATGTGAGGGACGGTGACAAGACGGTGGAAACGGGATTAGTCGAACCGTCGCTCAACATCGAATTCAAGAACAACGCTCGGCTAACACTGTCGCAGCAGAACAGCTATGAGAGTGTGCGCGACACCTTTTCGCTTTCCGACGAGACAGACGTACCCACGGGCGACTACTGGTTCCACAGCGGATTCCTGCATTTCGAGGCGTCCCGCGCCGCAACGTTCCGCCCGACGTTCACCGTATCCGCGGGTAGCTTCTACGACGGCTGGAACGCCGCCTTCCAGGCCGCACCAGCCTGGAACATCTCCAGCCACCTCGAATTCGCCGGAGAGTACCAGTTCAACCTGATCCGCTTTCCCGATCGGCAACAATCGCTCAACGCCCACCTCGTGCGGCTACGGGTCGACGCGGCCGCCGACGTCCATCTTTCCTTCAGTGCGTTCCTGCAGTACAACAGCACGGCAGACGTCGCGAGCCTCAACGCGCGGCTGAGATATCGTTTCAGAGAGGGGAACGACCTGTGGCTGGTCTACGACGAGGGCCTGAACACCGAGCGCGACGCGACAGGCGCTCCTAGGCTGCCCCTGTCGCAGAATCGGGCGCTGTTGGTGAAGTACACCTATACGTTTGCGGGTTGACCTTACCGCCACCCGTCTTTAACCGTCTTTCTCTGGACCTCCTCCTGGCCACCTCCTGGATCCCAGCCGTCAACCACTGCACCTTTGTAGCCTGAACAATCTCATGACCACTCCCAGGAGATCCCGATGTTTGCTCGATACGCTAAGCACGCTGTGATCTACTCTGTTACGCTGTTCACGTCACTTGCGGCCGCGACGACTATCGCGGCCCAGACATCCGAGCGCGATCCCAATGAGGTCTACAATCCTGCCCTGTTCGACGGCATGGAGTACCGCATGGTCGGTCCCTATCGTGGCGGGCGCTCCACGGCGGTCGCGGGTATTCCCGATCGGCCACACGTGTTCTTCCAAGGCACCACCGGCGGAGGTGTGTGGCAGACGAAAGACGCAGGTCAGACGTGGGCCAACGTGTCCGACGGCTACTTCGGCGGTTCGATCGGCGCCGTAGCGGTGGCACAATCGGATCCCAACGTAATCTACGTCGGGACCGGATCGGCCTGCATCCGCGGCAACACGTCGACCGGGCGTGGAGCGTACAAGTCAGACGACGGCGGTAAGAGCTGGAAGTTCATCGGTCTCAGGGAGACCGGTCAGATCGGTAGTATCGCCGTGCACCCGGCGAACGCCGGCCTGGTCTACGTTGCGGCCCTAGGCCACCCGTTCGGTAAGAACCCCGAACGCGGGGTGTATCGCTCCTCCGACGGTGGCGCGACTTGGGAGAACGTGCTGTTTCTGAACGACAGCACCGGAGCGGTTGACCTGGCGCTCAACCCCGGCAACCCGCGCGAAATCTACGCTGGCATATGGCGGGCTGAACGCAACCCGTGGACGCTCATCAGTGGCGCGCTGGAAGGTGGCGTGTACAAGTCCCGCGACGGCGGCGACACCTGGGAGAAGCTCGCCGGCGGGCTGCCGGATGGCATGGTAGGCAAGGTGGGCGTGACGGTCTCTCCCGCCAATACGGATCGGGTATGGGCGCTGATCGAAGCCGAGCCGGACGGCGGAGTGTACCGCTCGGACGATGGTGGTGAGACCTGGCAGCGCGTGAACAGTGAGAACAAGCTGAGGCAGCGGGCCTGGTACTACACCCACCTAATGGCCGATCCCAAAGATGAACACACAGTCTACGCGCTCAATACGGGCATGTACCGGTCGGTCGACGGGGGCGAGACGTTTGAGTCGATCCCGGTACCGCACGGCGACGTGCACGACCTGTGGATCAACCCTCACGATCCCCACACGATGATCGTAGCCGACGACGGTGGTGCCCAGGTGTCAGTGACCGGCGGCGCGAGTTGGTCGAGCTACTACAACCAGCCCACGGCTGAGCTGTATGACGTAGTGGTCGACAACGCGTTTCCCTACCGTCTGTATGGCGCGCAGCAGGATAACACCACCATCAGCATTCCGGCGTGGACGTCGTCCAACACGCTGCACGCCAAAGAACACTGGGATTTTCCGGGCGGATGTGAGACCGGGCCCGTCGCTCTGCATCCGGATCACCCCAGCGTCATATACGCCGGTTGCTACGGCGGAAACATCGATCGTTACGACCTCAATCTAGACCAGCGCAGAAACGTGCTGCTGTATCCGCAGGCCCAGGCAGGTGACGCCGCCAAGAACCTGCGCTACCGCTTTCAGTGGGTCTCGCCCATGGTGGTATCGCCCCACGATCCCAACGTGGTGTATCACGCGTCCCAGTTCGTGCACCGCAGCAGGGACGGCGGCATGACTTGGCGGACCCTGAGTCCCGACCTCACCACCAATACAGCAGCACATCAGGACTTCGCGGGCGGGCCAATCAACCACGACATCACAGGCGTTGAGATCTACAACACCGTTTTCTCGTTGGCGGTATCGCCACACACGCCCGACGTGATCTGGGCGGGAAGCGACGATGGTCGCGTGCACATGAGTCGAGACGGGGGAGGCAACTGGACGGATGTGACGCCGCGCGATATGCCGCAATACGGCACGGTCGACGGTATTGACATCTCTCCGCATCAGCCGGGCCAGGCGTTGGTTGCAGTGCAGCGCTACCGGCTGGACGACTTTGCACCCTACATCTTCCGCACACGCGACTACGGCGAGTCGTGGGATCTGATAACAGACGGTGAGAACGGTATCCCAGGGGACTACTTCGTGCGCGCAGTGCGCGAGGACCCGGACCGCGCCGGCCTGCTCTACGCCGGCACCGAGTTCGGCATGTTCGTGTCGTTCAACGACGGCCGGAACTGGCAGTCACTGCAGCTCAATCTCCCGGTAACACCGATCACCGGCATGGAGGTGCGGCACAAGGACCTGGTCCTTTCGACCCAGGGTCGTTCGTTCTGGGTGTTGGACGACGTAACCCCGTTGCACCAATTGGTGAACCAACTGGCCGAAGCGGCTGTGCACCTGTATCAACCGCGCGACGCCTTCCGCATGAATGTGGCGGGCGCGTCAGGTGAGACCGCTCCCGAGCGGCTTGCTGGCAACGCGTTCATCCACTTCTATCTGGCGCAGGAACCAACAATGGCAGTCTCCCTCGAGATCCTCGACGCAGGTGGAACGGTAGCCCGCCGTTTTATCAGCGACACCGCCGCGGCACGGAAGAACCGTGAGCAGACGTTGAACGCCGATGCAGGGATGAACCGCGTGGCGTGGGACATCATGTACCAAGGCCCTGAGACCCCGGAAGGAGTCGTAGTGTGGGGCTTCAATGGCGGCGTCAAGGCGCCTCCGGGAACCTATCAGGCGCGCCTCACCGTCGGCGGCGATGTGCAGACTCGCTCATTCGAGGTGATGAAGGACCCGCGACTCACAGAAGTGACCCAAGCCGACTTCGACGCGCAGTTCGATCTGGCGATCGCGATACGCGACACACTGACTCACATCTACACCGCCATCGAGCACATCCGCAGCGTGAAAGAACAGGCACATTCACTGGCCCAGCGGGCAAACGACGCAGGGCGCGGCGAAGAACTGATTGAGCTGGCGGATTCGCTTGCGGCACGACTGGGAGCCATTGAACAGAAGCTCACGCAGGTCAAGAACCAGAGCAACCAGGATCCGCTCAGGTTCGCACCGATGCTCGACAACCAATTCGTGGCGGTGTACGAGTACGTGACGGGAGTCGATGCGTACCGCTACGGCGGAGCTGAAGGCAGACCGACCGAGGGGGCGTACGCTCGGTTCCAGGACTTGAACGCCGAGTGGACAGCGCTACAGACCGAATTGCACACGATCATGATGTCCCAGATCCAACCGTTCAACGACGCGGTGGAACGGCTCGGCCTGACTGGGATCGTGATGCCGATGATGGAGCGGTGAAGAACAGCGAACGTCGAACATCGAACGTCGAACAGCTGACAGCGGTCAGCAGACGGCCGATAGCGACTCCCTGGGTGGGCCTGAATCGGTTGGCCCGCCCAGCGAGTCGCTATCGGCCCTGGGCCTCAGCCGCCGACTAGATCAGCAGCGCGACCGATCGCCTCGGCTGCCTCGGCTGCACGATCGAGCGCATCAGCAATCACTCCCACGTATCGCTCCGCGCGCTCCCAGTTGTGCTGCTCGATCGCCTCCCGCACTCCGGGCAGCGTCTTCACTCCGTAGCCGGTGTAGAAACCGGGCGCGTAGATCTGGTGCCGGAACCACGGTCGACCGGGCAGTCCGTCTTCGTAGGTCATCATGTGCTCGACGGACATGAGAATTCCATCCAGCGCCGCGCGCGTGTCGGGATCAAGCGCAGGTCCGTCGTTCATCCGTCGGCTCAACGCCGCGTCGTATGACTCCGCGTTCTGCTTGACCTTGGCCAGTGCATTCTGGATTGGGGCAAAGCTCAGATAGGGCACCGCTGACTTCTTGTCCGGCACCACGTGGGTCTTGGTCGGGTCGGCTGCCAGTCGGTAGGACCCACTCTCCACCAAGTAGTTCTCGCTCTCCGTCTGCGCACGTTCCTCGTCGAGCAGGGCTACCACCTGCTCCAAGTACTGCTGCACGTTGTCCGTGAGGTTGCCGAACCGATACGGCAGCACGTCGGCAGTGGCGAACCGTAGCGTGGCACGCCCCATTGTCTGCGCCAGCGTGATACCATAGGTGAAGTTGGGATCGCCGAACCTGGTGTAGTAGTCGTATGAGTCGAAGATCGAGTGGTACGATCCGCCACCGCTCTCGCCGCCGAACCCGACATTCAGCGACGCGATGCCGAGGTGCTGCAGGAACGGCGTGTAGTCCGAGCCCGACCCCAAGGGTCCGATGCGCAGGTCAGACCTCGTGCGTGCTTCTCTGTCGCCTTGCACCATACGTGCGGCTCGCACACGCTCCCATATACTCACGTTGGTCTGCGGATCGATGACATCGTGAGCGACTTCATTGATGAACCGCTCGAGCGTATGTGAGCCGCCAACGCCAAGGAATCCGCGACCGTAGGAGTCGGTGTTCATGTAGATGACGCCCTTCTGCTGCAGCTCTTCCCTGTGGTGCTCGGCCCACTCGGTTGACCCTAACAGCCCTGGCTCCTCAGCGTCCCAGCTGCCGTAAACGATCGTGCGCTTGGGCCGCCAGCCGGTCTTGGTCAGCTCCGCGATCGCGCGTGCCTCCTCCATCATCGCGACCGTGCCGCTCAGTGGATCATTGGCACCAAACGCCCACGCGTCCCGATGGTTCCCACGCATTACCCACTGATCCGGGAACTCAGCTCCGGGCAGCATCGCTATCACATCGTAGGCGGGCGTGAGATCCCAATTGAATTCGAGCTTGAGATGCACCTTGGCGGGGCCCGGCCCCAGGTGGTACGTGATCGGCAGAGCGCCGCGCCACGCTTGAGGCGCAACGGGACCTGACATCGCCCTGAGCAACGGTAAAGCATCTGCATACGAGATCGGCAGCACAGGGATCTTCATCACGGTCGGCGCGTCCTCAACTGCCAGCCGCTCGGCTTCCTCGGTCGCGCCCGTGAACGGGGTGAGTGGATCTCCCGGGTGGAGCGGCATGTCCAGCACCGACCCTCGTTGCGCACCGTGTTCCATACGGTAGGGCCCCACTGGATACACATCACCCTGGAAGTACCCGTCGTCACGCGGGTCGGAATAGATGAGACACCCGATGGCGCCGTTCTCTGCCGCCACCTTGGGCTTTATCCCACGCCATGACCCACCGTACCGCGCGATCGCGATCTTGCCGGTGACGTCGATACCGCGCCCTTTCAGTTCCTCGTAGTCCGCCGGCACGCCGTAGTTCACGTACACCAGTTCAGCGGATACATCTCCGTCCGCAGAGAACGCGTTGTAGGGCGGTAGCCTGTCATCGGTCACACCGGAGGTGGCGTCTTGCGGCAGCTCCGGTTCGGCAAGCCGCGCGGTGAATCGCTCCGGCTCCACCAGTTCGAGGACGCGGGTCTTGGGTGTCGGGAACAGAACGTGGAAGGTTTCGATCCTGGTCTCGTAGCCCCACTCCCGGAACATCGCCGCCACGAACTCTGCGTTTTCCTTGCCGTGCGGCGATCCGACGTGGTTCGGCTGAGACGACATGCGTCTGTCCCAGTTCGCGAGGTTGTCCCGGTTAAGATATGAGTCGAACCGTGCTTCCAGCTCGCGCTGCGCGGTAGCGCTCTCCGGGGTGAACCCCAACAGCGGCCTATCGTCGATCGCGGCCGGAGTGAAGGCAATTGAGCCAAGCGGTACAGCGAGTATGGCGATAGAACGGGCTATCAGGCGTCTCATCGATGACTCCTCTGATTGGGCTGGTAGACGGGCAGTAAGATGTAGCGGTGCGACTTCCGACGCGAGTCGAGGCTAGCGGAACAGACGATGCCGGTTGCATCGGTAACATCGCGTAGTTTTACATTATCGCATGTGGGCATCTTGCGGAATACCATGAGCGATCGATCAACCTCAAGACCCCGGACCAGAAGATCACGCATGCGGCGTCGCCTCACTCTGCTGGGCGCAGCACTGGTGGTTGTGGCACTGCACATCGTGTTCGTGCAGTGGCTCACATTGCCCAGCGCAGAGCCTCTGATGTCGGACAACCCGACAACCACCGCTTTCATCGACCGGTACAGAACGCGGCTGGAATCCGAAGCGACGCTACCACCGCTACGCTGGGAGTGGGTTGACTACGATCAGATCTCGGTCCACATGAAACGCGCTGCGGTGGTGGCAGAGGACATAGAGTTTTTCTCACACCAAGGATTCTCCGAAGCGGAGATCAGGGAAGCGGTGCGTGACGCCATCCGTGACCGCGAGGCACCTCGCGGAGCTTCGACCATCACGCAACAGACGGCAAAGAACCTATGGCTTTCTCCTTCACGAAATCCGCTGCGCAAGATGAAAGAGGTCATCCTGACGGGGCGGCTCGAGGACGAGTTGTCCAAGCCGCGCATTCTGGAGATCTACTTGAACGTCGCTGAGTTCGGCCTGGGCATCTACGGCGTGGGGGTGGCGGCGGACAACTACTTTGGCAAGTCGGCGAGTTCGCTCAGCGAACACGAGTCGGCGATGCTGGCCGCGAGTTTGCCGCGTCCCGCCCGCTGGAACCCTGCGAGTGATAGCCCCTACTATCTGCAATACGTGGAAGAGATCGAAGACAGGCTGGACCGCGCCGATTTCCTCTGGAAATACGTGCAGCCAGAACTGCAGTAAGACGCTTGACTACGCCGCCCCCACTAGCTACGATGTATACCTATTCACTATAATCTATTGCTAGTTTACTGAACCGTTTGGGAGATCGCGATGGAAACCAGGGGATACTTGGCCATTGCCCCACTGATCTGGGCCTCCGCGACCTCGCCCCAAGCGGCAACAGTACGAGAACCGGATTTCCCAGTCGAGGCTAGCGTGCTCGTCGACGGCAAGTTTGCTCGGTGTGAGGGTATCGCATTCAACGGCGAGGGAGACCTCTACGTGGCCGGTGACCGCGCGCTTTGGCAAGTCAGTCGCGCCGGTGAGCCCACCAAGGTGGCGGATCTCTACTCGAATCTCGGCCTGGCGCCCATCGGACCTCGCGACATCCTCATGGCCGATTTCGGGCCGACCAGTCGATTCGATCACGGACCCAACGCCGACGGTATCGTGTGGCGCATCACCCCTGAGGGCGAGAAGACCCGCGTCATCGACGGAGGTATCGGCGATCCTAACTTCGTCCTGGTTCTTGGGAACGGTTCATTCCTGGTCTCGGACGACGCAACGGATGAGATCATCGTCGCCGACTCGACCGGAGCCATGATGCTGTTCACCGATGCGGTGGGCCACCCCAACGGACTGGCACTGTCTGCCGACAAGACAACGCTCTACGTCGCGCAGATCTTCAGTAGCCTAAGGCCCCTCGCAATCGACGATCGCGTGTGGGCGGTGCCGCTGGAGAACGGCGCACCCGCAGGACTACCCGAACTTATGGCTCGCACCGGTGAGGGAGCTGCCAACGACGGACTCGCATTGGACCAACTCGGTCGCATCTATGTGGCTGCCAACGGCACAGGGCAGATCGTGCGCATTGACCCAACCAGCAACGAGACGGTGCTCATTGCCGAGAACATGCCGGGTGTCGCGAGCTTGGCATTTGGTGCCGGGGAGTTCGATCATCATGCGGTCTACGCCACGTCCACGCGCACGGGGAAGGTATGGGAGGTGAAGGTTGGGATCGCGGGGGCGCCGCTGCACCGCTAATAAGCTTCACGAGCAATCGCCATCGTTCACCCTGGTCTGCCGCCCGGGGTGGGCAGACACCAGCCTCATTTCCCCCGGCTACCGCACGTCAGGTAAAGGCTCGAATTGGGTTGACCCCGGACTGGCGCCCGGGGTTAGCTGTAATTTGTTCAGGTACCACAACCCTCGCTCAACCCGTGAAGGCCGTTGCCACACAACCCGCTCGTATCTGTCTTGTTGCCGTGTCGCAATGCCGAGTCGACGCTCGATGAGGCGATTGAGTCCGTCTTGGGACAGACCTTGAAGAATCTCGAAGTCGTTGCCGTCGATGACGGATCTACCGACGACACTGCTCTGCTTCTGGTTGAACAGGCACGTCATGACGGCAGGACCCGAGTCGTTCTCACGCCACAACAGGGGATTGTCTCGGCATTGAATACGGCAGCACGACATGCTCGTGGCTCACTGTTCGCGCGCATGGATGCCGACGACATCGCCGAGGCTGCACGGTTCGAACGCCAAGCAGCGTTTCTCGCCGAGTGGCCTGACCTGGCCGCGTGCGGCACGCGCGTCCGGTATTTCCCACGCGAGCTGGTGCGCGACGGGGCCCGTCGCTACGAACAGTGGATCAACGACGTGCTGACGCCGGACGAGATCGAGCGCGACCTCTTTGTCGAGTGCCCCATACCACATCCGACGCTCGTGGTGCGTCGCGAGACGTTCGAGGAACTTGGCGGCTACCGCGACGCCGACTGGCCCGAGGACTACGACTTCGTCCTACGGATGTGGCAGGCGGGACATCGTTTCGCTAAGCTGCCCGAGGTGCTGCTGCATTGGCGGGAGCGACCCGATCGGTTGTCGCGAACGGACCCGCGGTACACGGAAGAGACTTTCCGCCGCTGCAAGGTTCACTTCCTGGAGTCCCGGATTGCGGGGCGACCGGTGGTGATCTGTGGTGCCGGGCCGGTGGGCAAGGCATTTGCGCTCGTTCTGCTGGAAGCTGGACACCGCATCGTGGCGTTCGTCGATCTGGATCCGCGCAAGATCGGCCAGAACATCCACGGTGCGCGAGTGATACCACCGTCCGACATAGCACTCTACACCGGAGCCTACTTCCTCGCGGCCGTCGGCTCCGAGAAGGCCCGGTGGGAAATCCGGAAGTACCTGGTGGGAGCCGGTTTCCAGGA
>JBDHHP010000120.1:0-11705 GCA_039589275.1 Gemmatimonadota bacterium | reverse complement strand
TGTGGGCAAACGTGGACTTCGATGCCGGCGTGGTCCGGATCGAGGATTCGAAGAATCATGAGGGCAGGACATTTCCGTTCGATGTCCTACCGGAACTAAAGCAGCTGCTCCATAGACAGCGAGAATACACGCAGAAGTGGGAGCGCGTGACTGGTCAGATTATCCCGTGGGTGTTCCACAGGAGGGGTGAGCGGATCCGCGACTTCTACAGCGCCTGGCGGGCGGCATGCGAGCGGGCCGGCTTTCCGGGGAAGATCACGCACGACTTCAGACGGACGGCGGTGCGTCGCCTGGAACGCTCCGGCGTGAGCCGATCGGTGGCCAAGGCACTCGTCGGTCACAAGACGGATTCGATCTACGAGAGGTACGCGATCGTGGCCGAACAGGACTTGAGAGAGGGTGTGAAGAAGGTCGCGAAGCTCACAAAGAAGCGCAGCAAGCGGGCCAGCGGGAAGGTGCTCCCGATGAGAAAGGGGACAGAAAGGGGACAATCTGGAGGGTAGTTAGGTATCTACGATATCTAGAGGTGAATAAGAAGAGGGCCGCAAGTCGTTGCGGCCCTTCGCTTTATCTCGATGCCCGAGGAGAGACTCGAACTCTCACGGGGTTGCCCCCACGGGATTTTGAGTCCCGCGCGTCTACCAGTTCCACCACTCGGGCTTGCTGTCAGGACCGAATAATGTAGCCCATTTGAGCCACTTGGGGCAGCTAGTGCTTGGAGCCGACTCCCTTAATCGTCGCGCGATCTGCCTTGGTCCAGCTTGATTCGCGCCACCACCGGTTCGTGATCGCTCGCCCTTTGCTCGGTAAGGTTGGGGAAATCGACGTTGACGTGCACCACATCGACCTCGGCTCCGCCAGACAGGTTGCGGCTCACGATTATGTGGTCTAGCACCTGCGAGTTGCCTTCAAAGATGTAGGTGTACCGATCGTCGGGCAGCCTTGGCATAAGGTTGACCAGTATCGAGCCGCCTTCCCCTGGAAGGATCTCCGTTAGATCGTTCGTGAATTCGAACGTGTTCATGTCACCCAGAGCAACCACGTGCGCCTGCGGGTCGGTTCTAATGAGATTTGACACGTACGCGTTCAGTGCCTGCAACTGTGCTTCGCGGCTAGCCTCACCCACCTGAACGAACGGTTGAACGGCTCCGAACACCGGTGTCGAGCCGAATCGTGAACTCAGGTGATTACAGATCACGCTTAGCTCTCTGCCGCCAAACTCGAAAGTTGCGGCGAGCGGATTGCGGGAACCGTCGAAAGAACTTGGGTCGCCAGCGCCAGCCGCAGCCAGGACATCAGGCGTCAACGACAAGAACGATCGCAAGCCCACTCGGCGCGGGTTGTAGAGAAACGCGTTCCTGATGTTGCCTCCCGGCGCGCCACCCGATGTGTTCGGCAAAGGAGCCACGTCGACGAACTCATAGCGCACACCGCCGGCAGCCGCCACGGCGTCACTCAGTGCCCGTAGCGTCTCAGTCGCATCGGTCTCCCGGTTCTCCGGCCCGCCTTGGGTGCCGTTGTTGTCCTGGATCTCCTGCAACCCGATCACATCCGGACTGCGCAGATTGTGCACAATTTGGGACGCTATTATCGACGTCCGCGAGCCGGCGTCGCTCGCCGCCGAGAGATTCTCAACGTTGTAGGTCGCGACAGTGATGCTGTTGTTCGTTCCCACTAGCGTGGTTGTTTCGGGCTCGAGACCCGATGGAGTGACGACGACCGTATTTGTGGCATTGACCTCGAAATTGCCAAAGCTGTACCCCACCACTCCCGTAACGTCGCCGAGTCTGTCACCGACCGTGATTGCAGGAACGCCCCCGGGGTACATGGCTCCGTCGAATTGAACCTGCACCCGTTCGGGGTTGTGATCACCCCGGTTGTGAGGCTCCGGCTGTAGATAGATGCCGCCCCGGCCGGTGCGAGCATCGGCAGGTTCGATCAACTCACCGCCATCGGCCACTACCCACACCTCGCTGCTCGACGCGTTGTGCCGGCGAGTCGGCGAGACCGCTACCGGATCGCGAATCGATACGCGCATGGCCTCCAACGATTCGTAGAAATCGATACCGTCATCGTCAGGATTGAACCGGTTTACGCGGGCCTGTTGCGGCACCTGGAGGTTGACCGGCAGCTCGGACTCGCTGATCACTCGCGCCCTCGGCAGAGTCCGACCGGTACTGCCAAGCACGATCACATCGGGCAGCGGGTTGGCGGAAGAACTCACGCTGAAGTCGACATCGACCAGCTGAGTGACGGACAGATTGATCGTCTCGGCACCCCCAGGGATGAATTCGTCAACCGTTCCGGTCACAGTGACCTGATCGGCCACTCGTGGCTTGGCGCCGTTACGCCCGCTGAACACGAAGATGCCTTCTGAAGTCAGGTCGTCACCGTCGCCCTCTGCGCCCTGCAGGTAGAAGCCATTTGATCCCACAGCGGTCACAATGCCAACGGTGCTCACTTCCCCGCCGAGCAGTGGCGAAATGTGACCGGCTCCCTGGATGGCACCGATGGCGACGTAACCCTGGGGCAAATCAGCGCCCGATGCGCAACCCGCGAGTGCCAGAAGGCCCGCCCAGACTATGCTCATGCCCGTCCGACAGTCTGCTCTCAAAGCTGTGCTCCCCTGTTCCAGTTGATCGCCGCGATCACGCTAGCCACGAAACCTACCCAGGACTCGGCGTATACGACCTGTCTCAAACAGCAAGGGCGGCCCAGAGGACCGCCCCGAATGCGCAGTCTTGTACTTCCCGGCGAGCCTACCTCTCTATGCCTGGTGGCCTGCCCTGTTGCCTGCGGCGCTGCATTATCTGGTTGACGTTGTTCTGGAACCTGCGGGTAGAGAGCATGAGTTGCGCGCGCTGGACCGGGTCCAAGAACTCGGCGTAGCGCTGCTGATCCTGCCGCTGCAGTTGGACCAGTTGGTCCTGGATGCCAATCAGTGAATCCATGAGCCCGCTCACGCTGTCCGCATCCGCTCCCACCCCTGGACGCATCTGGCCCTGCAGGGCAGTCCACATGATACGCTCTCGTTGCAGCAGTTCAGCGCGCTGCCCGAGCGACTCTAGCATCACCTCTCGCAGGTTCTCGTACTGCTCCTCGCCCAGACCAGCTTGGACACGATAGTTCTCCATCAACCGCTGCATCACTTCCTGCTGCAGTTGCTGCCGCCTCACGCCCGGTTGCTGCGCCAGAGCAGCGCCTCCGGTCAGAAGCAGCACTACGACAGTCACCCAAAGCCTTCTCATTATCCCTCCAGAAGCTCGAGCAGCTCTTCCAGTTCTCCTTCGGTCAGGTCGTAGAGACCCGCGTCCGCCAGCTCGAACAGCGGCGCCTCCGCGGCCAGCGAGTCGTACACTTCTTCAAGCTCATCCTCGGACAGGCTCGCCAGCTCTGTCGGCGCAGGCAGCAAGACCGTCCCACCCGGGCCGCCGTTCAGCTGACCGCTGACCAGAACGCCGGCAGTTATTATCAGGACCGCCGCAGCGGCCAAGCCCTGCAGCACGGGCGCCCTACGCCACCACGCCACGCGAACCGGCTCTGTACGCACCCGCTGCAGCACAGCCGCCGCCGCTGCATCTACGTCAAGCCCCTCAGCAGCCTGTTTGCCCAGTCGCTTTGCCAGCTTCTCCAATCGCTGCTCGTCCACGTCCAATTCCCTCGTCTGTCCTGCTACAACCTCACTCAACCTCTGCCGCCCTCTGCCATCCTCTACAGCCCTCTACAGCCCTCTACAGCCCTTCCTCACTCCAACTCCTTCTTCAGCCGCTTCACTGCGTGATGATAGTGCACCCGCGCCGCGCCGACCGATGTTTCCAACGCTCCCGCGATGTCTTCATAGCCCATCCCCTGCTGCGCCCGCAACAGAAACACATCTCGTTGCATCGGTGGCAAGTCTTCGACCGCCTGCTGCAGTCTACCCTCCAGCTCTCGGGTTGCCGTCTCCGTAAAGGGATCTCCTCCCTCATCCACTACCTCCCGGTCGTCCAGCGGCACAACTGGCTGTCTCATCCTCCTGCGCCTCAGGTCTTTGAGCGCATTCGACGCAATGGCCATGACCCAGGTTCTGAAGCTCGCCTGGCCGCGGAATCCTTGCAGTCGAGTGAACGCCCGAAAGAAAGCCTCCTGCACCAAGTCGTCCACATCGTCCCCCGCACCCGCCGCACCGAGGTAGGCGGCCACCGGCCGGGCGTGTCGCCGCATCAGCTCCGTCGCCGCAGCCTCGTCCCCTGTCTTCCAGGCGTCGATCAGCTGGGCGTCGGAAGAAACTGCCCCAGGGTCAGGCATCGCCACACCCAAATAGACGCGTCATTCGCGACGAATGTTAAGGGACAGGCAACAGATACGGCAGGCGCGGCGCCGGACCATGCAGGACTGGGGAAGCCCGCGCTTGCACGGGGGTCGGGATTTGCGTAATATCGAACGAACGTTCGGCTCCATACCCATTCCCAATGAGCACTATGTCCACTACACCCACGCACGACGAGCGACTCGAGCAACTGCTCAACACCTCTGCCCGCGTTTTTGCCGAGCATGGCTACCACGGCACGTCGATGCGAGACCTGTCCCGCGCTACGGGCATGAGCCTGGCCGGGATGTACCACTACGTCCGTGGCAAGGATGACTTGCTCTATCAGATCCGGGAAAGGTGCTTTTCCGAGTTCATCGAGGGCGTTCGCAATGCCGCGCAGGAGGGTAGCGACCCCGCCGACAGCATCAGGCGCCTCGTGCGCCATCATGTGACGTTTTTCTCGGAGAACATGAGTCAGATGAAGGTCCTCGCGCACGAGGCGGACAGCTTGAGCGAAGATGCTCAGACGGCGATAACCCAGCTCGAGCGCGAGTACCTCGACCTCCTGACCGACCTGGTCAGGGCGGCCCGGTCCAGTGGCCCTGGCCCAGAACACACGATTGCAGCTTTCGGACTGGTAGGCATGGTCAACTGGCTCTACACTTGGTACGATCCAAACGGACCGATACCGCCTCACCAATTGGCAGATCAGTTTGCGGCGCTCTTCCTGCACGGCATACTCGCGCCCCAATCGTCCGCTGTTACCCCCTCTGACTGACCCGCCTTCGCGGGCGGCGCGGCTCCAGGGCCCCGTGAGACAGCCTTCGTATCGCACAGTTGCTGCAACAGGAGTCTGACGCAGCTTGACTCGCATAATCGCTCACCGTGGAGCTTCGGCCTACGAGCTTGAGAACTCCCGAGCCGCATTTCGCAGGGCCGTAGAACTCGAAGCCGACGGTGTCGAGCTTGATATGCATTGCACGGCGGATGGAGTGCCAGTTGTTCACCACGATGACGAGTTGGGCGGGCGCCTCATCGCAAGCACTCCATACACCGAGCTGCGGGACTACCGGCTGGCGAACGACGAGACCCTTCCGACACTGGCCGACGTGCTGACTCTGCTCGATAGCGCCGTCGAGGTATTCGTCGAGCTGAAGTCGCTCGCGGCGCAGCACGATGGCGCTCTGCTTCGAGTCTTGGAATCCGGACCGGCACCGCAGCACTATCACATCCACTCGTTCGACCACAGGATCGTAAGGCGGCTCAAGACTCAGAGACCCTGCCTTTCAAATGGCGTCCTCTCTGTCGCCTATCCGATCGACCCCACTGCCCCACTGGCGGCGGCTGGGGCCGCCGCTCTATGGCAACATGAGCGGTTGATTGATCGCGATCTGGTCCACGTACTGCATCGCAAATCGTTGACCGTGTACGCCTGGACCGTCGATGACCCCGGCAGGATGCGCCAACTGGCCGAAATGGGTGTGAACGGCATCTGCACCAATCGACCAGATGTAGCGCACGACGCGCTCAGCTAGATGGTTCCTCTCCACCGCGGCGACTGATAAACTCAAACACAATGCGTCGAGTATTACTCGGGCTCGGACCAGCGCTCCTCGTCATAACGCTGGTTGCCGGGCCACAGTTCGGAATGAGCGAGTCGGCCTGGCATGTGGCAGGACTCGCGGGCTGGATGGCCCTTTGGTGGTTGAGTGCCGTGGTACCGCTAGAAGCCACGGCCCTGCTCCCCATCGTCTTTCTACCGATTGTCGACAGCCGCCCGTTGCGCGAGGTGACGGCATCGTACGCCGACCCCATCATATTCTTGTTCCTGGGTGGCTTCCTGTTAGCCGCGACCTTGGAGCGATGGGGCCTACACCGCCGTTTCGCGGTGGCCACGATCCACAGAGTCGGCACGAGCGCCCCGAGAGTGATCCTGGCCTTCATGCTCGCCTCCGCCTTCGCCAGCATGTGGGTCTCGAACACGGCCACGGCGGTAATGATGCTGCCGATAGCAATGGCATTAGCAGGCGGAAGATCGGAAAGTCGGAACGTCGGTACCCAAACCCCCTCCGCCGTTCCGCCGTTCCGCCGTTCCGCCGACTTCCCCACCGCCCTCATGCTCGGCATCGCTTACGCGTGCTCGATTGGTGGCGTGGCCACCCTGATCGGCACGCCGCCCAATGCCATATTCGCCGGAGCCGCTCAGGAGCTGCTGGGAATCGAGGTGACGTTCGCTGGCTGGATGGTGCTGGGCCTGTGCATCTCGCTGCCGATGTTGCTGGCATGCTGGGTTTGGCTGGTGCTCGTCTTCCGGGTTCGCGGCGAGGCACCCGGTCTCCGAGAGGCACTCGAGCGTGAGAAAGACGGTTTTGACCCAATATCAGGTGGAGAGCGCTTCGTTCTCGGCATCATCATGCTGGCCGCCGTGTCCTGGATACTGCGCGCACCGAAAAACGTTGGCGACTTCCGCATTCCTGGACTAACCGACCTGATTCCAGGACTCAGCGATCCCATGATTGCGATCGCCGCAGCATTGCTGATGCTGGTGATTCCACTTCCGCGATCGCGTTATCCCACTGCGCTCGACTGGCGAACCGCGAGCAAGGTGCCATGGGGAATCTTGCTCTTGTTCGGTGGTGGTCTGGCTCTGGCCGGAGCATTCGTATCGAGCGGACTGAGCGACTGGATCGGCAGTCGACTCGCAGCGCTTCAAGGCGTGCCGTTGCCAATCACCATCCTGGCAACGACAGCTGTGTTCGTGTTCCTGACCGAACTCACCAGCAACACCGCCACGACCGCTCTGGGAATGCCACTGCTCGTGGGCGTGGGATACGGCATTGGGATCGCTCCGCTTCCCTTGATGGCAGCCGCTGCATTGGCCGCCTCGATGGCGTTCATGCTTCCGGTGGCGACGCCGCCCAATGCCATCATGTTCGGTTCCGGAGCCATTCGGTCTCGCGACATGGCAATCGCAGGCATCGGCCTGAATCTGCTGGCAATCGCTATTATTACTCTCGTCGTTTCGATTTGGGCGTAGCCCAACATCAAAGGCGGTAGCGCCAAGTGAAGACAGTAATGGTCGCGAACTTCAGGTTTCGCCGTGAAGCGGTTACGGCCAAGACCGTGCTGGAAAACGCCGGCATCCCTTGTCTGGTTCAGTCGGCCGAGGGCAGCGGATTCGGTCCCATCGCAGGCGGAAGCAGCGTGCTGGTGCGCCCGGAAGATCTGGATCGGGCGCGGCAGCTGCTGGATGACGCCGGCGTGATCCAAGACGAGAGCGGGGACGATGACTCCTGAGCGACTATTCGCCGTGATCGGCTCCATTTCAGCACTCATATCCGTGGCCGCAGGCGCTTTCGGCTCGCACGCGCTGCGCCAACGCATCGCCACCGATCTGCTGGCGCTATTCGAGACCGGTGCGCGCTACCAGATGTACCATGCCCTAGCATTGCTCGCGGTCGCATGGGCGGTAGGAAGGTGGCCGGCACCGCAGCTCTCATGGGCTGGTTGGCTGTTCACAGCGGGCACCGTGGTTTTCTGCGGCAGTCTCTACGCTTTGTCATTGACCAGTACGCGTTGGCTGGGCGCAATCACACCAATTGGCGGGATCTGCTTCCTCGCGGGCTGGGTTTGTTTTGCATGGGGCGTGCTGATCGGCCGATAATATCGTGTGGGTCTGTCCGGCCTGCATGAGGACAAGGGCCCCGGGGGATCTCAGCATGAACCGGTCGATCACAGTCTGCGCGGCGGCTGCACTCCTCACCCTGGGGTGCATTCAAGAGCAACAGGGCTTCCTCTACTTCAACTGGAGTTCGGTGCCGCCGGACGAGACTTCTGACATCGAAGTGACGATCGAAGGCGACGTGGTACGGACTCCCCCGCGCCAAGGATTGGTCACGGTTGTAACCGCGCAAGGTGGCGCCGCTACCGCGGTCGACACAACCGCCAATTTCGGTCTATTCAGCCTCCGGGTTGAGTTGGTGCCCAACTCCGAGAACCGAATCATCGTGTCGGCGCGCGATAACACCGGCGCTGGCAGCCCCAACAATCGTACTTTCATCGTGCTGCACTCCGATGCAGCACCTGCATCCAGCCCAGTTCCCTGAGTGACTTGGCCGGCTGCAGAAACCATGCAGGGATGGCTACGCGTCGCCCGGAGGCAGGCCCGCCGCGATTTGACAGACGTTATATTCGTCACCAAGATCCGCTTCGCGATGGCATCCGGCTTTTTGGCGGCCGCGACGTCTGGAGAATTCAACTGCAAGTGAACTGGACCTAGATCGAATGGACATTGCCTACTTCAACGGTGAGTTCCTCCCCAAAGATGAGATCCGCATCTCGCCCGACGATCGCGGTTTCCTGTTTGCCGACGGCATCTATGAGGTAATGGTCGCGTACAACGGCCGGTTCTTCCGTAAGGATGGTCATCTGATCCGTATGGCCAACGGCCTCAGGACTCTCAAGATCACCGGAGCCGACCCCGCAGCCATCCTGGGCGCCACCGACGAACTCCTCGAGCGCAACAAGATCAGCACGGAAACAGTGTGCGTATACATACAGGTCACCCGGGGAGTGGCGCCCCGCAAGCACTCCTTTCCTGACCCGGGTACTATGCCCACCGTGTTGGCGTACCTGATGCCGTTCATGCACAAGACCGATCCGAAGGTGGGCACATCGGTAATCACGGTTCCCGACATCCGTTGGCTGCGATGCGACGTCAAGTCGATTGCGCTGCTGCCCAACTGCCTAGCCAATCAACAAGCACAAGAAGCCGGCGCGTACGAGGCTCTGCAGGTGCGAGACGGTGTCGTCCTCGAAGCCACCGCCTCTTCCTTCTTCGCGGTGTTCGACGGAGTCGCGCGCACGGCACCGAAGAGCAACTATATACTCCCCAGTATTACACAGGACGTAGTGCTCGACATCTGCAGACAGGAGAACCTGCCGGTCGCCGAGAAACCGATCTTCCTGCAAGAGCTGGGAGATGCGGAAGAGGCATTCCTGGCCGGCACCACGACTGAGATCGCACCGATCGTGAAGATCGACGGGAAACCCGTTGGCGACGGGAAGCCTGGACCATTCACGAAGCGCGTGATCGAGCTGTTTCGCGCCGAGACACAGAAGGCGTAACTGGAAGCGACGATTCCCGTAGTGACGGGTACTCGTATGGAGCCACAGAGCTGTCAGAAGTGTGGGCACAACTTAGAGGTGCTGCGGCATCCGATCCGACGGCTCCGGTGGACTCGTCACTGGGGTAAGGGCGTTGCCAGCCTGTTCAGCCGGCCTCTCAGAGTCTGCGGTAATTGCGGCGCAATGTACTCGGGCGAAGGTGAGCTGCTGGCAACTGGTGCGGTCCAGACCGAGACCGAACAGACCCTGGACCTTTACCGGCGAGACATGGCGCATCTGCGTGACAGCTTCGGCGGGGTCTTCGTCGCCGCCGAACTCGCAGCGGTATGGATGATGGTCGGCGCTCAGGCCGCCAACGTGGGCGGCGCGATACTAGCCGGATCGCTCGGGGTCGTCTCGCTCGTTCCCTTCGGCTTCTTTCACGGCAAGGCGCGACGCGCTCGGCGGGAACTCAAGAAGATGAAAGAAGCCCGGGTACAAGGGCACATTCCGCCCGGTACGTGAGGGTTTCTGCAGCAGGGCCTACGTAGGCTCTCGCTCATATATGAGCCGGTATTTCCCGGCAACTTAAGTCACTCAGTCAGAGGCAGGACTATGTTCCGACTCGCAGTAACGGTGAGTGCGCTTGCGGTGATGGGTAGCGTGCGGGCACAGGCGCAGATGAAGATCGAGTACGAAGACTATGCGCTGGACAACGGCCTGCGCGTGTTGCTCGTCGAAGACCACTCCGCACCCGTAGTCACCGTGAACGTCTGGTACAATGTTGGCAGTCGCAATGAGCGGGTCGGGCGATCCGGTTTCGCTCACCTGTTCGAGCACATGATGTTCCAAGGTTCGGCCAACGTCGGCAAGGGCGAGCATTTCCAGCTCGTCGAGCGCGCCGGCGGCTCGATGAACGGCAGCACGAACGAGGGCCGAACCAATTACTATGAGACGCTTCCGTCGAACCGGCTGAATCTCGGGTTGTGGCTCGAGGCGGATCGTATGCGCTCGCTTGCGGTCACCGAGGATAACTTCGAGAACCAGCGCTCAACCGTGAAGGAGGAGCGGCGACTCGGGGTCGACAACCAGCCTTACGCCCCGGCGTTCACCGAAGGCTCTACCCTAATCTACGACTCCACCGATTGCTTTTCGTACGCGCACAGCGTGATCGGTTCGATGGACGATCTGGACCGAGCTGAAGTGCCGGACGTACAGGCATTCTTCGATCTGTACTACAGGCCCAACAACGCGACGCTCACTGTAGTTGGCGACTTCGATCCGGCCGAGGCCAAGCAGCTCATAGGGCAGTACTTCAACGACATTCAGCGCGGCGCGGAACCACCCCGGATTGCGTGCAACTACGACTTCGAAGCCGGTGCGCGATCGCGCACGTGGGACGACCAACACGCTAACCTCCCTGCAGTAATTGTGGCGTACCGAGCTCCACCTCATTCACACGGGGATACTCGACCCCTCACCTTCCTCAGTACCATACTCGGCGAAGGAGAGAGTTCTCGGCTGAACCGCGGGTTAGTGCGCGATGAACAGAGTTCAGTTCAGGCTGCATCGTTCCTGAACTCGAGGCGTGGGCCAGGGATGTTCCTTGCGCTGGCCATCGCGAATCAGGGAGTCGAAGCCGACGTCTTGCGCGAGCAGCTGAACCGTGAAGTCGAGCGGATCATAAGCGAGGGGATCTCGGACGCAGAACTGGAGAAAGCAAAGAACGCGTTTCGCGCAAGCTACGTTTTCCAGTCGCAAACCAGCATGCAGATTGCCGAGCGGTTGCAACACTACATCCACTATCACGATTCGCTCGACGACATGGCGACCGACCTCGAATTGTATATGCAGGTCACCGCAGAAGACATCCAGCGTGTGGCCGCCGAGTACCTCAAATCGGAGAACAGCTACACCATCATCATCGTACCTAAGGCCGGTTCCGGAGAGGAGGTGGTGCCATGAAGAGGTCGGAACGTCGGAACGGCGGAACGGCGGAAAACACCCGGCGCCGCTACACGCTGGGCGGCGTGGCATTTGCTGTCTCCTCGATGCTGCTCGCCGGACCCGGGCTGCATGCACAATACCCCACCGAGCCACCCCCAGCCACGGAGTTGAGGCCGCTGCAGTTCCCCGACTTCCACACGACCCGGCTCGACAATGGACTCGAGATATTGGTGGTGGAGAACGACCAGCTCCCGGTAGTCAGTATCTCCCTCAACCTCCCTGGAGGATCACGCTACGATCCCCCTGGGCTTCACGGCCTAGCCGAGATCGTGTCGGAGCTGATCACCAAAGGCACTGAGAC
>JBDHHP010000119.1:0-11869 GCA_039589275.1 Gemmatimonadota bacterium | reverse complement strand
CTGCGATAGACCGCCACGCCAGACTTCTCGGGCATGGTGATGTCCAGCGCCACCAATGCGGGTGCCGACTGCTCAATCATCGCTATGGCCTCGGCTCCGTCGTTGGCGGTGGCTGTTGCGAAACCGTTGTCGTTCAAGACGGTGGTGAGAAACTCGCGGGCATCCGGATCGTCGTCCACCACGAGGACGGTCTTGGCGGCGTCAGCCATTTAGGGCATTCCCTTCGTAGCGGTGTTAGACTTGCGGCTCCTCCTGCGAGGGTCGCTTACGAGGGAGTTTTACCACAAAACTCGTCCCGACGCCAGGTTCCGACTGCAATTCCACCGCTCCGCCGTGTGCCTGCGCGATCTTGTCCGCAATGAAGAGCCCGAGACCGGTGCCCGTCCCCTTGGAGGAAAAGAACAGGGTGAACGCACGTTCCTGTGTCTCCTGGTCCATTCCAATGCCGTTGTCAGCTATCTCAAATCGCACGTGGTCCGGTGTTCCGTCGAGCCGGACGATAACCTCATGCTCCGGTTTCGCCTCGTCCAACCGGCATGCATCCACGGAGTTCTCGACCAGATTCACCAGTAGTGCGCGGACGGCTTGACCGTCCGCCTCGAAATCACCTGCATCCGGATCGATTTCCTTGGTCAGCCGTACCTGATGTTCGTCAGCTCGCGACTCAGACAGCTCACAGATCTCCTCAGCCACCTCCACTGCTGAGAGGGGCTCCCAGTTGGGCACCCTATCCTTGGCATAGTAGAGGATGTCCGACACCATGCTGCGAATGCGGGTTACGTTGCGCTGCACAGTGGCCCAACCCTTCTTCACCCGCTCCGGCTTATCCTTGGCGAACCCGCTGTCGACTAGATACATCCCTCCCGCCAGTCCGTTCAGCAGACCCTTCAGGCCGTGAGATACCGAACCGATCAGCAAGCCCAACTGCGTCAGTCTGTCCTCCAATTCGCGGACCTGGGTTATGTCGGCGCTCATCTCCATGACTGCCGAGACGTCACCGTTCGCATTACGTATCGGCGCTGTCGTCACTAGCATGTTCATCGGTCTGCCCTTGGGTGACTTGACCACTTCCTCGTTGGTGTGTGGCAGGCCGTCGTCGAATGTCGCCTGAACAGGGCAGACTACACATGGTTCGGTGCGATGCTTGTAGGCCTCGTAGCACTTGCGACCCAGCCCGTTGCCGAAAGCCTCCTGGAACGCCCGGTTGGCTTCAACGATGTTTAGATCGGGATCCTGAATCGAGATGTAGCATGGGACTTCATCGAACATGGAGTGGTAATGGCGTTGACTCCGGCGCAGCAGCTTCTCCATGTTGGTGTGGTGGGTGATGTCGGTCGACATCTCCATGACTGCCGTGATCTTCCCCGTCTCGTCCCTTATGGGTGTGGTGTTCACCATTACGGTGAGCTCTACCCCATCGTTGGTGCGAACCTGCTCCTCGCTCTCATGCCGCTCGCCGTCGCGGAAGGTCCGGGCTACTGGGCACAATTCACACCTCTCGGAGCGCTTCTTGTAAACCTGGTAGCAGAACCTCCCCCCGGGGTCGCCAAAGTCCATCCGGAACCGACGGTTCGCGTCGATGATCCGAAAGTCCTTGTCCTGCACCGTGAGGTAACACGGCACAGCCTCGAAGTACTCGTGATACTGCGAGTCCATGACTGACTCCTAGGGCGCAGCCTCCTCGTGCTCATGAGCCAGCTCGAGAACCTTCCTCACATTGAGGAGCAGTCTCTCTTCATCCACTGGCTTGTCCACGTAGCCCTCCGGCCGCCTGACGGACCGATCGTAGATCAGTTTGCGCAGTTCCGGCCGTCCTGTGATGACACATATCTTCAGGTCCTCGAGGTCTGGGTCCTTTCGCATGATCTCAAAGACCTCACCCACATCGCGGCCCGGCATGTGTAAGTCGAGCGTCAGCAGGTCCGGCTTCACGCGGCGGGCCTGCTCCAACGCTTCATCACTGTTGCTGGCCCTATACACCGTGGCGCCGTTGTCTTCCAGTACCGTGGCGAGGAACTCAACCTGATCCGGCTCGTCATCTGCAACGAGAATAGTGCGCCCGGCAAGCGGCAGCGCTTCCGCCTCCTCTGGCTCGGCGACCACGGGCTCCTCGACCGGAACGGCGACCTTCTCCTCAATAACCAAGGCGTTGGCCACCAAGTTGACCAACTGAGTGACTTCCATGCCAAGTTCGTAGTGACGAATCACATCGGTGAGACCGTCCACGCAGTTGTGGCATGAAGTGACAACCGCCTCAGCACCGGTCTCCTTGAGCTGATTCGCCTTGACGGAAGCTGACTTCAGTCGTCGCGGAGTGTACTCCGACATCGACATCGCCCCACCCCCACCCGTGCAGCAATAGTTCTCGGTCCGGTTTGGATACATCTCGCGAAAATCCTCGCACACGAGATTGAGCAACTCGCGCGGTTCCTCGAACAGGCCACAGCTGCGGGCATTGTTGCATGAATCGTGGAATGTCACCGGAGCAGTATTGCGGCTCTTGTCCACCTTGATCCGGCCTTCCTTGATGTACCGGAGCATGGTGAGCACAGAGCTCTCCATTTCAAACGGGACATCGTACTTGGCCCAGTTAGGGCCTTCGCAGCGCGTTGATCGATAGCCGTGGCCACACTCCGAGATGACCAGCGTCTTGCCACGCAGCTCACTGACCTTCTCGTACAGGCGCTGAGCCACCGATCCACCGAGGAGGTCGTCACCGGAGAACAAGCCGAAGTTGGTCATGTCCCAACCTTCGCTCGGCATGGTCCAGCTCTCACCGGCTGCATGGAAGATCTTTGCTGCATCGGCGATACTGCGCGGATCGTACTTCACCTCGCGCGGGTTGATCGAGTAGACGACCTCACAGTCCGTCTTGTCAACGGGGATCGCGACATCGGGGTCTTCCAGCTCGTCCTGCAGCTCTTCCTCCATCCACTCCAGCGTCTCGAGGTAGTCTTCCTTGAGCACACCCATCTGGTTGCCGATTTCCCACTGGTCTTTACTGACCACTGCCACGCCTTCGGGCATGACGCCAACAGACACGAGCAGCCCTCGCGCCATGCGGTTGAACGTGGCAAAGTCGACTCCCATAGGACAGTTGATCGAGCACCTGCGGCAATTGGTGCACTTGCCGAACACGATGTCCTTGAGTTCCTCCAGATCCTCGTCCGTGTACACGCTGCCTGCCTTAACCCACCAGGGGATAACTCGGCCAGTCCAGTCAAAGTGCTTCTTGAACAGTTTCCGGACTCTATCCGCCTTGTAAGGCGGCGCGTAGGTCGGATCGCCGGGATTGGCCAGCACGTAGTGGCAGGAATCGATACACATGCCGCAGTGCACGCACGCAATCATCGACCCGGCAATCTGACGGTTGAGCTTCTCGCCCATCCGCTCTATGACCTTCTCCGCTTTGTGCGATCTAGTCTTGGTCTTACTCATGGAATCAGTCACTCGCTTTAGTGGTCCCTCACCCTATCCATGCTGCAGCGGATAGACACCCCGGTAGCCCATGCTTTTGCCGAAGTAGTAGCGTGTGAAGGGGTAGTACAAATAGTGTGAGATCTTACTGAACGGCACATACATCAGGAAAAAGGCCGTCATGATGAAGTAGGTGATTAGATGCCACTCACCATTCGCGGCGGAATTGGGCACCGCGAGTACCGCAAAGAAGAACCACACCGTCAAAAGAGTCAGTGAGAAATAGTCGTCGGGAGAACTGATTGCTCGCATGTATGGGTTGCTCACCCGCCTGACCAACCGGACAAGACCCACTAGGCAGGCTGCCCCTATCAAAATCTGGAGCAGGACTACCAGGCTTGGGCTGTCCAACAGTGTGGGCCAGTAGGGAATGACAAACGACAATGCGATCGCCACCGTCACGCCTATGTGAAATACCGCGAACTGCACGTACATCAACGGCTTGGTTCTGGTACTTTCCATCGCCCACGGCATCGCAATGTTGGCCCAGGAGTAGAGGATTCCCTTTGCCTTTGTCGTGTTCATGCGACCCGTTGGCGCCTGTCTCTCTCCTCCAGCTTTGAAGCGCCGCAAGAACCAAGTGATACGCGCGATGTACACCACTACCATGAATACCAGGGCAACTTCTTGGAGAGTATGCTCTGAAAAGTGAAGCAAGTCACTCATCGCTCAACTGTCTCCGCTGTCAGGAGGCCGCCATCGCGGCCTTGAATGAGTCGTACTGATTCGTGTCCAACACGCAAATGACCACGTCTTTGATGCACGTGTCGCCCTGCAGGTGCTGGCCAATCACTTCAAGCATCACTTTGGCACACAGAGGGGCGGGAATACCGTAGTAGCCGGCCCCCATAGCCGGGAAAGCGATCCGCTCGATCCCTTTCTCCTCAGCACGCGCCAGACAGCTGCGCATCGTCGTGCGCAGCTTGCCCTCGATGTCCTCTTCCCGGAACCTGGGGCCCACAGCGTGAATTATGTACTCCGACTTGAGCTTTCCCGCTCCGGAGACGATGGCGTCGCCTGTTGCGACGGGACCCATCTCGTCAAGTTCCTTCTGCACTGATGGTCCGCCGCGGACGGATATCGCACCGCCAAAACCCGATCCCAGAGCCAGGTCTGGTTGGGCGTAGAAAACAAAGGCCTGGATGTCCAGATCGGTGATGTCTTCCCTCGTGAGTCGCACCGTGCTCTTGTTCACTTGCATGCCATCCATCACTGCTTCGGTCATCGTGACCTCTCCGGGGGATCGGTCCCTCTAGTTGTCTGTCCCGCGCACCAGTCCACTTGACGCGATCTCAATGTCTCAAGTGCGCCTTCCAGGACCCTCAACACTCATACCGGAATTGACGTTTGTTCCCCATTCCGAGCCGGTCGTGCGGCTGTGGTCCCAGTTCATTATGCACGCGCAATACTGAAGTTTCTCTAAAGATCCGGTGAATTCGTACAGATGGTGATAGTACTATCGTAACGCCTTCTTGGCTTCCACCCCTGCTGGTCTAGAAAAAGGCGTTTCCCGCACCGGTGGGTGGGGAAGGCGTCAGACCGACTCGTATCCTCTCGCAGCGCACACCATGGCGCGGTCGAAGAACCGGATCGTCTGGTTTCTCAAGTCCAGGGCCTGGTTGAGGTCGAGCGCCGTGTCAAACAGGCCTTCCATCTGGATCTTCGTCCACAACACACGCCTCGTGAGAATCAAGGCCTGCAGCAACTCGGACAACTGAAAACCCTCCGTGTGGCGCTGCCTCCCGAGCTCAGTGTATGTGCGAGCGAGCTCTTTCTGATTGGGTTCTGTCAAGAGCCATTCGCCAAGGTGGCTGTACACACTGAACGCGCGGTCGTAGAGCTTCTCCTCGTCGTACGTGTGGTAGGTCGGCGTGCACTCGTCAGCTTGCACCAGTTCAATCCACCGTTTGCTGAGTTGATCTGCGTTGTGTTCGATGATCTCGACGAGCTTCTTCGACAGGACCACGGTTCCACCTCCTTCCTAGAAACCTGGCCGGCTGCGGTGGGAATTCACCCGAATCCTACGCCGCCGGTTCAGATAGTGCAATGCGGTCCGAGGGCCGATCCCGACACATTGACGGCGCCGCTACATACTATGGATATTCTCGGGACTCGAACACGGTTGCTGTGCTGGCTTTTCAAGCCCGACCGGGTCAGAAACGCCGAGCGAGAAGGCGAGAACAGATTAAAGGAGTAGGCACAAATGGAACCTCTGGACATGCTCCGAAACGAGCACGGACTGATCCGACAGTACGTCGATCATCTTGCGGACGCTGCCGACAAGATAAAGAACGAACAAAGACCGCCGCGCGAATTCTTCGAGAAGGCGACACAGTTCTCGAAGGAGTTCGCCGACCAGTACCATCACGTGAAAGAGGAATACATGATGTTCGTCCGCCTCGCCATGAAAAAGGGTGGCGAGATGGACGGTGAGATTGAGTCGCTGCGGCACCAGCACGAGATGGGCAAAAACTACATCTCAACCATTAGGGGATGCTTGGACGCGTACGCCGAGGGAGATCCCGCTCGGACCACTGACATCGTTGAAAGCCTCGGGTCCTATGTCGCGATGGAGCGGCAGCACATCCACACGGAAGACCACGTCTTCTTCCCGCTGGTGGCGGAGGAGTTCACGGATACGGACATGGACCAAGTCCGGGTGGAGTTCGACAAGGCACGCCAGAAGGCGGGCGCTGACGTCTTCGAGCGGAACCACAAACTCGTGACCGAAATGGGCTCCATGTTACAACATATGTAGAAGCTTGCACAGCATGCCTTCTAAACAAGCAACTGGGGCCGCGATCGCGGCCCCAGTTGTTTCTGAACCTACTTTCCTGTTAGTCGAGTAAGATCCGACCTTAGACCACCAGCAGCGGTGCAATCACCAGGCTCACCACAGCCATGAGCTTGATCAGGATGTTGAGTGACGGACCCGCCGTGTCCTTGAAGGGATCGCCCACCGTGTCTCCAACCACTGCAGCCTTATGGGGATCCGAGCCCTTGCCACCAAAGTTGCCGGCCTCGATGTGCTTCTTCGCGTTGTCCCAAGCGCCACCGGTGTTGGCCATGAACAGCGCCATCGAGACGCCCGATGCTGTGACACCGGCCAATAGGCCGCCGAGCATTTCGGGCTTGCCCAAGAAACCGACGACAACCGGGACCGACACAGCCAGGAGACCCGGCAGGATCATCTGCTTGATCGCGGCGGCAGTGGAGATGTCCACGCAACGCCGGAAGTCGGCCTTGGCCTTGCCCTCCATGAGACCCGGGATGTTCTTGAACTGGTGGCGGACTTCCTCGATCATCGAGAATGCCGCTTTGCCCACTGCCGCCATGGCGAAGCTCGAGAACAGGTACGGCATTGCCGATCCAATCAAGATCCCGACCATCACCTTCGGCACCATCACGTCGATACTCTCGAGTCCTACCGTGGTGGTGAACGCACTGAACAGGGCGAGCGCGGTCAGAGCCGCTGAACCAATGGCGAATCCCTTGCCGATTGCCGCTGTCGTGTTGCCCACCGCATCGAGCTTGTCGGTGCGCGCCCTCACCTCGGGACCAAGACCGGCCATCTCAGAGATACCGCCCGCGTTGTCGGCTATCGGGCCGTATGCGTCAACCGCCAACTGGATACCGGTGGTTGACAGCATGCCGAGCGCCGCAATGGCGATGCCGTAGAGACCGGCTGTCTCGTACGCTACGATCACCGCCGCGCTGAGCGCGATGATCGGGGCTGCAGTACTCCTCATACCGAGTGCCAAACCTGCGATGATGTTGGTGGCAGCACCGGTCTCCGAGGCCTTGGAGATGCGCTGAGCCGGCTTGCGGTTCTCAGCGGTGTAATACTCCGTGATCAGACCGATCGCTATACCGCCCGCCAACCCCGCGATGGTGGCCCAGAACACACCAATTGCCGTGTACTCGGTACCGGCAACTGACCATGTCTCGGGTAGAACCATCCTGATCACGAAGTAAGAGATGATCAGCATCAGGATGCCGGCACCGAACGTACCGATGTTCAACGCGGTCTGCGGATTGCCGCCCTCTTTCGTGCGCACGAAAAAGGTGCCCACGATCGACACCAAGATCCCGATGCCGGCCAGAATGAGCGGTAAGAACACTGCGCTCAGACCGCCAAACCCGTCATTGGCCATGACGGGTATGAACATGGCACCCAGAATCATGGAACTTACTATTGAACCGACATAAGACTCGAACAGATCGGCGCCCATGCCGGCAACATCACCAACGTTGTCACCCACGTTGTCCGCGATGACTGCGGGGTTGCGCGGATCGTCCTCCGGTATGCCGGCCTCGACTTTGCCCACCAGATCGGCACCCACATCGGCGGCTTTGGTGTAGATCCCGCCACCCACGCGTGCGAAAAGAGCGATCGAGGAGGCACCAAGCGAAAAGCCGGTGACTACCTGCAGCAACCGAGCCCAACTCCACCCGACGTCGCCGATGAACAGGTTTGAGTAGACGATCAACAGCACGCTAAGGCCGATCACGGCCAAGCCAACTACAGACATGCCCATCACAGCGCCACCGGAGAACGCAACTCCGAGCGCACCGTTCAGCCCTTCGCGCGCCTTACTGGTAGTCCGGACGTTCGCTCGGGTGGCGATCTTCATACCGAAGAAGCCAGCCATACCTGAGCAGACGGCACCGAACACGAACGAGACGCCGATCAACCAGTGGCTGGTTTCCTGCTGTGCATTACCCACCGCAAGCAGGACTCCTACAATAACGACGAATACCGCGAGGACCTTGTACTCCCTGGCCAGGAATGCCATTGCGCCCTCATGGATGTGACCGGCAATCTCCTGCATGGTATCGTTGCCGGCGTCCTGCTTTGTTATCCACGCAGACTTGGCCAGCGCAAACAGCAAGGCGAGAACGCCCGCTGCCGGTATCAGATAGAACCAACTCCCCATTTGCCCACTCCTTTCACCACGTCACGGGGTGGCTGAAACCAAACGATCTCACAGTCCCGAGTCGAGCCGGCATGGCGGTGCTCGCCAAACTGGCGGGGAGGCCACCACGCACCGACATCTTCACTGCCCCCGGAAAAGTCGAATCAATTTACTTAAACGGGTTGAATTTGTCTTCAAGACCCTTCAACCCAGCTTCTCGAGTACCTGTGCAACCACATCATCCGGAGTGCCCGATCCATCAACAGTCACCAGCACCCCGGCACCCTCGTAGTAGTCCGCGATCGGCATAGTCTCGCTGCGATAGATCGCTAACCTCTCCTTTATCGCCTCCGGCTTGTCGTCGTCGCGCTGATACAGCTCGCCGCCGCACTTGTCGCACACGCCATCCTGCTTGGGCGGTACGAACGTCAGGTGAAAGATCGTGCCACAATCTCGGCACTGGCGACGGCCGGAGAGCCGCTGCAGCGACACCTCTTCGGGCACATCAATAAGAACGGCCGTGTCGATCTCAGTGATCTGTGACAGGGCCTCGGCCTGGCTCAGGTTGCGGGGAAACCCGTCCAACATGAAACCGGTCTCGCAGTCTTGGCGCGCGATCCGTTCCTGCACCATGCCACACGTGACATCGTCGGGCACCAACTCCCCACGGCTCATGTACTCCTGAGCCTTCTTGCCGAACTCCGTACCCAACTTCAGTGCCTCACGAAACATGTCACCGGTGGAGATGTGCGGTACACCATAGCGGTCCTTGATCTTTCCGATGACCGTTCCCTTTCCCGATCCCTGCGGACCCAGAAAAACTGTGTTCCTCGACATTCGAATCTCCTCAGTTGACCTCATGACAACGCGCAACCGACAGGACAACGGAGTGTGCTACAATCCTCCTCGGCTACCCTGTCTCGTGCGCTGAGGTATTGTATTCGGCCGGCGGTTCTGGACAAGTGGATGCCGCGATGCGGCTGTGAGAAGCGGACTGCTTGAGGTTGGTGATCGGGTATGAACGTGTCACTCCGACCGCGGTAGCTGCTCCAGCATCCGCATTGTCTCGTCGGCAGTCGACAAGAACTTGTCGAACCCACGCGTATCTGACCGGATCGTGCCGTCCATCATCCCTTCCAGCACGTTGTTGCAGATCTGAGCCGCACGCCTTAGGCGGTATTTACGAACATTCTGTTCGTATTCGGCCGGTTTCGCGGTGGTGTTGAACGCCAACACGCCGGTGCGGACGCCATCCAGGTTTGACTTGAGGTCTTCCAGCGCAGAACCAGGAGCATCGCCCTTGGCAAGTTGCGCCTCGAGATCCACCAGGACCTGAGCCAAGCGAGCACGGAGGTCGTCGAAGTCACTCATTATGGGTTAACCGATGAACCTTCATCACTTCACTGAGCGAGGCGAAGAAAGAGAACAAACCAGGTGTCTCAGCGTCGAGTGTACCTGCATACAGCTCGGCCAGTAGCTCCTCACAGCTCTCCGTGGCGCGGCGCACTCGGATTCTCGCCAAGAACTCCTCGTAGCTACCCGAGTGTCGTGACGTGAGAATGGCCCACACGCCGCGGCGGAGGTCATCTACGCTTCGTTTGAGTTCTTCGACCGCCTCGGAGGATAGCCCAGCCGATTTGGAGTCCATGACATGTAGTGTGCTGCGGACCCGTTCGATGCTCTCGCGCAGTGCCTCGGGATACGCCACTTAGCTACCGCCTGGTTCCATGGGTTAGAGACGAACAGCCACCTTGTTGAAATGATCGGTCCAACATAACGAAAACTCAACCCGACACATGGTCCAAGCCGTTGCACGGCGGCGCGCTGTGGCAGCTCTTGCCAGTCGACGGTAGCTTGGTCCCACGCCGAGACGGCGGCCACAGCCTCTCAACGACCCGAACACTCGGACAGGCCAAGATCCTCATGAAACGACGAGACTTCATCCACACCAGCTCCGCCGCCCTCGGAGCCATGGCAATCGGCCGGCGTACAACCATCGCATGGGAAGACTGGCGAGTCAACGGAACCCGCCTAAACGAGCAACTCGACCGCCTTGCCCAGTACGGCCGCACTGCGGAAGGTGGTGTTAAACGCCTCGCGTTCTCTCAAGCCGACGTCGAAGCTAGGCAATATTGTGTGGAGCTGATGCGGGCGGCCGGCCTAGACGTGCACGTCGACGCTGTCGCCAACATCATCGGTCGACGCTCGGGCTCTCTCACCGAAGCGCCACCGCTCATGTTCGGTTCTCACACCGACACCGTTCCCAACGGCGGCAAATACGACGGAAGCCTCGGGTCACTGGCAGCAATCGAGGCCGCTCGGACGCTGCACGAACAGGGGTACCGCAACCGCCACCCGCTGGAGGCAGTGATCTGGTGCGATGAGGAAAGCGGGCTCACCGGTAGTCTGGGATTCGTGGGTGATTTGTCGCGGGCCGACCTGGAACGGCGGCGGCCGGACAGCCACACGGTCGCCGAAGGCATCGACCGCATCGGTGGAGACTCATCGCGAATCGCCGAAGCAACCCACCGGCAAGGCGATGTCACGGCATACCTCGAGCTGCACGTCGAACAGGGAGGATTTCTGGATCAGGCCGACATCGACATCGGAGTGGTCGAGGGGATCGTGGGTATCTGGCACTATGCCGTCACGATCGAGGGATTCCCCAATCACGCTGGCACCACACCTATGGACCAGCGGCAAGACGCGATGCTGACTGCGTCAGAGATCGTACTCGCCGTAAACCGTGAGGTGCGCGCGGTCGAGGGTCGCCAGGTCGGAACCGTGGGTCGCATCAATGTCGAGCCCAACGCGCCCAACGTCGTGCCCGGTCGAGTGGACCTGATAGTGGAACTGAGGGACCTGTCGAGCGAGAAGCCAGACCTGATCTGGCAGAGGATCGTCTCCGAGGCGGAGCAGATTGCGCAGCGACACGGGACGAAAGTGCGCTACGAGCAGGTTGCCGAAGGGCACCCCGCCCTGTCGACTCCCGGAATCAGGCGCGTGATAGCCGAGGCCGCTACATCACTCGACTTGTCTCATCAATCGATGCCCAGTGGCGCAGGACACGATGCTCAGGAGTTGGCGCGGATCGGCCCGATGGGAATGATCTTCGTCCCGTCAGCGGGCGGAATCAGTCACTCACCGCTCGAGTACACGGAGCCCGAAGACGTGGTCAACGGAGCCAACGTGCTGCTGCAGACGGTACTGCGACTCGATCAGGAGTGATCGGCTGCCTGCGGCCGGCGGCCCGCTACTACCGATATACCACCCCGCGACGCATGACCCAGCCATTCCGGGATTCGTCGGTCGGGCCTGAGTTCATCGTCCGTAACACCCCGCCCTCAGGCGTCCAGTCGTAGACTCCCCGAACGCGGACCCTATCGCCTGTCATCAGGGGAACTGGATTGCCTGACTCTGTGCTGTGGTGCACCCACAACGAAAGCTCGGGGGTCAACCTCATCAAGAACTCTTGC
>JBDHHP010000118.1:0-11961 GCA_039589275.1 Gemmatimonadota bacterium | reverse complement strand
ACGATGGTATTGTCAAGTTAAGCAGCTGCCTGCCAGAATTCACTGATGAAGAGTAGGACGAGCCGCTACCACAGGTACCGCTTCCCACCTGAGATCATCAGCCACGCCGTCTGGCCGTATCACAGATTCTGTTTGAGCTTCCGCGACATCGAAGAACTCTTGTCTGAGCGGGGGATCGTCGTCACCTACGAGACCGTCCGGCAGTGGTGTAGGAAGTTCGGACCTCAGTACGCGAGGAACCTCCGACGTCGCCAAGGTCGTCTGGGAGACATCTGGCACGTGGACGAGCTCTTCGTGAACATCCAGGGCAAGCGGCACTATCTCTGGCGGGCTGTCGACCAGGATGGAGATGTGATTGACATCCTCGTTCAGAAACATCGAAATACCCATGCGGCCAAGCGGTTCTTTCGCAAGCTCCTGAAGGGGCAAGGAAGGAAACCGTGGAGACTGGTCACGGATAGGCTGAGGAGCTACGCGGCAGCGCACAGGAACGTCATGTCTTTCTGTGGCCCATCACACGCGAAGTGATGCCAACAATCGGGCTGAAGTCTCACATCAGCCGACCCGACAGCGAGAACGACAGATGAGACGGTTCAAATCAGCTGGACAAGCGCAGCGATTTCTGTCGGTTCATGGGCTGGTACAGAACCTCTTCAGCCTGGGGCGGCATTTACTGCGATCAGCTCACTACCGGCTGCTGCGCAGCCGGTCCTTTCAGAATTGGCTTGAGGTTACGGCCGCCCAGAGACCCCGGCATCTGATAGGGTCGACTGCCTCGAGTCCCGTGCACTCCCATCAAGTTGATAGTGCCTGTCACTCGACTCGAAGAGCGACGAGCGGATCAACTCTCGTGGCACGCAGCGCCGGAAAGTACGATGCGGCCAGGCCTGCCAGCAGCAGCGAAACCGCCACGACGCCGAACGTCATTGGATCGAATGGACTCACCCCAAAAAGGAACCGCGACAGGCCGCGCGTGACTCCCAACCCTACCCCCATACCGGTCACGATGCCGAGCGACGCGAGCACGGTCCCTTGACGTACCACCATCGATCGTACGGCCTTGGCCGGCGCACCGAGAGCCATCCGGATGCCAAGTTCCTGCGTTCGTTGCGACACCGAGTACGACATCACGCCGTACACGCCGCCCAATGCAAGCACGAGTGCTATGCCCGCAAGCGCGGCCATGATCTTGGCCATGATGGTATTGCCGCCCAGTGACCGCTCAATCAGCGTGTCCATCGACATCAAGTCGTAGGCCGGGATGTTCGGATCGACTGAGCGAACCTCGGATCGTACCGTCTCCATCAAGGTCTCCATCGGTACCGTTGTCTCGATGGCCCAATCGAAGAACCGTGGCAAGCCTTGATAGGCGGATAAGAATGCCATGGGGCGCTGCGAGACATCAGCGCCCCGGTCCTTCGTATCTGCCACAACGCCGATGATTTCCGCGGTTCCCGAACCGAAGACGACCTGCTGTCCGATGGGATTGCTGTCCTCCCAATGGCGTAGCACGAAAGTCTCGTTGACCACCAACACTCGTGGTAGATCGATTCTGTCACCTTCCTGGACTGCACGACCGCGGAGCACTGGAATGTCCATCGCGGCGAAGTACCCCGGTGTGATATGTCGGAAGTCTGTCACCTTTCGTTGCGTCTCGTCGCTGTAGTCCTCTCCCACCAGCGTGTAATAGGCGGCACTGCCCCCCTGGAGGGGAAGCTGAGTGATTCCGCCAACCGCCTCGACGCCGGGGATCGACCCCAACCTCGAAGCCAGCTCGGAATGGAACTGGACTACCGACGCGGAATCGGGGTAGTCGGGCTCCGGTAGCATGACCTGCATGGTGAGGACGTCCGACCGGTCGAAACCGAGATCCGCCAACCGGATCCGCGCGAAACCCTGAACCAGAAGTGCCGACGACACGAGCAGAACGAGCGCAAGCGCCACCTCGCCGACCACCAGCGCCTTCCGGAGACGAGCGCCCCTGGCTCCGGTGCCGCCACGGCCGCCTTCCTTGAGTATGTCGGCTGCATTTGCCTTGCTGCTCTGAAGCGCAGGTGCCAGGCCAAAGATGATTCCGGTGAAGACCGAGACAACGGCCGTGTAGAGCAGAACCCGAGGACTCAGACCGATCTCGTGGACCTGCGGGAAAGACGGTGGCATCAGTGCTATCAGTCCGCGAATTCCGAGAACGGAAAGGCCGAGACCCAACACCCCTCCAACCCCGGCGATGATGGTCGATTCAGCGAGGAATTGCCGGATGATCCGGATCCGACCCGCGCCGAGTGCGCCGCGAAGCGCTACCTCTCTACCTCGGCCGGCGGCGTGGGTGAGTAGTAGGTTCGCGACATTCGCGCAGGCGATGAGCAACACGAAGGCCACCGCCACCGTCGAGATCAGAGTCCCTGCCTGGAATCCCTCGTCAAACACGTCCTCGTGCAGTGAAAGCAGCATCGCACTGTGACCTGTACTGGTCTCGGGGTAATCCTGAGCAATCTGCCCCATGACGCGCTGCGCCTCTTCAACCGCTTGCTCTCGTGTCACCCCATCGTTCAGCCGACCGAGGACCGCAAGACGGTAGCTACTGCGGGTCTCATCACCAGTGAAGCTGAGCGGTGTCCATACGTCTACACCGGGGAACCTGAACCAGAAGTGCGGTGGCATAACACCGACGAGGGTGTGGGTTTCGCCGTCGAGGATGATCGTGCTACCCAACACCGCCGGATCCCCTCCAAACCGCCGCCGCCACACTCCGTCACTGATGATCGCCACCTTGTCCCGGCCGGGTACGCCTTCTTCCTGTGTGAAACCGCGACCCACCGCCGGCTGCACTCCAAGTACTTGGAAGAAGTCCGGCGTGACGTACGTACCACGCAAGCGTTCGGCACGGTCACCGCCGGAGAGGTTGAACGTCCCGCCGGTGGTAGCGGCGAGCTGCATGGTCTGGCTCCGCTCGCGCAGGTCAACGAAATCCGGCACGGTGTAGCTGACTTGAGTCCAGCCGCGCTCGGCGTTCGTGACCCAGACCGTATGGAGTCCATGCGACTGCGGGTACGGTAGCGGACGCAGCATGAAGACGTCGACTGCGCTGAACACAGACGTGTTCGCTCCAATACCGATTGCCAGCGAGAGAATCGCGATCGCGACGAGTCCCTTGCCTCGCCACATCGTGCGGAGTCCGTACCTAACGTCATGCCAGAGGATGTCCATCGTGTAGTCCGTTCTAAACAGGTACCAGGCGTGCTTGAAAGCACCGATCGACCAAAGGATCACCTGGCGGCAAGACTGCAGCCTCGGCTGCGCGAGATCGGCTCGCCGCCGCCAGAGATGCATGAGTTCTGCGTTCCACTGCTCGCACCATGCTGCACGTCGTGCGCGTGGGACGGCTATCCCGGCGACGCGGATGATCGCGAGACACAACCGTAGGTGACGGGGACGGCGATCGTACTCCTCTCGACGCGGCGGCATGAGGACTAGGGAACCGGGGCTTGCATCCCGTCCTTGAGTTCTACCGATGCGAGTGATCTGTATCGCTGCATGGCGGCCGCAAGTGCTTTCTCACCTTCTTCGGTGATCACGTAGTATCGCCGCGGCGGCCGTTTCTCGGAGCGGGCGATCTTGCCATCTTCCCACTCGGATGTCGCGAAGCCCAATCGCTCGATCTTGTCCAGGCCGGGATAGATCGTACCGCTCGTCAGACCAGTCGCTTCCATGATGTCGAATCCGTAACGACATCCACGCGCTAACGCGTGGAGAACCATTACGGTGCCAAGGCTCAGACCGTTCGTGTTCCTCATGCGGTGTCTTCTTCTGGTGTTCTTCATACTATGTTGGAACCTAATATATATCTTGAGACAATCTATATTGAATGTATCGATTTCTCAACGACTGTGAGGCGAACATTTGAGATGGTTCCATCTCTGCTTGAGGTATTGTCCACTTAGGTCGGTTCCCGCCAGACTTCACTGATGAACAGCAAAACGAACCGCTACCACAGGTACCGCTTCCCACCTGAGATCATCAGTCACGCCGTCTGGCTGAATCATCGATTCTGTCTGAGCTTCCGAGACGTCGAGGACCCCCTGGCGGAGCGGGGAATCGTTGTCTCTAATGAGACCGTCCGGCAGTGGTGTCAGAAGTTCGGACTTGACTACGCGCAGATCCTTCGGCGTCGGCAAGGTCGTAAGAAAGACATCTGGTACTTGGACGAGCTCATCGTGAACTCCAGGGCAAGCGGCATTATCTCTGGCGGGCTGTCGACCAGGATGGGGATGTGATCGACATCCTCGTTCAGCGGCATCGCAAGGCCCGCGCGGCCAAACGGTTCTTTCGCAAGCTACTGAAGGGGCAAGGAAGGGAACCGTGGCGGCTGGTGACGGACAAGCTGAGGAGCTACGCGGTAGCGCACCGGAGTGTCATGCCTTCCGTGGCCCACGACACGCGACGGTACGCCAACAATCGGGCTGAAGTCTCACATCAACCGGCCCGACAACGAGAACGTTTGATGCGACGGTTCAAATCGGTCGGCCAAGCGCAGCGATTTCTGTGGGTTCACGGCGTGGTCCAGAACCTCTTCAGGCTGGGACGGCATCATCTGCGATCAGCACACTACCGGTTGTTGCGCGACCGGTCCTTTCAGGGTTGGCTTGAAGCCACGGGCGTCTGAAGATCACACGCCGGCCATCGCCTCCGACTGCCTTGACTCACGTCCAACCGCGTTAAGTTGACAGTGCCCTTCATGAGTATCAAGCGTATGCGGCCGCTAGCAGGAAGGTGCGTACATGAGGAGCCACACGATGCGGGTAAGTGACTGTGTGGCATGTGAGGCGTTTCCGTGTGCTGATGTGAAGCACGAGTGCCATCTCGTTCCGGACATCGCGCTTGAGCCGAGGAAGGTCCGGATCGTTTTGGTTTCAGAGGCCACGCCATCCGATGCACGTGACTACTACTATGCGGATGGCCAGCCACTCTTCCAGGAAACCACAGTGCAGGCATTTCGCGATGCTGGTGCCAGGGTTTCCTCAGTTCGCGACATCCTCAAGTCCGGGGTGTATCTAACCACAGCTGTGAAATGTGCGAAGACCGGATACAGCATCAAGGCTGCCACGATCAAGGAGTGTTCCAGGCTGTTAGAAGAGGAGCTGAGGTTATTCCCTCACGTCGGAGCAATCCTGCTAATGGGTGACGTGGCGATAAGAGCCTTGAACTACATCTCTGACAGAGTCGGTGAAGGGAAGGTGGTACCTCCTGGGTCCACGTACAAGATCCGTGATGGGGAGTACCACTTCTGGAAGGCTCGTGTGTTTCCGTCATACCTTCAGGCAGGTCCGAGTTTCTTCATAGAGAAGAGCAAGAGGCGGATGATTGCCGAGGACATCACAGCAGCGCTTGCCATGTTGGATAAATGAGTGGGCTCCTATAGGCCGCACAACAGGTGCATGAAGTTAGTGGGCGCTCTGGAGTGATCGGTTGGCGCGGCGACGAGTATCGCGGTTCGGTGATGACGGCTTTCGGTGACGGTTTGCAGCTCCATGCTGTCTGCCCAGGAAGTAGTTGCCTGCAGCTCATGCGCGGAGCCGTTAGGCCGCCTCTCGTGTTCATCGATCGCTGCGGCCACGCGTTGGCGGCGTTTGGCACTGGATGCGTGAAATGATACGACCGGTGGGGGTGCTACTGTTTGTGCTACTCTCTGCTGTGGCAGTCGCCGCATCGCTCCACGCATGGCGTACCCACCAGACGTATGGTTTCTTCCGCTTCTTGGGCTTCGAGTTCCTGGCGGTCCTGGTTGGATGGAACGCCAGTTGGTGGTTTCGCGCCCCGCTGTCAATCCACCAGCTTTTCTCCTGGGCGATGTTCGTGGCATCGGTGTCGCTGGCAGCCCATGGCGTCCATCTTCTGAGGTCTTTCGGCAGATCCCAGCGGCGGATCATGGAGGATACGCAGGAAGTCGTTGAGGCTGGGGTGTATCGCTACGTCCGACATCCGTTGTATGGATCACTGGTTCTCCTTGTCTGGGGCGTGTTCTTCAAGGGCGTAGATTTGGTGAGCGGTGTGCTTGCGCTGGTTGCGACCGCCTGTTGGATCATGACAGCGAGATATGAAGAGCGATTCAACATTGAGCGTTTCGGCGCACGATACTCTGAGTACATGAAGCGGACGAAGATGTTCGTACCGTTTTTGCTGTGAGCGTGAGAAGACCACTTCTTCGCGCAACTTCGAGAGGCGGCCGAGCACGCGCACGAGGCTGACGCGATATCACCGTTCACTAACGCACAGAAGCTGGATGGGGGCACGCTCGCAGCTTCTGCGCAGAGTCGTTATACCGCATGCACTCGGATGGCATCCGCTGAGATTGGATATGCAACGATGAGGAAGAGTAGAGTCCGCAAGCCCCGTGGCCCCTCTGCACGCCGAACGGGCGCTGAGATAATCTGTTACGAATACACGATGTTCATGGCAGCCTGCGACATCCACGCCCGCCTACCTGCCGCGCCGAGTACACCTGGCACGGAGGCTTTGCGAAACATCACGTTGGAGGCCGCCCTTCTTCATGCCCGCAACCTTCGTGACTTCTTTGGCACTGCACGCCACAAGGACGATATCGTGGCAAGCGACTTCGTCCGGCCTGTCCCTCGCTTGGCATTGCCCACGCTACGGAGTGTCACGGTCCGTCGGCGATTCAACAGATTGTTGGCTCATGCTAGCTACAACAGGAGCAAGATCGGACGATGTTGGAACTTGGACGCGCTACATCACGAGATCACGGGAGCTTGGGCGCGATTCCTTGAACGCCTGGCTGAGCGTTCTCCTGAGTGCAGAGGGTTGTTCGCTGCACACGGGTGCTAGGCGATCTAGCGTGCGGTACAACAGGCGCGTGAAGACGTGTCTGACAAGTGATGTCGGTTGGATTGTGAGCAAGGACGGAGCAGTGATTGAATTGAGTGCGCGGCTGCTGGAAGGGAGTTACCCGCAGCGTATGCACCAAGCAGTTAGGTGCCACTGCAGGTCCGAGGGTTAGTCGAATGGTAACCGAGGTTGAGGCTCGGTGATTCAGGACTGCCCGACGTCGAGCAGTAGGCAGTGGGGCATTGCGTGGATCACACTCTGCGTTGCCTTGGCAGTGCATGTGGCAGATGAGACCACGACGGACTTCCTGTCCTATTGGAATCCCCTTGTGCACTCGATCCGAGAGCGATGGGCGTTCGCGCCATTGCCCACATTCTCGTTTCCCGTGTGGTTTTGTGGTCTGATCTTCGCCGTGCTGGTGTTTACGTACTTGTCTAGATTTGCTTTTCGTGGCGCGAGGTGGATGAAGCCGATCTCGTATTTCGTAGCCATAGTGATGCTGTTCAACGGGATTCAGCATCTTATCGCGTCGGTGTACCTGCAGCGCGCCGCACCAGGTGTGTACTCGTCACCGCTGCTTCTCGCAGCTGCGGCCTATCTCTTAGTGAGCGTTAGACGGTACTGGCAGAGGCCGTCGAACGAACGGAGCGGCGCCTAGCAGAGGAAGCGGGGCGCATGAGAGCATCAAGGTAAACAGAGTCGTCATTGCTGTTTGTGAGGAGTCGCCTGCAGCTTTGGGTGCAGAGTCGATAGGTGGCAGCAGGACGCTTCTGAGTATGGGAAGGATCCCGGTCATGAAGTTTGAGGCTAACGGCAAGGCGCCAACGGTGAATGCGTCGGCTGTCGTTGCGCCAACTGCAGTGCTGAGCGGCGACGTAGGCGTTGGAACGGACGTCCATATCTCGTTTGGTGCAGTGGTTCTTGGCGAGGAGGGGCGTTGTTGCATGGCTCGGAACTGAGCCCAGGTCCCCCGTTCCCCGAAAGAGAATCACCCCACTCGGTAGCTGTCGGGCATGCCGAGACGGGTCATCGTGTTGAGGACCCTGCACGCAAGTTGCACCTCCACCCGTTGGCCCACCAGGATGCGACTCCTCATGCCTCGGCGGATGATCGTCTTGTATCGATAGATCGTGTTCTCGACCATGCTGCGCTTGCTGTAGCCCGACCGCTTGTGCCACTCGTACAACAATGATGCACGTAAATCCAGAGCCATGCACCAATGCCGTAGTGAGCTCCGGGAGAGCAGGGAAGTGTTCGTGCGATACCTCACCTCATTCGGCTGACTAACGGTGGTCCACCCGCTCTAGCAACTCGAGGAGTGGCTTTGTCAACTTAAGCGAAATCCACAGCGAAACGCGTGATCTGTAGGACAGGAAACCCCCGGTATTCGGGCGTTTGCTATCTGGGCGAGACGGCCAAGCGGGCAAGAATCAGCTTAAGTTGACAGTACGTTTCGCTCGGTTGTGTCCATTCGGGTGCGAACCAACAGGGTCTGTCCTTCTCCTTGACCACCTCGATTGCCTGCTTGCGGATGGACAATGGTAGCATCGCAAGACGCCCACGAATCTGCTGGAACATGAGTCTGCGAGTCGCCGATGGACGCTCCCCGCTCACTGCTCCCCGCTCCCCGATTCTGAAACCATCCAATCCCACCTCCGTATTGTCTACAAACCAGACTCCGTCGACAAGAGCTACAAATATGACGAAGCGACAATCGACTCTCGGGGAATTTGAGCAGCTGGTTTTACTCGCCATCCTCCAGCTCTCCAACGAGGCTTATGGGCCGAACATAAGCGAGGAACTGGAGGCCAAGGCCGGGCGACGGGTTTCGCGCGGGGCACTCTACTCTAGCCTCGACCGGTTGGAGCAGAAGGGTCTCCTCCGCTGGAAGATCGAGGCGGCGACATCGGCGCGCGGAGGCTATCCCAAGAGGCGCTTCGAAGTGACGAAGCTCGGGATAGCGGCGCTGCGCGAGTACCGTAGGGCGCTCACCAACCTGTGGGCGGGATTGGAGGAGGTAATCGGGTGAGACGGCCTCCATCGATCGCCGAGTCGCTACTCCGGCGCGTGCTGCCAGGCGACGCTACCGGTCGCAGCGTGCTGGGTGATCTAATGGAAGAGTACCAGCGCCGCGCCGAAAGGAACGTTCGAGCGGCGCGCCGTTGGTACTGTCGGGAGGCACTCGCAATCGTTGTTCACCGAACACGAGACTGGTTCACAAAGCAGGCGACAGCAGCCACCCATGTGGCGGATAAGTCAGGAAGGGGAGACGGAATGTTGCGGTGTATTTGGGCGGACCTACGACTTGGAACCAGGACGCTGTGGCGGACGCCTGGTTTCACAGTTGTTGCATCGATCACTCTGGCACTGGGTATCGGTGCGAACACAGCCATCTTCAGCTTGGTGGACGGGATTCTCTTACGACCGCTGCCGTACGATGAGGCGGACCGTCTCGTGGGAGTTTGGAACACGGCTCCCGGTGTCGACGTGGAACAAGTCAGCCAGTCGCCTGCTCTCCACTTCACCTACGAGGATGAGGGCACGGTGTTCGAGGAGATCGGACTGTGGAACAGGGGAACGGTGGCGATCACCGGCCTAGACGAGGCGCTACAGGAAGATGCGATTTGGGTGACCGACGGAACTTTCAGGGCCTTGAGAGTTCAACCCGTGGTCGGACGGCGGTTCACGTGGGAAGATGACGCGGCGGATGCGCCAGGGACTACCATTCTCAGCAACAGATATTGGCGTAGCCAGTTCGGTGCTGATCCTAACGTAATCGGTCGTACGTTACGGGTTGACGGCACTACCCGTGAGATCATCGGCGTAATGCCGTCGGACTTCCGGCTCCTCGGCAATGACCCGGCCATATACTTGCCCATGCGCTGGGATAGATCTCAGGTCTTCGTGGGACAGTTCAGCTTCAGGAGTTTGGGAAGGTTGAAACCGGGTGTCACGCCGGAACAGGCTACCGCTGAGATGACTCGGCTAATCCCGATCGCGGTCGAGAAGTTCCCTGGCGGAATGAAACTTGAGCATGTGGAGCAATCCAGACTCGCGCCGTTCCTGACACCGCTCAAGACGGATGTGATCGGTAACGTGGGTGACGTACTCTGGGTATTGTTCGGCACCGCCGCAATGGTTTTGCTGATTGCCTGTGCCAATGTGACCAATCTCTCTTTGGTACGGGCAGAAGCCAGGGATCGTGAGGTGGCAGTACGAACGGCCATGGGGGCCGCTCGTAGCAGGATCGCCGGCCAGTTCATCACCGAGACCGCAGTGCTCGCAGTGGTTGGATGCGTCCTTGGATTGGGTCTAGCGTACGGCGGACTCCGGGTGTTGTTGGCGATGGCGCCGACAAATCTACCGCGGCTCGAGGAGATCTCTATCAGTCCGGCGGTGCTATCGTTCACGGTTGGTATAGCCGTGCTGGCATGCTTGGCAGTGAGCCTCTTGCATGTGTTTCGCTACGGGGAATTCAGTTTGGTTAGCGCCTTGAAGGAAGGCGGCCGTGGTGCGAGTGGCAGCCGCCAGCGTAACCGGGTTCGCAACGCGCTCGTAGTTGCGCAAGTCACACTGGCAATGGTGTTGCTAATCGGATCAGGGCTCATGATCAGGAGTTTTCGAGCCCTGATGGCTGTGGAACCGGGTTTCCGTGATCCCGAGTCGGTTCTCACTCTGCGCGTTTCGATCCCCAGTGCAGAAATCGAGGACCTGGGCGAGATGGCTCAGACTCACGAAATGATCGCGCGACGAATCGGTGAGATACTGGGCGTAACCTCAGTGGGTCTCTCGTCATCAATCACCATGGATGGAACGGCAGGGTTCGATCCCATCTTCGTCGAGCAATTCCCGCTCAGTGACGGTCAGCTGCCTCCGGTCCGCACGTTCAAGTGGATTGGCGAAGGGTACTTCGAGACGATGGGTAATCCCGTGCTCGCCGGCAGGCTGATCACCCGGGCGGATCTCCACGAACGGGCGCCTGTCGTTGTGATCACTGAAAACCTCGCGCTCGAGTATTGGGATTCGCCGGTGGAGGCTCTCGGAAAGCGCATCGGGACGGGAATCGATGAAGGTGACTGGAGGACGATTGTGGGCGTGGTCGGCAACGTGCGCGATAACGGAATGTCTCAAGATGCGGCTACGGTCGTCTACTGGCCGATGATAACGCGCAACCCCTGGGAAGGGATAGCAGGTGATTCAGTTTTCGCCGCTCGGGATATGGCATACGCTATCCGGAGCGACAGAACCGGTACGGTCGGTTTCCTGGATGAGATCAGACAGGCGATCTGGTCAATCAACTCCAACCTGCCGCTGGCGAGTGTGCGCACACTGGAGGATATCCTGGAGCAGTCAACCGCCCGTACGGCGTTTACTCTAGTGATGCTCGGTCTAGCGACGGCCGTCGCTCTGTTGCTCGGGGTCGTTGGTGTCTACGGAGTGATCTCTTACGTTGTCACACAGAGGACCAGGGAGATCGGCGTGCGGATCGCGCTCGGCGCGCGGCCGAGGGCCGTCATGAATATGGTGTTGCACCGTGGTCTCCTCCTCGCAGGTACCGGTGTAGCGGCGGGTCTGCTAGCCGCCTTTGGCCTCACGCGGTTGATGTCGAGCATGTTGTACGGGGTCAATCCGGTGGACGCCGTCACATACGTTACTGTCGCAGTCGGGACAACAGCGGTCGTCCTGTTCGCGAGCTACCTGCCGGCGCGCAAGGCAGCGGGGGTGAGTCCATTGGAGGCGTTGCGGGAGGAATAGGGTAAACGGACAGGGTGGGATTCGAACCCACGAGACGGGGTTACCGTCTACGCGCTCTCCAGGCCGGTTGCTGTGTAGGCCGATCCGGCGAAGAGGTACGAGTAGGAGTGCGGTGAGACCTGACAGCGTTGGCGCATTGCTCCAGAAGGTCGGCCGTGCGAACCCCGAACCTACTGATTAAGAGGCGGGCCAAGTCTTACATCATTTCGTTACATCTTGTTGTCAAACCGCGAGTTCGTGTCGTCCTTTGTCGTACTTTGCACCCCTCGATGTAAGACTTCGTAAGACCTAGCTGACACAGAAACTGACACAGCTTACGGCCTTCAAGGAGTCGGGGTCTCATCCACGACGCGGGGATTGTGA
>JBDHHP010000117.1:0-12198 GCA_039589275.1 Gemmatimonadota bacterium | reverse complement strand
TGGTCGAGACACTCACGACGAATCGATCCGATAAGCCTTTCGACGAATGGGTTTTGCCACGGCGAGCGCGGCGCAGTCAGAACCTGATCGATCCTGAGACCGGCGACCCGCCGTTTGAAGTATGCTCCGTAAACTCGATCTCTGTCCCTAAGTAGGTAGCGCGGGGCGGTGTCCCACGGAAAGGCTTCCACAATCTGTTGAGCGGTCCACTCAGCCGAGGGGTTTTCGGTCACATTGAAATGGACGATGCGTCGCCGATGGTGGGAGAGCACCACAAAGACAAACAGCACACGGAAGGTCGCTGTCGGCACGGTGAAGAAGTCGACCGAGACCAGGTCGAGCAAGTGATTGTTCAAGAAGCTGGCCCAGGATGGTGAAGCTGGCTTCGGGCGGCGAACCATGTACTTTGAGACCGCAGCTTGGGACACTGGAATACCGAGCTTGGTCAATTCACCGTGAATCCGCGGGGCTCCCCAGCAAGGATTCGCCTTGCTCATCTTCCGGATCAGTGCCCGTACCTCGGGTTTGATGGTTGGTCGTCCAGGCCGACGCTTCCGGCTCTTCCAGGTCCAGTAGGAGCAGAAGCCTGTGCGATGCCATCGAACCACAGTCTCCGGCTTCACCAGGACCAGCGCCCGCGTCCAGTCTCTCCAAACCCTCGACAAGAGCACCCAGAACCCGCGGTCGGCATTCGACAAGCATGGGCGTTTCACGGAACTACGAAGAACCGCGAGTTGCTGCCGCAGAGCGAGATTCTCCAGAGCCAGCGAGCGGCGGCTCTTGAATGCCGAGACGAGAGAGCACAGGAATGGCAACAGCATGTCGGGAATCTTGGCACGGCAACGCACACAGAATCAAGCCTGACAACTGCGGATGAATAAATGGAAGGGACACCCGTCTTGGGATGCCCGACAGCTATCGAGTGGGGTGACTCTCTCTCGGGGAACGGGGGAACCTGGGCTCAGTTCCGAGCCATGCAACAACGCCTCTCGCTACCGATCCTTGACCAGGTTGTAGAGCATCTTGAAGGCATCGATCACCAAGAGAGGTCGGTCTACATGCACGTCATGCCCCGCGTCGGAGACTCTGACCTGCATGTGGATATCCGACCGCGAGATCGACCGGTACTGAGCCTCGGCACGGGCATTCATGATCTCCTTGGTATCACGCCCGGGGCTGTTGGCAGCGTCAATGGTCTTGAGCGACGTGACCACGAAGTGCGGTATGGTTGCCGGATAGTCGAACAATTCTCTCCAGGTTTCCGGTGAGTCATACAAGGCCACCATGGCCTTGAACTCGTTGGTGAAGGCGCCATCGGGATAAGTGTTCACGAAGTGCTCCAATCCGGCATCGAATTCATTGCGAACACCGGGATCGAATGGCTCAAGCACCACAAAGTTGTCTTCAAACGAGGGATCCATGGACAATATGCCGGCGACTCGGGAAGGATACCTGCTGGCGTAGGCCTTGGCGGTCAAACCACCAAAGCTGTGCGCGCCTAGAATGAAGGGGGCCGGAACCTCGAGTGCACTGCTAACGAGGTGCAGTTCATCAACCATGTCATCGAACCCATTCACTCTGTTGCTGTACGAGCTTTCCCCAAGTCCCGCTCTCGAGTAACGCACGACCGTGGTGATCTTGCTCAGCTCACTGAAGATGCTGTCGAAGGAAGTCAGATCGTTGCCCGCTCCCGCCAACAGGATGATCCATGGCGTGCCGGATCCCCTTATCTCGTAGTGTATCTCGTTGCCGCGGGCGGTCACAAAGTCCTGTGATTGATATCCGCTCAATACAACAGCACATCCCAGCATCACTATTAGGTTCTTCATCGGAGCTCCCTGGACGGTTCAGCGGATCGGCCAACGAAACAGCCTTGGCTGCGACTAGTCCAAAGTACTGATGGGCACACTGCCGAGCTAGATCGACCGTACAACCTCCGTGCAGGAGTGACCGACTGGACCCTGTACACAGCTTCATCGCAGGGCCAGGCATCAATTGACCGAGAATCAGTAGTAGTGGGCCGCGGACTGTCGCCACCGTCTCCTCCAACGACGGAGGGCCCCAATGCCCGGTCGACACCGAGACCCATCTGCTCATCCGCCTGTTTCCGCTTGCACGCGGACAAAAACAAAACGGCGGCCCACTGACCCACTGACCCACCGGACCCCACCGAGGTATCTTGGGTCGGACCCGGTACACATTGAATGCACGACGATCGCTTTCTAACCAAGGTCTTTGATTCCTCCCGGGGGCCCGAGCCGTTGAGTGGACTCGGTGGGTCCGCTGTTCCCTCAGCGTTGCTGCGTCAGGGAGCTAGTCGAATACCGGTGGTGGCGGCCGCGCTCATCGGTTTCCTCATGTTGGCTTGGGTCCTCCCATTGTCAGTAAGAGGTGTGTTCTGGGAGGAATTCACTCGTCTATGGGACTGGCTCCCTCCAGTTGCCGCGATCGTCACGTCGATAGTCTTGATCCTCATGACGCGGGTGTACCAGCTCCCGGCGCAGACCATAGTGAAGCTGGGACTGTTGTATCAGGTCGTGATCAGCTACAGCATTGCATTCGGCCAATACTGGGACACGTTCGCGGGATTCACCGCAAGTCAGATCGAGTTCGACACGGTGGGCCTATCGGTGGTGAGTTTCTGGATGCTGTTCTACACCGTTCTGGTGCCGGCCCGGCCACGCCATGCGCTGGTGGCGCTGCTGGGTTCGTCCACCGCGCCAGGAATCGTGTACTATCTCTCCACGACAGTGGGTGAGGCTCCGGTGCTGGAACCTCAGCAGTTCTTTTTTGTCGTCTTCTTTCCGTATTTGCTGGTCGCCGCGGGCGCGTACACCGCTGCGCACATCGTGTACCGCCTGGGGCAGGCGGTGAGCGTCGCTCGTGAGATGGGAAGCTACCGGCTGGAAGAGCGTCTGGGGACGGGCGGAATGGGTGAGGTGTGGCGCGCGTCTCACCGGCTGTTGGCCCGACCCGCTGCCGTGAAACTCGTCAGGGCGGACGCCCTTGGGTTGGATCCCGATACGTATGCGACGGCACTGACGCGATTCGAACGGGAGGCCCAAGTAACGGCTGCCCTGCAGTCTCCCCACACGGTCGAGCTATACGACTACGGGGTGAGCGACGACGGCACCCTCTACTATGTGATGGAGATGCTCGACGGCGTCGACCTCAACCAACTGGTTGCCGAACACGGTGCCCTACCGGCGGAAAGGGTCGTCCATATTCTGCGACAGGTATGCGCGTCCCTGGGCGAAGCCCACAGGATGGGTCTCGTTCACCGCGACGTTAAGCCGGCGAACGTCTACCTCTGCAAACGGGCCTTCGAGTACGACTTCGTGAAGGTTCTCGATTTCGGGCTTGTGCGAAAACACTCCGGGGTAGATCCCAAGGAACGGGCTGACAACCTCTCCAAGATGGGGATGGTGATCGGAACACCGGACTACATGGCTCCCGAGGTGGTGAAAGGCGTACCGGCCGATGCCCGTTCGGACATCTACGCGGTTGGCTGTGTCGCATACTGGCTGCTTGCTGGCGTACCGGTGTTCGACTCACCGACGCTGCCAGCACTCCTCGTGGCACAGGCGAGCCAGCAGCCAGTCCCGCCGAGTCAACGTTGTGATGCCGAAATCCCGGCGGGCCTAGAGACCCTCGTGCTCGATTGCCTCACGAAGGATCCAGAGGACCGCATCCAGAGTGCCGAAGAGATCGTTTCGCGCCTGGATCGGATCGAATTCAGGGGGTCCTGGTCACAGGAACGCGCAGAGAGCTGGTGGACCGAGGCTGCGGCCAACCGATCGGAGTAGGAGTTCCCTTTTCCGCCTCCTAAACAAGCTCTCGATGTTGGAGCTGTCGAGCCGCTGGGAATCCCAGATACAGATCTTGGAAGGAAGTCCGACCGAGAATCAGTAGGTCCTTCTCAAACGGTGTGGCAGCGCAGTGTCTACGCGCCACGTCAGCGCGTGCCAAGGTCACCCTTATCTGGCCCAGGACTAGGTCGCAGCGTAGTTTAGGCGCCGAACCGGTGGATTACCGCCCATGCCCGATGCGGGACGAGGTATCCAATCTGCGCACGGGATGGTGCGGAGACATGTCAAGTCTCTCGACGAGGGTCGGCCGCTGTTTCGCGATCACAGTGTGATGTTCGGCGCCGTCAAGAGCCTCGTTGTGCTAGACGCGGTGGAATCCGAGATTGGTGAACTCGCGACCTACTGATGAAGCGTCGAATGCGTGGCGCGAGCTGTCCAGGGCTGTGGAGGCGGCTCCACCCGACGTGTTCTACACTCGGTCCGACCCGCTTGACCAGCGCCTCGGCGATGTCGTGTTGCGCGACCAGGCGGCAGGCTGGGCCACCTCCAGGGTAATCCTACTTGGCTGTCCCGAGGATGAAGGCGTACGCCGCAATCAAGGGCGTCCCGGAGCGCGGTTCGCACCCCGTGAAATCCGGCGCGCTCTGTACAGGTACCCGGTGGGTGGTGCGCACCGAGACCTCCGCCTTCTCGACCTAGGCGATATTCGAAGCGGCCCCACGCTGGAGGAGACCCACGAGCGCCTCAGAGGGGTCGTCTACCGAGTGCTCGCCGCCGGAAAAAAGGCGGTGGTTCTGGGTGGCGGCAACGACATTTCCTACCCTGACGTAGCGGCTCTGAGGCAGGTTGCAGAGCGGCTGCTGGTACTCAACATCGACCGTCACCTCGACGTGCGCGCGGCAGAGCAACGCAACAGCGGCACCCCTTACAGGCAGCTACTCGAGGAGGGATTGATCCGCCCAGACCAGTTTCACGAGGTCGCCTGCAATACCTTCGCCAACTCACCGGCGCACCTAGAGTGGCTGCGCACGCTCGGGGTGGGCATCCACGTCCTCGGCGAGCTACGGAAGGAGGGAGTCGGCAGTGCGGTAGGCAGCATAGTCGCCGAGTCGAGTGCCGACGCCATCTTCTTCGGTTTTGACCTCGACGTTGTTCGCGCAGTGGAAGCGCCGGGTGTGAGTGACCCTGGACCGATGGGTCTAACAGCGCGAGAGGTATGTGAGATCGCCGACATAGCCGCGAAGGACCCACGGACTCGGCTGATTGAGTTGACGGAGGTGAACCCGGAGTTTGATCGCGACGGTGTAACCGCCAAGTTGGCGGCCAACATCATCATGCGGGCACTTGCTGAGGAAGAGATGTAACGGGTCACTTCTGCCCCTGGGCGCCCGGTGATGCCAATAGATGAGCAGACGCCATGACGAACCCGAATGAAGCACGAGGACAGACGGGGAGTCCGTATTTCCCCTTTCCGGTCCCAGATTATCGGTTTGACCAGCACAACGAAGTGTTCAAGCGGCGAACTTGGGATGAGGAGATGATTCCCCACGCGAGTCGCTTTTACACTCAGGTCCACTATCAGGAACAATATGGATATCGCAAGCTCGACTATGCTCTGCGCAACGCTGCCTGGGACATGGAATACGCCTACGGCTTTGGGACCATGCGCGGCAACTCAGGTCTCTATTCCTGGACTCACGTTGCCGACAAGGCCAAGAGATTCATCAAGCACGGCGGTCCCGTCGAGCACTCTGCCGAAGAGAACGCACGCATCATAAAGAATGCGGCCCGGTTCTTGGGGGCCGACCTTGTTGGCATCTGCTATGCCCATCCCAGCTTGACCTACTCGCATGAGCTTGATCTGACTTCCATGGAGCATCGCCCCATAGAACTGCCCGAAGGCTGTACAAACGCCGTAGTCATGGCAGTCGAAATGGATTATGAGTCCGCACGGTATTCACCGGACGCCATTTCAGGTGCGTCGACCGGACTTGGGTACAGTATGCAGGCGGTCGTGGCCAATCTCGTCGCGGCATTCATCCGCGGGTTGGGTTACCGCGCCATCCCGTCCGGCAACGACACGGCATTGTCCGTACCCTTGGCGATGGCGGCGGGACTTGGCGAGTTGGGTCGGATGGGGCTGCTGGTGACCGAGGCCTTCGGCCCCCGCGTGCGCATATGCAAGGTCTTCACAGATCTTCCATTGACCTTTGATGACTACCGCCCATTTGGGGTGGCAGAGTTCTGCAGAATGTGTAGGAAGTGCGCTCAATCCTGTCCGTCGCAGTCCATTCCGTTCGGGGAACCGACGATCGAGGGGCCGTCCATGTCCAATCATTCCGGGGTCTCGAAGTGGTACATCAATCCCGAGACGTGTTTCCTCTTCTGGGCAAAGAACTGGATGGACTGCAACAATTGCGTAAGAGTATGTCCGTTCAACAAACCGGCAGGGATCCTTCACGACTCCGCTCGTTATCTCATTCGCAAAGCACCGGTTCTCAACCGACTCTTGGTCTGGATGGACGACCTCTTTGGCTACGGTATGCCCGTTCGCAGGAAGGACTTTTGGGAGTCCTCTTGAATGATTGTGGAATCGTCATCGTAGCGCTGCAGATGGGTCGGCTTGGACCAACCACGTTGCGGCGGACGAGAGACGCCGACACCTTCGCGTGACTCCGATCAGGAGGAGATGAAAATGAGAATGCCGGGACCTATCATGTGTTGTCTGATCTTAGGTGCCGTGATTGCGGGGTGCCAGCAGCCTGAAAGAGAGAGGATTCCCGAAAACAAGTTCGGCAAGATTTACGCAGCCAAATACTATACTCCGCCGGGCACTCTTGATGCGGTAGAGGCGCAACTTCAGGAGATGGAGTCGTTGGGCGTCACCCATCTCTTCCTACTGGAACCCTTCTTCGGGAGGGCTCACATCAAGGAGGCGCTCTCTCGCACGTCATTGAAAACTTGGATGATCTCCCAGGTCTTTTTCAACGACCACAATCACCTTTCAGATACACAGAACAACCCGCTCTTCGCCGTTCAAGCTGACGGCGGCGTGGCCACAGGCGAGCGCCCCGGCAATTGGCTTGAAATGGCCTGTCCCAACAATGGACCGGGATATGATCCTGCCAATCCCTCAGAGGGATATCGCGAAAAAACCATTGCGCGCATTGTCGAATCGGTTGAGACGCACAAACCCTATGGCTTGAGTCTTGACTTTGTACGCTATTTCGCCTTTTGGGAGCGAATTCTCGAAGGAACCGACCCAGATGACCTTCCCGATACCTGCTTTTGCTCGAGATGCTTAAGTCTGTTTTCCCAGGCACACGGGGTAGCTATTCCCACCGAGCTCACCGAAACCAGGGATGTGGCCGCTTGGATCCACACCAACGCGCAGGAAGCTTGGATTGCCTTCAAGACAAACACCATCACCTCATTTGTTACTGAGGTCGTTGCAGCTGTTAAGGCCGTTGATCCAGAGACTAAAATCAATACTCACGCGGTTCCATGGCGACGAGCCGATTTTGACGATGCGGCCAAGCGGATTGCAGGGCAGGATTTTGGTGCTCTCGCTCAAATAGTCGACGTGATTTCACCCATGTGCTACGCGAAAATGTTGGAGCGCGAGCCTGTCTGGATCAACTCCGTCGTTGAGGATATTGCCGCCCAAATCGATATGACCAGCACGATGATCATCCCCGCCTTTCAAGTGAGAGGCAATACGTATGTGGACGGATCGGTAACCATTGAGGAGTTCAGTGCCTACGTGAATGAGTCGCTGAAAGGGTCATCAGCAGGTGTGGCCTTTTGGCCGTGGGAACAGATGACCGACGAGCAAAAAGAGGTGATTCGACAGACGCTTCAGTAACCCCTACTCCGGAGCAGCTGGAGCGACGTCGCTGAGCAGAGCCTCTGACGTTGGCCGTGGAAGCCCGCGCTGCTCACTCCCCTGAGCTTCCGTGACATCGAAGAGCTTTTGTCTGAGCGGGGGATCGTGGTCACCTACGAGACCGTCCGGCAGTGGTGCAGGAAGTTCGGACCGCAGTACGCCCAGAACCTCCGGCGTCGGCAAGGACGCAAAGGAGACATCTGGCACTTGGACGAGCTCTTCGTGAACATCCAGGGCAAGCGGCACTATCTCTGGCGGGTACTGTCAATTTGAGTGAAATCTCGTGCCGAAAGCGCGATCCATAAAACCGGAAACCCTTGATCTTCGGGCAGTTTCGAACTGTGCGCGATGCTCTGGATACGAGCAATCAGCGTTAAGTTGACAGTACCCTCTCAACATCAGAGCGCTGACCATCGTTGGCGCCATCGTCTTCGGCGGCGGCTGCCTGTTGGTTGGGCTGGCCAACCTCATTTGGGAGTCCTACGGCGTGGCGCTTCTTGGACTTGCGGCCTCGGTCTACCCAGGCTATGACGGCCCGGATGGAATTTGGTCGGTAATCGTCGCGACTCTGTACGCTGTCGTCGACGGAGCAGTGTGCGGTGCGATATTCGGTTGGCTGTACAACTGGGCTGCTGACCGAGGCGTGGGGCAGAAGCCAGCCGCGGAGGGTGGCAGCACTCAATAGCTGCGCAGCACCATTGGCTCAAGCGGGCGGCCAAGTCTGCTCACGGTGTCGATCAACGCCGAGAGAACGTGGTTCTGCAGTATTCGGGCTTCAGGAATGCTCGGAACCGCGTTTCGCATCCTCAACCGGCAAATATCAGTGGGATCATCGTCGAAGCCGGCCTCGGTGCCTGCACAGTCTGAGGTGAGCTCTTTCATATCACTCTACCCGCAGCGCCTCGACCGGATCTACACCTGCGGCCCTGCGCGAGGGCACGTAGCTGGCCAGCAGCGCCACCGTCACGAGCGCGACGGAGACTATCGCATAGGTAACCGGATCAACGGGGTCCACCCCGAACAACAGGGTGGACATCAATCGCGTGAGTCCGACGGCTGCACACAACCCGATCGCTACACCGACCCCTGCGAGCGAGAGACCGTGCGTCAGCACCATGCGGGTCACCTGCTGCTGTCTGGCGCCAAGTGCCACGCGCAACCCGATCTCCCGGGTCCGCTGTGAGACCACGTACGAGATCACACCATAGATCCCGACTGCACCCAGGAGGAGGGCGAACGACCCGGCAATAGACAGCATTACCATCGCGACGGAGGTCCTTACCATCGATCGATCGTACACGTCCTCAAGAGTCTGGACGTTCGCCACGGGAAGTGTGGAATGGATCGACCATACGGTCTCGCGTAGCTGGTCCAACAGGCTCGTTGCCAGAGGTAATCCGCTCCTGACGACGTAGACCATCGTGCGGCGCGCGAAGATCTCCAAACCCCAGAAGTCCTCCACCAGGTGAGGCCAGTACACGATCGGCGTGGCCGGGCGATTCACCGCGTTGTCGTGCACGTTCCCCACCACGCCCACGATCTCGCGCCAAGGCTGATCCCTCCCCTCTCGGATCCGCTTCCCCAACGCCGCGTTGGGATTTTCCCAGTACTGGCTAGCAAAGTTCTCGGTCACCACCACGGCCCGCGCTCTGGTGTGCACATCCGCCCACGATAGGTCTCGGCCAGCCAACAGGGGAACGCCCAGGGTCTCGAAGTAACCGGGGGAGATCCACTTGAAGCGGCGCAGCGGCGCAGCTTGGTCTTCCGCTATGGGGAACTCCTCCACGTGGATGCCCTGGTTGCTACCCCGCCCATCCATCGGCATCGACGACGAGAACGCCGCCGCGGTGACTCCAGGTACACCCCTGATCCGACGCAGGACCTCCTCGTGGGTAGCCGCCGTCGCTGGAGGCTCCGGCGCCTCGGTCCTGGTGGGCGTGATGTTGAACGTCAATACCTCGTGCGGACGGTCGAAGCCAGGATCCACCCGACGCATCGCCTGGAAACTCCGGATCATGAGCCCCGAGCCGCAAACCAGCACCAATGCCAAGGCTATTTGTGAGACTGCCAACGCATTGCGGACAAGCTTGCGACCTCGTCCCAACCCGCTGCCTCGGTCTCCTTCCTTAAGAGAAGTCGCGAGATTCGGGTCGCCGAAGCGCAACACCGGGAACAAGCCAAAGAACAGTCCTGAAAGAAGCGATATGGCAGCAGTGAACAGCAGCACCGTGGGATCGAGGGTGATCTCCGCCGTTCGTGGGAGCTGCTGGGCAGCCATGGCAACGAAGGCGTTGGTTCCAACGTACGCCAGGCCCAGGCCAACCACACCGCCTAGACCTGCCAACACCAGACTCTCGGCAAAGAAGTGCCGCGCGATTTCGCGTCTTCCCGCGCCTATTGCTGTGCGAATGGCCACCTCTTGGCGCCGTCCCTCAGCCCGCACCAGAGAGAGGTTCGCCACGTTGGCGCAGGCGATCAAGAAAACGATGCCGACACTGCCAAGTGTTACCCAGATCGTGGTGCCCACGGTGCCTACGACGTCGTTGATTAGAGGATGGACGTCAGGACCGAGCTGCACGTTCTCTATGTCGGCGGGGCTCATACCCGGGGGGAACTTCTCTAACGCCAACGGAATCATGCGAGCCACGTCGGCATTCGCCTGTTCGATCGTCACGCCGGGCCGAAGTCGAGCGATGGCCGGGTAGCTGAGGTCCCCAAATACGGCTACCTGCGAACGGTCGAACCGGTACGGCAGGTAGACCGCCGGATCGATCTGGAAGAAGTCGAACCCTGGTGGCAGCACGCCAATGACCTCACGTGAACGCCCGTCGATTGTCAGAGTTCGCCCGACCACGTCGCTGTCACCGGCGAAGCGGAGCAGCCAGTACCCGTGGCTCAGCATGACTGTCGGCTCCGCCTCCGGTAGGTCGTCATGGTGAGTGAAGGTCCGGCCCAGAATCGGGGCGACCCTCAGCAGCGGCAGTGTTCCGTCGGTGACTAGCAGGGCCGTGACGCGCTCGGGCTGGTCCAGCCCGGTAACCGATACCTGGGTGTTGTTCCAGATCCCGACGTCCTCAAAGGCCCGGGACTCCTCCCGGTAGGTGAAGTAGGTGGCCGCCGACTGGGGCATCCAGCGGTTTACTCCCCAGCCCGGTGCACTGTGCCACACGCCGACCAGATCCTCCGCTTCGTGGAACGGAAGCGGCTTCAACAAGACGCCGTTTACGACGCTGAAGACCGCTGCTGTTGCGCCGATTCCCAGGGCAAGCGTGAGAACAGTCAGCGCGGCGAACACTGGATTCCTGCGGACACCTCGGAGTGCCAGCCTGATGTCTCGCCAAGCTGACGCTATCATGACAGCATTGTCCTTCCGTTGTCCCGCCGCCTTCATCGGCCGCGGCTGCTTTCTTCTCGGGCGCACCCGTTCAAGTGCGAATCCGGCCGCAAGCCTGAGCGCCACCAGCCAATAGGGGACCTGCATCCGTGTGAACCGATCCTCTCGGCTTGGAAGAGACGCGTATTCCTGTTCGAGGTCTCCGAGGATGCCGTCACTGATTTCCGCATCCCCAACAGCCAGGCGGAGCAGGAACCCTGAGATCTTGGAAAGCAGGCCGGTTGGTTGGTGCACCAGCGGACCCCCCACTTAGCTCTCGTCCAGCAGCGACTCGTACCCGACCCAGAGATTCCTCAAGGCCCGGCCCGACATCTTGAGTGCCTCGCGGCCCGCGTAGGTGATCGCGAAATAGCGCTTTGCGCGGCCCCCGCGTTCGGGACTGGGATCGCCCATTCGAGCTGTGAGATACCCCTTTCGTACCAACCGTTCGAGCGTGATGTATAGTGCACTTCGTGACACGGTACGCCCGGCCCTCTCCCCCAACTCCCTCCTGATGGACATGCCGTAAGCCCCATCCGCCAGGCGCAGAATCGCCAGGAGCACCATCTGCTCGAATTCACCGAGGAAGCTTGTCTTGTTCATGTATCATTACGTAGACAATTGTGATGCCATTAGTATAATTATGTTGACAATATCTGTCAACTACCGCCGGCGAAAGACGATCAATGGTTTGGTCATTGCACAGGGATCGATTCGGACTAGGACATCGTGCCTGCGTTCAGGCATCCGCTGCCTGAACGCAACCAACAAGCTGACCGAGAAACAGCCGGTCCTCATCAGGAAGGCAGACGGTGCTGCGTGATTGAATGACCTCCCTGACCCTCCTGCCAGGCCCCTCACCAGCGACTGCACCTGAGTGGATTGCTGAGTGGATTCAGTGTGGCAAAGTGTGACTTTGTTCGAGGGAATGTGTGACAAATAGTGCGTTCGGCCGCAGGAATTGTGAGATTTTGTCACACTTTTGGCGATTTCGGAGTCGCTCTCCAGGCGCGCGCCTTCGACCACTCGGCCACCTGTCCTAGAGTTGTAAGCGGATGAAAGAAAATGACTTGCGGGATTCCGTCAACCGTTCCATTCTGGACTACTGTCCATTCGAAGCCTCTGAAGGG
>JBDHHP010000116.1:0-26351 GCA_039589275.1 Gemmatimonadota bacterium | reverse complement strand
TGATCCGCAGGATTATCTCATCCTCGGCCACCACCGCGAACTCATGGACCATCGGCCTCAAATCGATCTCGCGGCGCTTCCTTTTGCGCTCGCGTACTACCGTCACGCTCTGCTGGGACATAAATCCGTCCGCCGCTTGGGTCAGCTTGCCCAGCGTTACGTCAAAATTGGGCCGTGGGAACAGAGCCACGTACGTGCTCTGCTCGATCCCGGCCACCAGCGATGCCACCTTGCTCGGCATCGATGCCGCCGTCGTGAAGGTGATCCCTGGCGCAACCACTGCGTTCAGATCTTCGAGCAAACCCGCGAGACGCTGCTCGGGCCATTCGCCCGCCAGCTCCAGGTCGATCCACTCGCTGTCTGAGGTCCAACCCAGCGCCAGAGCAGGTGCCGCCGAGACCTTGGGTCGAGGGGAGTAGCCCTCGGAATACAGAACGGGAACAGCGGCGCGTCTGAGCGAGCGTTCCAGCTCCCTGAGCAGGTCTAGATGAGAGATGAACCTCACGGCATCCCCCTTGGAGTACCTAAGGCGCACCGTCGTGCCCGGCACACGTTGCAGCAGCGCTTGCTTCTCTACGGGCGCCGCAGAACTCACAGGTGCTGCCAGTAGGTTTCTCATCGCTTGGAAATCACATACACCGCATGACGAGCAGCGTTCGTGCTTGCACTCCTCGGTCAAGGCCGCCTCATAGGCCTTATGACGCTCCTTGAGGAAGTAGCCGCGCGGGATCCTACAACTCACCACTTCCCAGGGGAGTCCTTCCTCTTCGCCGATCTCGCGCATCGTATCGATCAGACTGAGCCCTTGCTGCTCGAGCGCCTGCTGCCACTTGCCGAGGTCACAGTATTCGTTCCAGCCGTCGAACCGGGCACCGCGGCGCCAGGCTCCCTCGATGACGTCTGCGATCTCGCGGCCACCACGGGAGATGATTCCCTCGATCGCGGTGCCGGCATTCTCGTGATGGCGGATCTCGACTCCCCTGCCCTTCAGACGTCGCTTGATCCACGCCAGTTTCTGCGCCGTCTCGGCGATGGTATCCTGTCTCTCCCACTGGAACGGCGTGTGCGCCTTGGGCACGAACGGCGAGAACGCCAACGTGATGCTTCTTCGGCCCGGGTACTTCTGAAGAACAGCCTTGATCTTCTCAACCAGCTGCGCCAGTTCCTCGAAATCCTCTTCGGTCTCGGTCGGATGACCGATCATGAAGTAGAGCTTGACGCTGGTCCAGCCGGCCTCCATGGCACAGTCCACCGCCTCGAGGATCTCGCCCTCCGTTAAACCCTTGTTGATGACGTCGCGCAGGCGCTGGCTCCCGGCTTCCGGAGCAAACGTGAAGCCCGACTTGCGTACCCGGCTCACGGCTTCGGCCAACCCCACGCTGAACGCGTCGGCACGCAGAGACGGCAGACTCACGCTCACACCCCGATCGACCATGGTGCGGCTCATCCGGTCGGTGAGTTCGCTCACCTCGGAGTAGTCCGCCGTCGACAGCGACAGTAAAGCGAGTTCTTGCCAACCAGAGTGATCAATGCCTTGCTCCGCGATGTCGACCGTATCCTGGATGTCCCGCTCGCGTGCGGGCCGGTAGAGATACCCGGCTTGGCAGAACCGGCACCCACGCATGCAGCCACGCATGATCTCAATGGGCAGCCTGTCGTGCGTGGTTTCAGTGAGGCTCACCACCATCTCGCGAGGATGGTCTTCGGGACGCAACACCGGGACCTTGCGAGCGACGATGGGAAACGGCGTGCCTTCCGGGGCGTCGGCGTTGGGCCGAGCGGTCCTGCCGCCCTCAGACACTGAATACAGTGCGGGGACGTAGATACCCGGAACGTCTGTTGCCAAGGTTTCGAGCAATGCCCGGCGCCTATCGTCGGAACGTCGGAACGGCGGAAGGGCGGAAGGGGGTTCCGACCTTCCGACCTTCCGACCTTCCGACCTCTTCCACGCACCCACGGCCTCGAGCACCTCCAACAACGCATCCTCGGCGTCCCCAATCAGCGCCGCATCGACGAACTCCGCCAGCGGCTCGGGATTGGCCACGCCTGGCCCACCGATCATCACGATGGGATCGTCGTCGGTACGATCCTTGGATCGGAGCGGGATGCCAGAGAGTTCCAGGATTGTGAGGATGTTGGTATACGTCAGCTCCGACTGCAGAGTAAAGCCGAGTATGTCGTATTCGCAGACCGGCCGGCGGTGCTGCAGGCCCCACAGTGGGATATCGCGTTTCCTGAGCTGCCGTTCCATGTCGGGCCACGGCGCGTAAACGCGGTCCAGCAACCAACGCGGATCGCGGTTCACCAAGTGGTAGAGAATCTGTGTGCCCGTTAGGCGTCGGGATAGCTGAGTAGGAAGCGTACCTCGGCTGACTCCCAGTCCTTCTCGGCAAGCCCGATTTCGTTACCGACGTAACGGTTCGGCTTGGAGACTAAGGGGAGTACTTCTCGGGTCAGAACCTGCTCGAGGATCTCCGGGGTCCAACGCTGCATCCATAACTATAGGCACGACGGGGGGTTAGGCCAAGGGGGGAGCCGCAGATGGCACAGATCGAGCAGATGGGCACGGATCCCTCGAACGTCCCTCGCGCGTACTCGCCTTAGCGGGGGCGCCCCGCCATCGCGGAGCACCTCCAATCGACGCTGGGCCCACCGTGGGGTCAGTCCGTCTTCACCTCTATCTTCTTGGCGTAGAAGCCCCTCTCTCCATGCGCTGGAACGCGATGCTCGATCTTCACGAGGTCGCCGCTCTCGATATTACCAAAAGTGGGATCCCCGACGAAGTCCTCTATCTCGATCTCTGTGTGCTCGTCGGTCCAATACCAGTCATCCCCCACGCGGATTCGCAACCCGTGCGCGTCGATCTCCGCAACCTCGCCTTCGACCGACTCGTGTTCGAACTTCAGGTGAACGTTCTTGGCGTAGTACCCGCGGTCCTCAACTATGAAGGTGCGGTGCTTCACCTTGGCCCAGACGCCGACCAAGATGTCGTCGAACGACCAGCACTCCTCATCATCCTCGTCATCGTCGTCGCAGTACTCGGTGTTCTCATCCACCCAGAACCACATGTCCTCGCCGATCCGGAACCGCATGCCATCGGCGTCGACTTCCTCGACGTAGCCTTCGGCCCACTCAAACTGACGATTGGGCTTGACCAGCACCTTCCAGGCATAGAGGCCACGGTCTTCGTGCATGAACGTCAGGTATTTGGTCTTGACCCACACACCTACCTGGACGTCATCGAACGAGCAGATCAAGTGATCGTGGTCGTCATCGTCATCGTCATCACAGTACTCGGTATTCTCATCCACCCAGAACCACATCTCCTCGCCGATCCGGAACCGCATGCCGTCGGCGTCGACCTCTTCCACGTAGCCCTCCGCCCATTCCGATTCGTGGTTGGGCTTGACCACTACCTGGTGAGCGTAGTATCCCCTGTCATCTTCCAGCTCCATTGAGTGCTTCACCTTCACCCATATGCCCACCTGTATGTCGTCGAACGAGCACGCCAGGTGATCATGTTCCTCGTCGTCATCGTCATCACAGTATTGGGTGTCTCCATCGACCCAGAACCACATCTCTTCACCCATGCGGAATCGCATCCCGTCCGCGTCCACCTCTTCGACGTAGCCTTCAGTCTTAGCGTACTTCACCTCGTCATCGTCGTCATCGTCATCATCGACGACTTTGATTTCCTTGGCGTAGTATCCCTTGTCCTCGTCTAGGCTGGCGCTGTGCTCTATGTGGACGGGGTCGTCGACACCTAAGTCGGCGAAAGTCGGTGTGCCTTCGAAGTCGTCGATCTTGATCTTTGTGTCGCCGTCAGCCCAGAACCAGGCATCTCCCAGGCGCAGTCGCATTGCGTCGTAATCGATCTCGGCGATCACTCCTTTGACCTTGGCGTAGGAATCCTCGTCTCCGTCCTGGTGGGAGAGCGTGGTGAGGTCTGAAGAGCTATCGAGAACGGGGGCAGTCGCTTCAGGTACGCAGCTCAACACAAAGAGTAGCAGAAGCTGGATTGTCGCTAGTCGCATGAGGACACGTCTGTGCATGGGTCCCAGTCTCCAAAAGGGGGATTCTACGATTTTCAGCATGTGACGTACCGCTAAACGGACATTCAATGTAGCGGCCCGCCGGGCGATATCAAAAGGGTGTCATGAACCGTGTGGTGCCCGCGCAACGAGGTAGTGTGGCGCCAGTTGCGTCTCGGTACTTCGGTGTGGTCGTTGAGATGCGTGTTGTCACACAGATGATGGCCGCAGGGAGGCCGCGATGGCCCTCCCTTGGAGCCGTGGGGTTGTTCGTGCCTCGGGTCGGGCCATGGTCAGTGGGCGGGACATCGGCCGCCTTGCCACCGGATGGCGGCCGACATCTCGACTAGTGCCCCGAAGAGATCCTGTGTGAAGCCGGACTTGGGGCAGTGACGTCCGCGGTTCGGATACGCCCGAATGGAACTGGCGGAGTGATCCCGCCAACCCGATCTTAGCGAGGGAATTAGTCACCGAAAGCAGTCGGACAACATCTGCAAGGGTTGCCCGATCTGGCAAGCGGAATACGACTATCGAATCTGGGAGTCTTGATATGCACGCGCTAGCTGGTGGTTCGGCAATCGGCTGTGTGGTCGCAGCCTCTCTCTATCTAGGTTGTGGGATCTCACAAACCGAGCGACCTGTCGATCAGCAGGCCAACTTCACGGCCAAAGAGAGACTCGGCAAGCTACTCTTCTTCGACACCACCCTGTCCACCCCACCAGGCCAGTCGTGCGCCTCCTGCCACTCGCCCGACGCAGGCTTCGGCGACCCGGGCCAGCAACTACCGGTATCGCGCGGGGCACATCACGATCGGTTTGGCAATCGCAACGATTTGACTGCGGCATATGCGGCTTTCATCCCACCGCTCCAATTCGATGAGGACGAGAACATTTGGGTGGGTGGGCTGTTCTGGGACGGGCGCGCGGCTGATCTGGCGGAGCAGGCGAAAGGTCCGCCTCTCAATCCCCTCGAGATGGCCAATCCCGACGTCGAGACCATCGCCGGGGCGATCCGCTCCGCCGACTACCGCGACTTGTTCTTGGAGGTGTTCGGCCAAAATGCGCTGGACGACGCGGCCGGGGCCTTTGATCTCATGGCCGATGCGATCGCAGCCTACGAGGCTACGAGTGAGGTCAATCCATTCAATTCCAAATACGATCTCTTTCTCGCCGGAGAGATCCAGCTCAGCGAGCAGGAGTTGCGTGGGATGGATCTCTATGACTCGGAGACGAAAGGCAACTGTGCAGCATGTCACCCAAGGCAACGAGGCTCCGACGGCTCATCGCCTCTATTCACGGATCACACCTACGACAATCTGGGCGTAGCAAAGAACCCGGAAAGCCCGTTCTACTCGCTGCCGGCGGAATTCAATCCAGACGGCGTTGACTACGTCGATCTCGGTCTAGGCGCGGTCGTGAACGATCCCGCTATGAACGGCTTGTTCAGAGTCCCCACTCTGCGGAACGTCGCGGTAACGCCGCCGTACATGCACAACGGCATCTTCAAGACGCTCTATCAGGTTGTGGCGTTCTACAACTCCCGCGACGTGACTCAATGGCCGCCGCCCGAGTGGCCTCATAACGTGAACCGTGACGAGCTGGGAAACCTGGGTCTTACGCCCTGGGAGATCGAAGACATCGTCGCGTTCTTGAACACACTCACTGACGGATACCGTGCGCGACAGGGCAGCTGATGTCCACGACACGCTCGGCATGCCTCCACCGCGAGCACGAGCGGCACCCGGTACTTGTATCCTGACTTCACACTGCGACGAGGAGACAGATCAATGAGCCGACTCCGTAACTGCCTGGCAGCGACATTCACTCTGACGGCACTTGCCGCATGCGGCGACGCACCCCGAGAGACTCCTTCCTGGGAAGGCCTGTTGCCGATCAACGACACCGAGATCTTCGTGAAGCGGTTGGGTGCTGGCGAGCCGATCGTCGTGGTGCACGGCGGGCCGGTGTTGGAACATGGATATCTGTTGCCGCATCTAGCTCCGCTCGCGGACAACTACGAGCTCATTTTCTTCGATCAGAGGTTGAGCGGCCGCTCCGCCTCCAGTGTCGACAGCGCCAGCGTCAGGCTGACCACATTCGCAGCCGATATCGAGGCTCTGCGCCAGGCGCTCCGACTCGAGCAGGTACACCTGTTGGCGCATTCTTGGGGCGGCCTGCTCGCAATGCACTACGCGCTCGAGCATCAGGAGCACCTCAGGTCACTCGTTCTGTTGAGCCCGATGCCTCCCAGTTCCGATCTCTGGCAACAGGAAGAGCGCTCGCTCGCTGCCACGATCACTCGCGCCGATAGCGTCGAGCGTGCCGCCATCCGTGAGTCGCAGGCGTTCGCCGACCACGATCCGGAAGCCATCAGACAACTACTGCTCCATTCGTTTCGGCTGCAGTTCTACGATCCTACACGAATCGACGAGTTGGATCTGCACGTGCCGCCTGACTACATGGAGCGCAGTCGGCAGTTCAGATACATGATGGTCGATCTGGCCAGCTTCGACATTCGCGATCGTCTGACAAGCCTTCGGGTGCCGACCTTGATACTCTATGGCTCCGCCGAACCGGGTGCGGGTCTCGGGGGCGAAGCTCTGCGCGAGGCTGTTCCCAACGCGCGGCTTGAGATCATCGATGGCGCCGGTCACTTCCCGTTCATCGAGCAGCGGGAGGCACTATTGCAGGCTGTCAGGCAGTTCTTGAGAGCAGCCGCAGATCGGTAGGGCCTGGTCCAACGCGCACCCTGTGCCGTAGCACCCGTTCTACTCCGATCCACAGCTGGTCTGTCAGATCTGACAGCCGGGCCCGCGTGGCAACCCTGAATTAGGCTGCCGGTGGGGTCGACACGGATCTCGTGTTACACTATATTCGTGCCATGAAGAACGTCACTATCACTCTTACCGAGGAAGTGGCCCACTGGGCCCGCATCCGAGCGGCCGAGTTGGATACGAGTGTCTCGCGCCTGCTCGGCGACATGCTGCGCGATCTCATGCGTCGGGAGCAGGTCTACCAGTCTGCCATGCAGCAATACCTGTCCCGCAAACCCCGGGTCCTGAGTGAGTCACGCAGACAGTACCCCCGCAGGGACCAGCTACATGACCGATCTGGTCTTCGTTGATACCAACGTGCTGGTGTACGCCAGCGATGCTGGATTTCCGCGAAAACAGGACCGAGCAGCCCGATGGATGACCCACCTATGGCACAATCGCATCGGTAGGCTGAGCTACCAGGTCCTTCAGGAGTTCTACGCAACTGTCACCGTCAAGCTGCGGCCCGGAATGGACGTGCGGGCAGCCCGTGAGGAAGTGCGCGCTTTGATGTCATGGAATCCCATCACTGTCGACGAGGCGCTCGTCGAACGAGCTTGGGCCGTGCAAGACCGCTACGGTTATGCGTGGTGGGACGCCCTGATCGTGGCTGCGGCTCAGCTGACAGGGTGCCGAGTACTACTGACAGAAGACCTACAGGACGGACAAGCGTTGGGTGAGGTACGAGTGTTGAATCCTTTCAAGCACGGTCCCAAAGACATCTAGTGCGCTGTCACGCGCGGTACATTTGAGTGTAGTCTGGGAACGAGACGGTAGCCTCCGTATCCAGTTTCCATTGCCACAGATTGCACACGAGGAAACCCGGAATGTCAAACACGCTGAGTCTTAGATCTCTCCCGCCGGTAGCCGTTGCCCTGGGTGCTCTCGTGGCCAGTCCATGCGGCGTTGGCGCTCAGCAGTTATCGCAACAAGAACATCGCATCCGCGATTACGCGGAGGCCAACGCAGAGGATGCCATAGCTCTGCTCGAGCGAGTGGTAAACATCAACAGCGGCACCTTGAACTCTCAAGGCGTTCGGGAAGTGGGCGCTGTGTTCAGTGAGGAATTAGACAAGTTGGGATTCACTACGCAGTGGATCAACATGCCGCCGGGCATCCAGCGCGGCGGGCATCTATTCGCAACCCGCCAAGGCAACCGTGGCAAACGGCTGCTCATGATCGGCCACATAGACACCGTGTTCGAGGAAGACAGCCCGTTCCAGCGCTTCGTGCGCAGCGGGGATACGGCACACGGTCCCGGGATCTCCGACATGAAGGGGGGCGACGTCGTGATCGTGTTCGCCCTGAAGGCACTGCACGATGCCGGTGTGCTGGACGGCATTACCATAACGGTTGCCATGATCGGCGACGAGGAACGGCCCGGGGGCGACATCGCGATCGTGCGGGGCGACCTGATCGGGGCGGCCGCCCGCAGCGACGTGGCTCTCGGATTCGAGGGATCAGTGGGACCAAACAACGCCACCGTGGCGCGCAGGGGAAGCAGCGGTTGGACGTTGACGACCGCCGGAAAGGGCGGTCACTCCGGTCAGATCTTCAGCGACACATACGGCAGTGGAGCCATCTTCGAGGCGGCACGTATCCTCAACGCGTTTCGCGATGAGGTACTCGGACCAAAATACCTGACGTTCAACGCCGGGCTGATACTCGGCGGCACTGCCGTGGATTACGATGCAGCGAATGCACGCGGTGAGGCGTTCGGTAAGTCCAACGTGATACCCCAGACAGTGACCGTCCACGGAGGACTCAGGTTCATTGCCGAGAGCCAGAAGGAACAGGCAAGAGACAAGATGCGGCAGATCGTGACGCAGAACCTGCCGCAGACATCGGCAGAGATCTCTTTCAGAGACGGTTACCCGGCCATGACTCCGAAGCCGGCCAACGACTCACTCATGGTGATCTATGACGAGATCAGTCGCGCTCTGGGGTACGGGCCGATCACCGCCCTGGACCCAGGAGCGAGGGGAGCCGCCGACATCTCCTTCGTGGCCGATCAACTGGCGGCATTGTCCGGACTGGGTCCCCTGGGCCGGGGGGCGCATTCGATGGAAGATGAGCTGGACCTGACGTCGCTACCGCGTGCCACGGCCCGCGCGGCGTTACTCATCTATCGCTTGACGCGGTGATACGGCTCGTGAACTACTGACGACTCTACCAGCCCCCTCCCCCTCTCGGACCGTCCTCGACCGTCCTGGGAGGGGGTGTTGGTGGGGGAATACTACTGACAGGCCGCGTCATTCAACAGAGTGTCCCAACAGCGCCAATCCGAATCGCCGAAGTGGAGTGGATCGCGGGTTCGCCCCTCTTTGGTCGTCCGATTCCACTCGATCTCGGTCAGGTTGTCATTCACCGCTCCGTAGATGTCATAGAACGCGTCGAACGGTGTGTCTCCCGTGACTCCATAGTGGATGTATCCACCGTTCTCCGCGGCACCCGGAATGACGTTGGTATACCGGGTTTCGAACGTCTCCCTCGAGGCGGCCTGGCTCCACTCGATATCGATGAACGGAGTCGGGTCGGACGGATTCAGGTTGAGCAACCAGGTACCGGATGTTCCCTGCAGGTTGGACTCACCCGAGTACCACAGAAAATCGGTAAACTCACCGTCCTTAGAGATGTACATCCGCCATTCGATACCGGCGGACACCGGCCTCGCCTCCAACCGCGCGGTGTGCTGCACGCCGAGCGCCATGAAGTTGTAGCTCCACACCCATGCCCCCTCGGTTCCTTCGGGTTGTTGCGAGAAAGACGCGAGAAAGGCAGCGACCGGCGTGGCCAGGGTGACTGTGAGAGCGATGTTCCACACACCGACCACAATGGCAGCCCTGCCCCAGTTGAGGCCTGCCATCTGATCGGCCTCTGCTTGAGCCATGCCCAGGGGTTGACCGGCGAAATCACCGAAATCAATCAACAAGCTGTTCTGTGGCGGCAGCTCCGGCGGGTCACCTTCCGGTGCGGTTGAGTCCGTACACCCGAGCGCAATCACACCCATGGCACAGCAAAGCCAGATCAGTCGACGTTGAACACGGATCATGGTAACCTCCTACAAGAGCTTGGTGGCGACCTTGTCGGAGCAAGAATACCCCACCCCCGGCGCCACGTGCCATGATGCACGCGACACACGGCGTGTGACCCAGGTCACGTTGCCCTGGCGGGCATGCCGCTTGGGACTACCTTATGCCGAGACCACGGCTGTCGCTCTCACCACATCCTACTAGGAAGCCTGCGCGCAATGCTTCGTGCTACTCTTCTCATCGTCCTGACAGCACTTCTGCTTTCCCTTGCGGCCTGCCGTTCGCAAAACGAGGAAGACGCTCTAGCCTATTCCGTTGATCCGGACAAGAGCCCAAACGTCATCGTCATCGTGGTAGACGACTTACGGTTTGATGAACTGGGCATGGCCGGCCACACGTACCTCGAGACACCGCACATCGATCAGCTTGCCCGCGAAGGTGCATGGTTTTCCAATGCGTTTCATGCGGTGCCACTGTGCTCTCCCAACCGAGCCAGCATTCTGACGGGTCAGTATCCTTCACGACACGGCATCATCGACAATGTCGCGAGAAATCGAGTCAGTCACCGCTTGGAGACGTTCCCCCAAGCCCTGCAGCAGGCCGGATACCAGACGGCCTTTTTCGGCAAATGGCATATGGGTAACGACCCCACGCCCCGGCCCGGATTCGACGAGTGGGCGGCAATCCCCGGACAGGGACGCACCGTGGACCCCGAGCTGTATGAAGACGGGCGGATCCACACGGTCTCGGGTTATATCACCGACGTACTGACGGATCGCGCGCTTTCCGTGATCGAACGCGATAGCGATCGCCCGTTCTTCATCTACATCGGGCACAAGGCAATTCACCCCGACGCCCGCCAGCTCGACGATGGGTCAGTGGATCTCTCTGTGCCCCGAGGGTACGTGCCGGCACCTCGGCATCTGGGACGGTACGAGAACGAGGTGTTCACGCGTCGCCCCAACGTGGTCTCGTCGCTCGACGAGCTTGCCGGCAAGCCGGCTCTGCAGCGCGCGCTGGCATACAAGAACTCCGACGAGATGCTCACGATGTTCGGTGCACAAGAGCTGGACGTGGGCACCCGCGAGGAGACGATCCGCCGCCGCGCCGAGATGATGCTCGCGGTTGACGATGGCCTGGGGCGGATCGTGCAGGCGCTCGACGCGCGCGGCATCCTCGACGAGACACTCATTTTATTCACCAGCGATAACGGCTTCTTCTACGGAGAGCATGGGCTGTCACTCGAGCGGCGCTTGCCCTACGAGGAGTCCATCAGAACGCCCCTGATCGTCCGGTATCCACGCGTGGCTACCGCCGGCTCGCACATTGACCGCCTTGTGGCGTCGATAGACATCGCCCCCACAGTGCTGGAAATCGCCGGTGCTACAATCGGAGACCACATACAGGGCCGCTCATTCGTACCGCTCCTCAGAGGCCAAAGCGCTAACTGGCGCGACGCGTTGCTGATCGAGTTCTATACCTATGAGAATCCGTTCCCGTGGTTGCTCGACATGGACTACCGCGCACTCCGGACGGAGCGGTACAAGTACATTCACTGGATGCACTACCCCCAAGAGGCCGAGTTATACGACCTGGTCGAAGATCCATTTGAGACGCGGAACTTGATCAACGAGCCACAGATGGCGGGCGTAGTCCAGGATCTTCGAGCGCAGATGTCTGTGGCGGTGCTCGATGCCATGAGTCTCCCCAGATAGCCGGAAGACGGCGCTCAATCACATTGGGCGGAGCGGGCCAGCTTCGCCCTTGTGTTTCACACCCGCTGCATTGCAGAATTCATCACGTCAAGACGTCGACATCAGATGTCCAGTCCAATAGGTGAACCATGACAGAGCCCTTACGGACTCCGCTGCACGATAGACACGTTGAACTCGAGGCCCACATGGCGGAGTTTGCCGGGTGGCGCATGCCGATCAACTATCCCCCGGGGATATTCGCCGAGCACCTCACCACGCGGAAACACGCCGGGCTGTTTGATGTGTCGCACATGGGACGGTTTCGCATCTCCGGAGCGGATGCGCTGCCCTTCCTGCAGCACGTTCTCACCGGCAACGCCGCGGCGCTGGACCTCGGGTTGAGCCAATACACGCTCATCCCGAACGAACGCGGTGGAGCAATCGATGATGCGTACTTGTATCGCTTCGAGGAAGATGCCTACGTCTTGGTTGTGAACGCCGCAAACCGTACAACCGACTGGAACCATCTACGAATGGTGGCGGGGGGTTTCGGAGACGTCGAACTCGAGGATCAGACGACGGCAGTATCACTGCTCAGCCTCCAAGGACCGGGTTCGAAGCAAGTTCTCCAGGCCGTCATCGAGCACGGCGGCATACCCGAGCCGATGCGAAACGCGACCAGTGAGGCCTCCGTAAATGGAGCGCAGATCAAGATCTCGCGCACCGGTTACACTGGCGAGCCGATCTGTTTTGAGATCTTCGTCGGCAGCGGACATACTGTTGCTCTGTGGAATCGCTTGATGGAGAACGGGGCGATGCCAGTTGGTCTCGGCGCTCGCGATACGATCCGGCTCGAGGCCGGGCTGCCGCTATACGGCCACGAACTGGGTGAGGATCCGGGCGGCAACGAGATCCCAATGTTCGCGATTCCCCACGCCCGGATCGGCGTCAGCTTCTCTCCGCTCAAAGGCGATTTCATAGGCAGGGCCCCGTTGCGCGCGCAGTTCGACGCGGCCGCTGCCATCATGCGGCGTGATTTCGACGCTGCCACTGCCCTGCCCCGTCAGATGAAGCCGATAGCTCTGGCGAGCGCCGGTATCGCACGCGCCGGTGGCGCTGTCTTCAAGGGCGATACACAGGTTGGCTGGGTCACTAGCGGCACCGTGGTACCCTACTGGAAGCGTGAGGGAGAAGGGCTCGAGGGCATCATGGCGGATGAGAGCGAGAAGCGAGCCATCGGCCTTGCCCTGTTGGATCACGATCTTCTGGATGGCGAGCGGATCCAAGTAGAGATCCGCGGGAAGAGGTGTGAAGCCGTGGTTGTTCCCTATCATCTCCGCAGCGAGGCTCCACCCTACACTCAGCCAATCACCTACGAACAGTTGTTTGAGCGCGAAATCGAAGCACCGGCTTTGATCGAAGGCCCCAAGGAAGTCCGGGCTCTGCTCGAGAAGGCAATCGTAAACACAAACTGGCGCCAGCACGAGTGCATCAACCTCATTCCGTCAGAGCAGACTCCGTCTGCCATGAGTCGGCTGCTGTCGATCATGGATCCTGTTTGCCGCTACGCAGAGCACAAGGCACTCAAGGCATTCAACGACCTTGACGTGTTCTTCTATCAGGGAACCGGCTTCATCGCCGAAGTAGAGAAGCTGCTCGAGATCGAGCTACAGAAGTTCCTCGGTTGTAGCCAGGTCGAGACTCGTCTGGTGTCGGGTCAGATGGCAAACGCCGCAGTGTTCAGCGCAATGGTGGACTACTTGAACCGCCACGACAGGAAGTCCGAGCAGCGCCGGATGCGCAAGATCATGAACAATCACATTATCCGCGGTGGTCACCTCAGCTCGCAACCGATGGGCGCGCTGCGGGATTTTGTTGCTCGCAATCCGCAGACTGAACGGCCCGCCGTAGTGAACTTCCCGGTGCTAGCGGAAAACCCGTTCAAGATGGATGTCGATGCCTGTCGCCAGCTGATCGCCGATGAGCAACCGGAGTTGATCATTTTAGGTAAGAGCATGGTGCTGTATCGCGAACCGGTTGCTGATCTGCGAGCCGCGATCGAGGATTTGGACCTCGACTGCATTCTCATGTACGACATGGCTCACGTGCTCGGACTGGTCGGCCCGCACTTCCAGGAGCCCTTCAAAGAAGGAGCCGACTTGGTGACCGGGTCCACACACAAGACCTACTTCGGCACACAGCGTGGGATCATCGGCAGTTACGCCAGCGAAGGGGATGTCACTTACGCCCTGTGGGAGGCCGTTCGACGCAGGGCGTTCCCGGGCAGCGTGTCAAACCACCATCTCGGAACAATGCTCGGTCTTCTCATGGCCGCATATGAAATGAATCACTTCAAGGACGAGTACCAACCGAAGGTCATTTCCAACGCCAAGACCTTTGCCCGCGCGCTGCACGACTGCGGTCTCGATGTCGCCGGCGATCCGGCCGATTCCTTTACCGAAACGCACCAAGCCATCGTGATCGTCGGTTACGCTAAGGCGCCCGCCATCGCGCAGCGCCTGGAAGAGAACAACATCGTGGTGAACTACCAGGCGCTGCCGGAGGAAGAGGGATTCACGGCATCGGGCGGGCTTCGTATGGGCGTGTCGGAAATGACCCGCTTCGGAATGGAAGCAAGCGATTTCGAAAAGGTCGCACAGTTCATTCATGATGTGGTGGTTGATAACAAGAACGTGAAGGACGAGGTAGCCGCCTTCCGAGGCGGTTTCCGTGAGCTAGGCTTCTGCTTCAAGGGCGGAGATTACGACGAACTGGTGCAGCAGCTTCATCAGCTCGTCTAAGCTACTCGGTCACTCGCTCTCGCGAACTCTCAGCCTGCGATTGCTCGGACGTCATCGAACACTCCAACCTCGAGTTCGTGCGAGGCTGCCTCGAGCTGATGTTGTCCCTCGAGTTCTTCCAAGAGTACAAGAAGAAGAGCTTTCAACTCCTCGAGATTGCTGAGGGCTCGCGGGTGCTCGATGTCGGTTGCGGCACCGGTGCTGATGCTCCCCAGCTAGGGCAGCTGACGGGGGAAACTGGGATCGTGCTGGCAAGCGACCGGAGTCTCGCCTTGATCAGGGACGCTTTGCATCAACCTGACGTGCCGACCGCTTTGCGACTTGCCGTCGCAGACGGGCGCAGCTTGCCGTTCCCCGATGGCCGGTTTGACGCTGTGAGGGTCGATAGAACTCTGCAGCATGTGCCCTGCTTCGAACAGGCAATCGGCGAGATGGCGCGGGTGACCGCCCCTTGTGGAGTTGTCGTGGCCATCGAGCCTGATTGGGAGACCCTGCTCGTAGACTCGGACGACCACGCGACGACGAGAACTGTGGCGCAGACATTGCGCGCCGCAATCCAGAACTGTTGGATCGGGCGCAGCCTGTTTCGGCACTTCACGCATGCGGGATTGAGTGACGTGGAGGTCTATCCAGAGACGTTCACCACGACTGATCTAGGCACCGCAAATGAGGTATTCATGATCGAGAGGACGTTGCGCGACTGCGTGCAACAGCACCTGCTCGCGGAGCCCATAGCAGCACGCTGGTTCGCCGAGCTATCCGAGCGCAACGCTACAAACCAGTTCTTTGGCTCGCTGACTCTCTATATGGTGCGCGGTCGTAAGCGGTAACAGCTAGCGCCTTCCTCGATACCCCGGACCCCACACGATCCGCCCTGGCATTGCACCGGTATGCCGTTCGTTGCGCACCACCACAGCTCCGTTCACTAGCACGTGCTTCATGCCAACCGAGAGCTGGTGCGGGTTTTCGAACGTCGCGCGATCGGTGATCATGTCGGCGTCGAACACCACGATGTCTGCGTACATCCCCTCGCGTAGCAGCCCGCGGTCTTGGATCGACAGACGGGTCGCCACGGCCGACGACATTTTGCGCACAGCTTCCTCGAGCCGCATTACGCCTTCTTCCCTGACGTATTTGCCAAGGATCCTGGGATATGTCCCGTACGCCCTGGGATGGGTGAGTCCCTCAGCACTGTCGGGATCGACCCCTCCCGCATCCGTCCCGAACTTGATCCAGGGCTGCTGCAGCTGGAGCCGCACATTGTCCTCAGTCATCAAGAAGTAGATCGTGCCGATCCGCTGCTCCTCCGATATCAGCAGGTCCATCACTGTCTCAACCCAATCCTGCTCCATTTCCTCGGCGATAGCACTCAATCGCATCCCAATGAACCTCTCGTTCTCCGGTGTCTCGAGACCGAGGATCAGGACGTTCTCCGGCGTAGCCAACTCGCAAAAGCTCTCCCAATCTGTCGTCTGGTGCAGCACCTCTCGCTTGATGGCCGCGCGGGTTTCCGGGTCTCTGAGGTTGTCGAGCAGCCTTCCGTCCGCCGAGGCGGATGGCGGCAGACAGGCGCTGAGACCGGTTCCACCTGCCACGTAAGGATACATGTCCGCCTGAATGTCTATTCCCGTTGTACGGGCCGAGTCGATGAGCGCAATCGCCTCTGCCGCTTTGGGCCAGTTGCGCTTACCTGCTGCTTTGAGGTGATAGACTTCCACCGGCACATTGGCCGTTCTGCCTATCTCTATCGCCTCACGCATACCGTCGAGGAAGTCATCGGCCTCGGATCGCAGGTGCGTGATGTACACACCGCCGAACGGTGCCATTGCTCTGGAGATTTCTATTAGCTCAGCGGTCGAGGCGTAGTTCCCGGGTGGGTACACGAGAGCTGAGGCTATTCCAAGAGCTCCGCTCTCCATCGCCCACTTCACTGCCGTACGCATGGAGTCCAGCTCAGGTGCACTTGCGGGTCCCTCAGCCATTCCTTTTGCGTACATCCGTATGGTGGCGGCACCCACGAACGAGCCTATGTTCGGTGAGGTACCGGTCCGCTTCATAGCCTCGAGCCAGTTGCTGAAGCTTTTTGGTCCCATGAATCGCTCGTTACGTTCGAGCTGCTCAGGGCTCGGATCACCAGTGGGACTCAGTGTCCAGCGGTTCGCCGGCGCGTTCGTGGCCCCTTCACCCATTATCTCCGTGGTAATGCCCTGAGTGATCTTACTGACCACTCGTCCGTCACCGTACAACAGAGCGCCACGCGAGTGGCTCTGAATGTCTATGAAACCCGGAGCGACTACGAGGCCGGTGGCGTCTATTCGGTCCGACGCGCTGGCGTCGCGCAACACGCCACGGGGAACAATTGCAGCGATCCGCTCATCGAGCACGCCGATATCACCATAGAACCACCCCGCGCCCGTGCCATCGACGATCTTGCCGTTCTCGATGACGATGTCGAAGTGTCCGCCGAGTGGCGCGGGTCCGACTCGGGGCGCTTGAGCGCAACCGAGGGCGGCGAGCAAACAGGCAACTGCGTACATGTGCCAACGCATGGGGTCTCCTGACCGCTGAATGCTGAATTGGCGCGGAATATACGGGTCGGATATAGACGCGGCGAGGTTTCAGGAACCATTGACGTCCGCAAGCCGCCCGGTATCTTCTCGACCCGATATTCCCTCTCACATGACGAGGACGAAATGCGAGCACGTTCACTCATTCCAGTTGCGGCGCTCCTGGCTACGGTTGCCTGCCAGGCCGGAGTCGCTCCGCTCACCGAGGAAGACATCACCGCAAACCGGGCATTAACGGAACAGTTCATCCAAGCGGCCAACGCGAATGATTGGGCAGCTCTAACCGAGCTGTACACCGAGGACTGCATCGTGATGCCGGCAAATGAGCCGTTGGTCCAGGGCCGCGCCGCCTATGTCGCATGGGGAGAGACCTTTCCGCAGCTCATGGAGTTCGGCGGCGCAGTTGAGTCAATTGAAGGCTACGGTGACCTCGCGGTCATACGGGGCACGTACTCCATGACATTGGATGTCGACGGAACACCTGTACCTGACACCGGCAAGTACATTGAGATCCGTCGCAAGCAGGCCGACGGAACTTGGCAGATCGCGATTGACATCTTCAACTCGGACATGCCGCTGCCAGGCGAAATGTAGGAACACACTCCGGCGACGCAGCCTGCACGGTGCACTCGAAAAACGAAGAGCCGGGAGACCCCTCGCCTCCCGGCTCTCATTGTGACGGCAAACACTTCGGGCTACGGCGCCTGCACCAGTGTGTTGAATACCAACTTGAACGTACCGTGCGTCTGCGCCCGATGCTGTGCCCTGAATCCGATCAACACCACCCTGCCCTCACCGTACCCCACCGAGACCATGGCTGCTTTCTCAGCGATGAGATCTTCACCGATCAGCCAGCCACTTTGCAGAATGTCTCTCTTGGGAAACGCTGCCACGATCTCAATGCGTTCGTTGTGCGCCGTGGGCACGATCTGATAGGCCTGGTTTCGGGCCAGGAAGGTTCCCAGCCCGTGCGCAGGCATGCCGTAGGCGAGCGCGTGAGCGCCGTCGAAGTCCGTGCGAAGCGTCGACCCCGGGCACCAGAACTCCGTGGACGGTCTGTCGGCCACCACGTTGCGAAGGGGAAGGTCGAATTCGTCGATGGCGAGTTCGCCCGCTTCGGCGAACGTCAACAGCGTGCCTCCATTCAGAACAAATGACTTCAGAGCATTGACACCTTGTTGCCCGAACCCACTGCGGTACTCGGGCGGATAGCTCAGGGGTCCACTGGCGTACGGGCCCTCTTCTTCCTCGATATCGCCCAACATGGTGCCCGTTCTGTCCGCCGGCAGAATGATCACATCCCAGTCGTCCTCCAGATCGCCGGCTGTGATGTCTGCATCCATCAGCGTCGTGTACGGAAACCCGAAGTCCTCCAACAGCCACCGGGTCCATCCCTCATCCATGTTGCCGCCGTAGTAGCGCTGGTACATGCCGATCCTGAGTCGGTCGAGCTCGTGGCTCATGTCGGTGACGTCGTTGTCGAGTGGTTTGAAATCCACTCCGGTTTGCCCAGCTATTTCAGCGATGTCTGCGTCGGAGCCTCCGGGCACCACGAAGTCACCCGGATTGAGTCCATGTGTGGCAGCATCTACTCTCCACACTTCGATACCTTTGTCGAACAAGAGATTCAGTGCCGCAAACGCACGATTCTGGCGTCCGTCGAACACATAGCCGAAACTGCCGCTCGCGACTTCACCGACTGGCTCGATCCAGCTGCTGAGCTTGGTGAGAGACGCTTCGACCTGAGTGTCCACGGCGTCCACACGGACACCCATGAACTCAGCCATAACATCCGCCGCCATGTCGTAGGGCCGTATCGGGCGGCCCTGCCCGTCGATGGTGTAGCTGTTCTGGGGGTAGAACGTGCGGCCCAGCAGCCATCTAATCACACCCATTTTTGGTTGTGCCATGGGAACGACGAAGCTACCCGCTCCATACATCTTGCCTTCATGCGTGAATGCGGCGGCAGCGCGATGAACCTCGATGCCCTGACCCAGCAGCTTGTTGATCATCGTGAGCGAAGTGAGCGGATCGTGTTGCTCGACCGGAATCACATAGGCAGCCGGCTTGCCAACCGCACCGCGCTCCGTCTGGCGCTTGGCCTTGAGGTAGGCGTTGCGTAACACGGTCTCCTTGTTGCGTGCCGCGATGTCGAGTGTGGCCCAGGCAGAGATCTTCTGCCGCTCCACGATGTCGCGCAGCCGCCACCACCCCCCGGTCCAGGGATTGGGGAACGTGGTCTGTGGCTCATGATCCGGTAGCTGTCGCCTGCCGCCCTGAAGTTGGTCTGGGTGAATGTAGATCGGCGTCGCTAGCCGAGTGTTGGCGGCCTCGGTGAGCATTCCGGCGATGTTGTGAAACGGTGTGATCCAGTGGAACCCGAAGTGACCCCAGCCACCGTATATGGCTGAGTTGACGATACCTGACAAACCTGCTTCTTCCTCTTTGTACGCGATGTGGGCCCCGTACCAACTCATCTCCCGCCAAACCAACGGGTCCGAAAACGGACGGATCGGCTCGGCATACGGCGGTACGTAGAACCGCGCGGAGTAGCTCCCCATGTGGTGGTGGTCGATGTAGGCCTGTGGGATCCAGTCTCGGAACATGAGCTTGGCCTGATACTGGGATTCCACCGTGTTGGCCATGAACGCGTCGCGGTTGTTGTCGTGACCCGTGTAATGGTGGTACAACGACGGATAGCCTGCACCCTCGAACTCCGTCCCCACCGTCTCCCGATACCAGTCAGTCACCATTATCTGACCGTCAGGGTTGAGGGACGGGATCATTACGAAGATCACGTTGTCCAGGATACGCTGCGCCTCTGAGTCATCACGGCTGACCAAGTCGTAGGCCAGCTCGACAGCCATCAAGCTGCCGCCGATCTCCGTAGCGTGGAGACTCATCGATTGATTGATGACGACCTTTCCCGCCGCAATGAGCGTCTCGATTTCGGGCTCGTTCATGCCGCGCGGATCGCTCAGCTTGGCATTGATCTGTCGCAGCTCCTCCAATCGAGCGAGGTTCCCCGGGGCAGAGATGAACAACGCCAGAAACGTGTTGCCCAGCGTGCTGGGACCCATCTCTACTACGTCGATGCGATCACTCGACTGCTCCAACAGCTTGTAGTATTCAACCATGCGGTCCCAGCGGGCCATCTTGCGGTCCGCACCCATTTGGAAGCCGAAGAACTGTTCCGGTGAGGTTATCTGCTGGGCCTGCGCGACATGGCCGTCGTTCAGTGACAGCGGTGCGCTCAACGCAAATGCAGACAGGACCAAAGCTGTACGAACTGAAAGCCGGTTCACGTTCATTGCATTCTCCTCGGAGCTGTTTGCTCCGGTTGAAGTCACATCCATGACTACCGCCAAACTGCGGTCGTCACAGGAGAGTGGCAAGTGAGGTCCGCCGCGACCGTGGGATCCAAGTAGCTCCGTCTGGGTAGATTTGATCATACTGGAGACCAAGCGACGCATTCAACCTCACGTGGACCTTCGATCATGATCCCCGTACGCCGTCTGCTCATTGCATTGTGCTTTGGACCGGCAGCTCACATACCTGCGCTCCAGTTGCATGCCCAGACAGTAATTGGACAGGTCATCGACTCGACGTCAGGCACACCGGTCGGCACCGGGTTCGTAGTGCTCGTGGATCAAGATCAAGTGGATGTCGCTAGGACCCTCACCAATGCCAATGGACAGTTCTCTCTCCGTGCACCGCAACCGGGCATCTTTCAATTGCGGTCCGAGAGGATCGGCTATCGGGCCCACGTCTCGCACTCCTTCGAGCTCACAGCAGGAATCACCCTGCCGTACAACATGGAGGTGGCGGCAATCCCGATCGTGCTCTCGGCTGTGGAGGTTACTGCCGAGAATCGCTGCCAGGTCAGCCCCGATCGCGCATCCGAGACGGGGGTCTTGTGGGAGGAAGTCCGCAAGGCGCTGGAGGCCACTGCTTGGGACGGTACGCAGGAGCTTGCGCGCTACCGCACGTACAGCTTCGAACGGGAGCTGAGTTCCAACAGGCGACGCATCATGCGGGAACGCGGCAGGACCTTGGAGGGTGTGGCACGTCAACCGTACGTGAGTCTCCCAGCGGATTATCTGGCTCAATTCGGCTACGTCATTGAGCGCCCTGACGAGACTGTGTACAACCTGCCCGACGCTCGAGTGCTCACAGACGACGCGTTTCTTTCTACGCACTGCTTCCGCGTTGTACGGGATCAGGACTCGCGGCCTGGACAGGTTGGACTCGCGTTTGATCCCGTGTCCCACGTTGGTCGTCCAGACGTGCGCGGCACGCTCTGGTTGGATGAGGAGAACTCGCAGCTCACCACTCTCGACATCAGGTTCGCACGTCTTCCTGACCGGCTGCAGGATAGGCGCGTGGGTGGGACCGTCGAATTCCTCATGCTGCCATCAGGTGCGTGGATCATCCAATACTGGGAGGTGCGCTCGCCAATCATGCAGGTCGGTAGGGCAGTGAACCCGTTTGACCGCGACAGACGCCAGACCACGGTCCGCGGATTCCGCGACGTTGGAAGAGAGGTGTTGGAGATCACAACCGGTGACGGAACCAAGATCTACCCCGCGCACCTTGCGCACGTGACGGGCACCATCAACGACAGCACCACGGATGGACCGTTGGCTGGTGTTAGGGTACAGATTGCGGACACCGACTTCTGGGCCGAGAGCGATGCGACGGGAGCGTTCCACGTCACAGCACCCGTGGAGGGCAACTATGCGATTGCCTTGACGCACCCGTGGCTCGACTCGCTGGCGTACGTCGATCAGCGACCGGTGGCTCTTGCGCGCGGCATGACCAACTCGGTTTCCTTTCAGATCCCTCACGCACGCACGATGCTACGGCGCCTCTGCCCGGAGACCACTGACCCCGACAGCCTCGGTGTGTTGTTTGGTGTCGTCGGAAGGGAGGGTTCTGTTGATCCGGTCTCCGATGCGCAGGTGACCGCTTCCTGGCAGATCGTCGAGACATCCGATCAGCGGCTCCGTCCGCGCGTCGTCGAGGTGGTGGTGAGAACCGACGACTCGGGCTTCTATGTTCTGTGCCGAGTGCCCACCGGCCATCCAGTGACCGTCAGCGCCCGCCACGGGGAATCGGTCAGTCGCACAACCTCATTGGTGTTCCCCGAATCCGAGGAAGGCTCGCTCTTGCAGGCCTTGAACCGCGGTCCCGGTCAACCATACGCTGATGCTCATTCGGTTCGCAGACGCCTCTGGAAGCTGGATTTCCGGTTGTCCAACAGAGGAACCCAGCGAGCTACGGGGAATCAGCCTAGGTCACTGTCCGGTGTCATTACCGATCGTACCTCAGGGCGGCCTCTGAATGCAGTAACCGTCACCTTGAACGGGCGTGACACCGTGGCGACGCGCGTTGACGGCACCTTCGATATCGCCGACGCTCGGTTCCTTGACGGCGCCAACGTCGTCACAATGCGACGCTTGGGTTACGACCCGTGGGTACAAGAGATCTGGCTGGATGACACCGACGAGCGTCTCGAACTCAGCGTAAGACTCCGCCCCCAGGCCGTCGCCCTAGATCCGGTGGACGTCACGGCGGCTGTGGCGGCGGAACGCTACCTGACGGAGGTCGGATTCCTTCGTAGACAGAGAGAGAACGCGGGTGGTTACTTCTTGGATCGCCAAGAAGTCGAGCAACGAGCGGCACGGGCGCGGTTCGTGACCGAGCTGTTGACCGGAGTAGCTGGTGTAGTAGTCCTGGATTCGAAGGTGGCCGGCCGGACCAGCACGGTGCAATTCAGGGGCATGCTGTCGCTGGAGGCCGCTCAGCAGTGCGCGACTCCGCGCATTTACGTTGACGGGTTCGTGGTCGACACCGAAGACCTCGCAGCCATCGTCACACCGCAAGACGTCTACGCCATCGAGGCCTACCGCACCCCGTCGGAGGTGCCGATCGAATATGGCGGCTCGCAGAGCGGCTGCGGTGTACTGTTGATCTGGACTCGGCGGGGCGGATGACGCACCGACTCCGGTTTCGCCGAGAAGGACGATCGTGTCCGCGAAACCGGACGCGACGCCCTGGAATCACATTCGTAAATCAATATGCTGCAATGGTTTAACAGACTGCGGCAAGTGGCTCGTTTGATGCACTGGCGAAGACTGGTTACACCTCGAGGCTCACCCATGTCGCGTATCACGCTTCTGCTTCTACTCGCAGCCACAACTTCTCTCAGCTGCGCTTCGGGCACTCGCTGGGCCCGACTCAATACGCCTTACGGCGAGTTCGCCGTCGACACCACCAGCACCAAGGTGATAGCTGACGGACTCGTCGAAACCTGGATCAAGGAAGTAGACCGGAATCCGCAGTATACCTATCTCTTCGTCTCACGAACCGAGTCCGAGACACAGATCGAGCTGGACTGCATCAACCTGCTCATGCGGCCCAAGCGCGCCAACTACTGGGTGGACCACAGGAGGGTTGCGGGCCGAAGAGCGCATAACGCTGCACGCATGTGGACCGAGCTGCGGGATCCCGTCTCGTTTGATAACAGGGGTTTCGACAGGGCGCAGTTCCTTTATACACACGCGTGCGAAGGAACAGCCGCGGCGGGCTACGTGACCGTGGATAATCAGAATCCTAGGGACGCCGTGATCTCGCTCTACTATCGCGGCAATCGAATCTGGCTTGGTGCCGTCGCGGCGGGATCACAGGACAACCTGGCGTTTAGCTGCCCCTCTTCTGATTTCCAGTTCATCGTGGACCTGGGATATCCTACCGTCCCAGAGCAGCGTCGACTTCCGGAGAAGGTTCCGTGTCACCTTACCGAGCATTTCTTCGCAGAGCCAGGTGATACCGTATCTTTCGTGGTCACTAGGGATCTGGATCAGCAACCAGCTAATGATGTTTGTCCGAGACCGTAGTCGCGCGGCGAGGCTTCGGTCGATTCCCGACGGCTAGTCTCGCATCCTCAGCCGCATCAGGTCCGGACGTTGTAGTTGAACTCTCCTCGACTTCGTCTCGTTCGGTTGTCGAGCAGCCAAACCCGTACAGCATTGCCGTCATCACTGTCAGCAGCGCGTGCGGGAAGGTGTTGTATAGAGCCACGTCAGCCATTCACCATCTTCATGCTCTGCTCCGGGTAGCGCAGTCCGACTGCCGCTCCCTTGGGAGCCACCTCATCGATACGGGCAAGCTCCTCGCCGCTCAGTGTGATTTCCGCCGCCGCGACATTCTGTTCCAGATTCTCGATCTTGGTCGTTCCAGGAATCGAAACGACGTCTTCCCCTTGCGCCGAGACCCACGCCAGCGCCAACTGAGCAGCCGACACGCTCTTCTGCTCGGCGATCTCTTTCACTCGATCCACCAACTCCAGATTCTTGGCGAAGTTGTCACCTTGGAACCGCGGCATCATGCGACGCCAATCATCTTCGGCCAGATCTTCCAGTTTCCGATACCTGCCCGAGAGAAAGCCGCGACCCAACGGACTGTAGGCGACGAAACCGACTCCCAGTTCTCTCGTCGTCGCTAGAATCTCGTCTTCCGGATCTCGGCTCCACAGTGAGTACTCTGTCTGCAACGCGGCGATCGGATGCACTTCATTTGCGCGGCGGATCGTCTGCGCACCCGCCTCCGAAAGACCCACACATCGTACCTTGCCCGCGTCAACAAGCTGAGCCATCGCACCTACGGTGTCTTCGATTGGCACGTCGGGATCAACGCGATGCTGATAGTAGAGATCGATATGATCGACACCTAACCGCCCGAGCGAAGCATCACAGGCTTGGGCCACGTATTCTAGCTTGCCACTCACGCCCATGAAGCTTCCATCGTCGCCCCTTAGGATTGCGAACTTCGTGGCAAGCACCACCTGATCGCGTCGATCGGCGATCGCCTTCCCTACCAGCCGTTCGTTGGCGTAGGGACCGTACATATCGGCGGTGTCGAGGAAGTTGATGCCCAAGTCCAGAGCCCGATGAATCGTAGCGATTCCCTCCTGCTCGCTAACCTGGCCATAGAAGTCACTCATGCCCATACAACCGAGCCCCTGCTCTGTTACAGCGAGGCCTTGAGTCCCCAGTTTGCGGATACGCACTGATTTGCTCCCCTCTCTTGAGTCGCTGATAGCTGGTCGCCGGCGCCGACCGCCCAACCTCCGGATCGCACTAGCCCTTGTCAAGGGCGGCTACCAAGCGGATGTTGCTTGCTGCGAAGCGCTTTGTCTCTCCGAACACATGAGCTGCCAGAGCTCAAAACGAGGACATGACCGAGACTACGTTCTACTGGCTCTACCTCATCGGGGTAGTGATCGCTTCGGTGACCCGGGTTATCTACACGCGGCACCACCGCAGCACGAAGATCGAGGAACACCGCAAGTCCGACACAGACGCATGGCTCATGTCGTTGCCTGCCCTGGGAATGTTCGTGCTACCCGTTGTCCACGTATCGTCTTCTTGGCTCGACTTCGCAGACTATCGAATCTCCTTATGGACCGGCTGGCTCGGCGTGGTAATTTTCGCAGCGGCCTTATGGCTGCTTTGGCGAACGCACATCGAATTGGGCCTAAACTGGACCCCCTCACTGCAGCTGCGCCAAGGCCACACACTGATCACGAGTGGCGTTTATGCACGGATGCGGCACCCCATGTACACCGCACACGGCTTGTGGGCACTGGCCCTCCCGTTCTTCTTTCACAATTGGATTTCCGGCTGGGGCATGCTCGCTACGATCATCCCGCCGTTGGTGTGGCGGATTCCCCGTGAGGAATCCCAGCTGCTGGACCGATACGGAGACCAGTATCGGCGTTACATGGCACACACAGGCCGATTGCTGCCGAGACTAAAGAGCGAACATCGAACATCGAACGTCGAACATCGAACAGTGAACAATGAACATCCAACATCGAACAACGAACGTCGAACGCCCAATGACAGATAGCTGGCGGCCGGGTGCCGTAGGCTGACCCTGCCAACGTGGTCCCGACCAGACGCCGCTAGTCGCGCTGGAGTATTTGGACTCTGGGTTTTGGATCTGTCCCCAGCACCTACCCGTGCTGATTCACGATCCTGCCAAGCTGATTGGGATGCTGCCGGGGGCCGAGAAGCTCAAGCCTGCGGAGCATAAAGACTGATGCCGCGTAGTGCGGGTGCCCTCACAGCCTTCGGTGTCGCGACGTTCCTGTTGGCAGCGTGCATGGGTGACATCTCGGTGGCTCGCTTCGAGCACGTCCAGCGCGAGCTATTCGCCGCCCCTGGCGGGCAGCCCAACGCGTGGGCCGACTTCGACAACGACGGCGACCTGGACCTGTTCGTTGGTTTCCGCGGCGCGCCAGACCGCTTGTATAGAAACGACGGCGACGAATTCACTGACGTCGCCGCTGAACTGGGTCTGGCAAACGAAGAAGAGACTCGCACTGCAGCGTGGGGTGACTATGACAAT
>JBDHHP010000115.1:0-12258 GCA_039589275.1 Gemmatimonadota bacterium | reverse complement strand
CATCGCGGGAGAGAAGATGGAGAGAGGGAGGAGACAAAGAGGGAAGAGAAGGAAGAACCGGCGCATGGTGAACTCCTGGAGGCGTGTCGGCTGTTGGAGCTGGGCGAAACTACCGCACCTTCCAGCAGATGGTAAGAAGAAGGCCGAGCCAAGCGGCCCGGCCATCACGTCAGTTGTGTGGCACGTGGCAACGAGAACAGGCTCGCTCAGTCGGACACCTCAACGGGCGAGGAGTGCGCGCAACAGTCCACGAACTGCGCCAAGCGATCTGGATTGAATCCCACCATGAAGTCGTTTCCGCGAGCAATGGTTGGGACACCGGCTCCTCCAGTGAGTGCACGCCATTCACGCAGTAGGTTAACGTCTTTGGTGATGTCCAGTTCGTCGAACTCGCAACCGTGTTCCTTGAGCCAATCCTTGGCCGTCTTGCAGTACGGTCAAGTGGGTGTGGTGTATACTCTTATCTTTTCCATGGTCAGGTACCTCTCTGCCGGTTCGTGGCTACCGCTAAGATGTGGCTTGGTGAACTGAGCCGCAACGAAAGGGCCGAGCTAAGCGGCCCGGCCCGGTTAGATGCAGCCTGACGACGCAGAGTCAGAGGCGATCGCGAGCGTTCAGGGGCCCGGCTTGATGTCATCGGGTGGTACGACGAGCACCGGCTTCTGGCCATCGGGCGGTAAGCCGAGCACCGGCCTGATGTCGTCGGGCGGCACGGAGAATCGCCTATTGATGCGGCCGGCGAGTACCGAGCCACCAGGAAGCGCGTTCTTCCTTGGACTCCAAGGATTCTCTGCATCCTTTTCGCGCTCTTCCTGAGCGTGTTTGCCTTAGACGTATTCACAGAAGGCTATGGCCTTTGGCAGACAATTGGTGCGCTGTTTGTGCATCTTGTGCCAACGTTCATCGTGGTCATAGCATCAGCAATCTCAGGGCGCTGGGAGTGGATTGGAGCGTCCCTGTTCAGCGCATTGGCACTACTCTACCTGATCATGGCATGGGGACGCTTTCCTCTGGTCGCATACTTCGCCATTTCCGGCCCCTTGGCCTTGGTAGGCGTTCTCTTTCTGGTTAACTGGATGTACAAGGCACAGCTGCGAGCGCGGTAGTTGCGACCGCCACGGCATGTACTTGCGGACGCGTCCCCTCCAGCCAGAACACTGACAGTAAACGCCGGTGGCCTTCGTGGCCCCGCCGCCGTTGTAGACGCCGTAGCTGGACGCCGCATTAGACGCCCGCAGTAGACGCCGCAGTGTGACGCGATGACCAGCAGGATGACGAAGGTTGCTGCGGAGTGAGCTTGGGGATAAGATGTTGCCCGCGGCCACGCCGCTGATACCGAGTTAGGCCCAGTGACATCGGAGGATGATCATGACGTTGGGTACACCCATCGCAATACGACGCACGCTCGCCCTGATCCTTGCGGTGGGGCTATTCCCGCCGAGTCTAGAGAGCCAGCAGATCCGCACCCTTTCGTATGGCGTTCCCGAGGACGTCGGGATGTCGCCGGCGGTGCTGGCCGGTGCACTGGGGACGTACGAGGAAGCGGTTGAGCGAGGGGACCTGGTGGGTGCCGTCGTTCTGGTCGCTCGCCAGGGGCGGGTGGTGCTGCACGAAGCGATCGGGTTGCGAGACAAGGAGAACGGACTTCCGATGGAGCGGAACACCATGTTCCGCATGGCCTCCAACACGAAGCCGCTCGTAGCAACGGCTATCGTGCAGCTGGTGGAACAGAAGAAGCTCGACTACACCGATCTGGTGCGGGAGTACATTCCCGAATGGGACAACTACCGGGCGGGCTTCATCACTATCGGGCAACTCCTGTCCCATACGGGCGGCCTCCGGATTAGTAGCCTGTTCCTCGAGCCATTGGATGAGAACCCGACGCTCCAGCGGGAGGCGGCCCGCTTCGGCGCCGTTGGGGCAGCAGTGACGCCCGGTGAGACATACAGCTACAGCAACCCCGGTTACAACACGTTGGGCGCGCTGGTTGAGATCGCATCGGGCCAGTTGCTGGAGGACTATCTCGCAACAGCGATCTACGGACCCCTCGGGATGGTAGACAGCTACAACTATAGGGCGGAGCATCGACTCGACGGGAAGCTCGACCGCATTGGGCCCGCGTACTATCGACGTGGCAATGACGGCGAGTGGGAACCGGGCGGTACTCCAGGCGGCCCGGTCGCCTTCCCGTTCGCCAGGGGTTCCGGCGGGATGATCTCCACTGCGTGGGATTATGCGATCTTCGCACAGATGTTTTTGAATGGCGGGATCTACGACGGCGTACGGATCCTTGAGCCTGAAGCGGTCGAGCTAATGACGTCTCCCAAGGTCGAAACCTCCGAGGGAGCGAGCTACGGGTACGGCTGGAGAATCGCCGATGGCACGTACAGCCACAGCGGCTCGGACGGAACCAATGCGTGGATCGATCCGGAGCGCGGGATCATCGGTCTGGTCTTCACGCAGACCCCTCGCGGGCGTCCTCCATTGGATCGATTCCGCCAGTTGGTCAACCTCGCGATCGAGGAGCAATAACGAAGGCTTCCTATTCGCCGCAGACAAGAGCCGAAGTAGTCCTATGGAAAAGCATCTGTTTGAAAGATGGCTCAAGCTGAGGCAGGAGCGGGAAGCGGAAGATGACGGCTTCCCACGATGACTGGCGGCAGGAGGAACCGAGCCCCGGGCGTCGCTGCGAATGAGCCGATCCCGGTCGAGGTCGTCGCGTCTAGAACCTCACTGAAGCAGAAAGGCCGAATCGTCCCTCGACCCCAACAATTGGTTCGACACGAAGCTGCCCCCGCGGGATGTCCTCCCAGCGGTCTGTTCTAATGAAGGTACCTGTAAGAGCGCCAACACCGATCCCCAATGCTGCTCCGACCAACGCACCTTTAGCGAGGCCGCTTGCTTCTCCCCGATCCCCGGTGCAGATGATCCACATGTGAGCGTTGATACAATTGCCGCGAGATGGCGATGGCGGTTCGCCCGGGTCGATTCTCTTCCCGATGACGCCGCCTAGGACTGCTCCGAAAACGCTGCCGACTACTGCGCTTGTTACGGTCCTTCGCTTGCGACCCTTCGGTACCTGCAGTCTTTGAATGGAGTTGAGCGGAATCGCATATATGCCACTGTCCTGTTGGTGACGTATTATCAGTTTCCCGGCCGTTTCCTCAACCATGGTTCCGGCTATGCGACCTGAGCACCGCACACGATCCTGGGCAACCTCAAGGCAAACTGAGATGCGGACTCGTTGTCCCTCTGCGAGCACTGGGTGCTGGGCCGGCAGATCGGTCGCCCAGAGGAGAAGAATGACGAACAGAATGAGGGCTCTCATCGCGGCCTCGAGGCAAAGGCACGTTCACAGTCTCGTCAGGAAGCGTCAATGAGGCGTCAGTGGTGATGGTGTTGCGTCTCACGGACCGGATGGAGGGCGAGGAGGTGCGGGTGTAGGCGAGACAATCACGATCGCGGGCACGTCCTTACCCGGAGAAACGGATGGAATACCGACCTTTGGGAAGCACCGGTTGGCAGATCTCGGCTATCGGCTTCGTTGGCTGTAGCGCGGGCGTATAGGGAGTGTTGGAGTCGACTCGTTGAATCCCTTGATCAACACAGCGGCGAGCCGTGGTTACGGCGTCTTCTGCTTGGGCGGGACCTGAAGTAACGGAGGCAAGGCCGTCCGTCTGGCGCCGACCGGTACCGGTGATGAGCACCAAGACTGCCACAGAGGACCGGTGCGGCACACGAGAGTGTACCCGACTCCACCCTCATCGTAGCCTGACAAAGGCGGCGGTCCCCACACGACTCCTCGAACGGCGCAGCCGCTGAACGCAAGGCAGGCGAACACTACAAGCAGCAAGCGATACACACGCATGTCGACCTCCAACGTGTATCTACCGCGAAATATGCGCTGCAGTGCCGAGAGAATACAGGTAGCATCGCTAGAACCTCAGCGACGCCGCGAGGCCAAACCGACCGTCACGCGTCGCGACCGGCGTGACCCGCCACCGGTCGAGCGGGATCTCCTCCCAGCGGTCCGTCTTGCTGCTTGCACCGATCAGCGCACCAATTCCAGCGCCGCCTGCGCCACCGAGCAGGACTCCCAGTATGGCGCAATCTGATGGATTCGCGATGAACTCCCCCGAGCACTGTGCGTAACCCCCGGCGCCGCCAACGACGGCGTGTACCGTAGGGTCCACGAAGGCCGCTTGCTTCTACCGCGAGCAGTGGCTGGAGGACGACAGCGTAGCTTGCCGTCCAGTACAAAGGTCCGCAAGGAGAATGTCTAGGTTGGCCGGGCCCGTCGGCATCGGCATCTGCGGAGCAGTGTGGCCTTGCACGACGGAAAGGGGCAAGTATGTTCGCGGTGGCACAGCCGTTGGCGTTGCTGCATCGCTCACCGCTGCCGCAATGATCGGCTGGGGCGCCATCCTAAAATCCGGTGGAGGTACCAAGAGGGGAAAAGTGAGCACGATATATAGACTCTGCACGGCACTGGTGCCGATCGCGGTCGTCGGGTGTGGGTACGGCGGCACGCGGATACCGGAGAATGCCCTGGTAGTGAGGAACGGTGCGATCATAGACGGGACAGGAGGACCGCCCATCGCCGATGGTGCGGTGGTCGTCCAAGGCGAACGGATCGTAGCTGTAGGCGAGGCAGCTACCTTCCAGATTCCCGAGGACGCCAGGGTCGTCGATGCTGACGGCGGTAGCATTCTACCGGGTGTCATCAACTCCCACACGCATAGCACTCACGATCCAGCTGTCCGACGCGCCTTCTTAACCGACGGGGTCACGACCGTCTGTAACCTCGGTACGAGCCTCGATCGACTTCCGTTGTTCGATGAAGCCTCGGTGCCGGAGGGTCCCGCGGCACGGGGCTATTGGGCCGGATCGATTATCACCGCACCCGGCGGCTACCCGGGTCCTGTCTACGGATCGCAGTTCAGCTACGAAGTGGGGTCCCCGGAGGAAGCGCGTGCAGCGGTGACCGATCTGCTGGATCGCGGTGCCAGCATGATCAAGATCGCTCTGGCCCCCGGCGATCCTCGGAACCCCTGGCCCGTCCTCGATCTGGCACGGGTGCAGGCCATCGTCGAACAAGCCCACGCCCGTGGCGCCCTGGTCCGGGCTCATGTCTTCGAACCATACCTCGTGGAGGGCATCGTTCTGCCTGCCGGTGTGGACGTGATCGAGCACGAGCCCTTTCCAATCCTGACACCTGAGGAGGAGAGCCTCGTTCTCGGCAGCAACGAGCCGCTCACTCTGCTATTCGACGTCGTGGCGCCGGAGTTCGAGAGGTTGCTGGAACGCATGATTGGTCAGGGCACAGTGATGGTGCCAACACTTGACCAACGTGTTGGTACCCTCTTCAACAAGCCTGACCGCTCGCCGGTGGAGCAGATTGTGGTTGATGTGCACGTGGAAGCTGCACGCCGCTTCCATGCTCTAGGTGGGGCTCTCGCCCTCGGGAACGATTTCGGTGGAGTCCCACACGTCCAGCCGGGGATGCCTCTGGTAGAGATGGAGCTGTTTCTGGCCGCTAGGCTGACACCGATGGAAGTCATCGAGGCGAGCACTCGGCATGCGGCGTTTGTTTGTGGGCACGGTGACAGCCTGGGTACCCTGGAGCCCGGAAAGCTCGCCGACATCATCATCGTGGATGGAGATCCGTTGACCGATCTGGCGGCCATGGACAACGTGATCGCTGTGATCAAAGGCGGTGAACTGGCGCACCGAGATCACTAGCGAATTGCATCAGTCGATGCCGGCCGCCGGCAAGTGACGCTCGGGTGACGGCGTGGAGTTAAATACGGCACGACAGGCGAAGTATGCCGGTGGCCTTCGTGGCGCCGCCGCCAGACAGACGCCGTTTCAGACGCCCGCAGTATGTGACGCCGCAGTGGACGCCCGCCCGACGACGAGACCCAGACCGCCGACGAATCGTTCTTTGGAGTTCACAGCCAGAACAACCATTGGAGGTATATGACGCTGACCGTGTTGGCCTTTCGGTTCTCGCTCTCTGTCTGGTTGCTCAAGTCGCGAGCCTTGCACAGGAAGCTCCGGTTGTGGTTCTACAATCGTGGAAGTGCGACATCACCGCTCTGCCTGAGCTGCGCGCCTTCTCTGACTCGAGCGTCATGACCCTGGCACAGGAGCTGGTCGACGAAGGCAAGTTCGACTTCGTACAGATGCTCGAGACCAGTTTCGGCGACGAGTGGAACGTCGTGTACTACTATCGAAGCAGAGACCTCGACACCTATTTCGCAGCCTGGGAAGCTTGGGGTACTCGAATCAACGACGAATACGCTGAAGGGGCCGCGTGGTGGTACGAACTCTGTCCCGAGGTCAAACATTCGATGTATCGTGCCACCGTCCTGACTGAGATGCGGATGCCGTAGTCCCATTATCAGTTGGCGGTTGCTATCACAGCGATCAGCTGAGAGCCGGCTGGCCGCCTCCTCACCCTGGTCGTACCTTAGGCCGGTCGCCAATATAGCCGACGTTTTCAACCGTCTCTCAGCCTGCAATTCCTGCGTTGAAACCCGGGCTCGGCCGCGCTGCGCGCGACGTGCCCTGAAGGGCGAAACATCTTGCGTCTTTCAAGACGCGTCCCGCAGGGGCCGAGCCCGCGCTTCAGCGCAGGAACGAGAGGACCGAACTCGGTGACCGACCGCCCCGCATCCCTATGCCCGGCGGATCTCGATGCAACACCATTCGTCCCGCCGAACGACGTTGGTGGTTTCCCAGCCGTGAGACTCGAGCGGCTCGTCGAGCACACCCAGCTCGGTTTCCCGGATCCCGCTCAGAATACCCCAGGTTCGTTCGCCGGAGATGCTGGCATACCTCGGGGTGAGGCCGAGAATGACATCGGTCAGAATGTTGCACACGAATCCGTCGACCGGCTGCGATAGCATCTGTTGTAGTCGCGTGACGCTCCCTTGCGCTGCGGTGAGCCGATGTGCAGCGATTCCGTTCAGCTCCCGGTTCTGGACGGCGCCCATCACCGAAGCCGACTTGGTGTCCACCGCGTAGACCTGTCTCGCTCCCAGCAACAGGGCCGCAACGCTGATCACACCGCACCCGCACCCGATATCGGCGATAGTCAGGTCCGGCGAGTCCTCCAGCCGACGCTCGAGTGCCTCCAGGGACATTACGGTTGTCGCATGCGTACCGGCGCCGAAGCCGTAGCGGGAGTCGAGCCGCAGCACCACGCGATCACCGGCTTCCGGTGCCATCCAGTGTGGCTGGATCAGGAGGCGCCGGCCCACCGGGACGGGTTGAGACAACTGCATGTAACCCTCCGGCCACCCCCACGCGTCCACTTCGCGCCACTCGACGTGCGGAGCCGGGAGGGCTCTGGCCGCTGCATCCAGCTGCAGCCCGATGTAGAACTCGGCGATTTCCTCAGGAGGTACGGATACCTGGGAGAGAAAGGCATGGATGTGTGTTCGCTCTTCGTCGTGCTGCACGACGCAACAGCGGTGCCCCGGACCCGAGAGGCGCCACAGCGCCGCCTTGACCAGGGCGGTCCGGCATTCGATCTCCACTGCCCACCAGCGCGATTGACCGGAGCTGTCCGGCAGGTTATGGCTTACGCCCACTACGAGTGATGTTCCCCGTCCAGATCGCCTCCCGAGGTTGGCGTGCCTCGAGAGGCGCTAGGACGTGTGGCCCGAGTAGTCTCGGCTCTACTTCCAGTCTTTGATGATGGGCTTGTCTTCCAAGCTCTCGCCCTTCAGGCCAACGTTCGTCGGCTCATCGTACTTGACGAAGATGGCACCTCCGGCGATGCTGTCCAGATCGGTGTCGCTCAGCTCTTCGGTGCTGAAGTCGAACCCCTGGGCCGCCGCCAACTCTACCAGCTTCTTCTGCAGCTCCGGATCTTCGGCTGCCTTCTTGAAGAAGGCCGAGATTGCTTCCTTGCTCATTGGTATCTCCTCGAGGAACAAGACGTAGTGGTTCGGTCTATCCAGCTTCGCGTAGCGGTCGAACTTGCGGGTCGCCGCTTGCCAGTCGTCTCCTCCGAGCGGATGCACCCGCGCCAGCAGCTCCTGCGGACTGAAGTCATAGCCGTGTCGGGCGGCCAACCTCGCCACCGACACGGCCGAGACGTCCTGCGATGCCAGCTCCGCTCTCGCAGCGTCGTCCGTGGCGAGGCGGGCCAGAAACCGGGTCACTTGCTGCGCGGTCAAGACGTCGACCATTCCACACCTTTCGCGGGACTTCCTACCCGAGAGCAACTGTAGAGAATATGTTTGGCAACTGTCGGGCCAGCTAGATCGGGTGGAATTCCTAGACCGTATCATTGCATTGCACCCTGGGCCCAACCGCGCGCCGTAGCTTAGCGTAACCGCCCCACGATCGGCCTTTGGCGGTTGACTCAGAGACAATTCGAAGCGCGACAGTCGTGAAAGCGAGACAAACCCATGTGGTTCCAGCGAATGCCGCTTGAGGATTGGTTTGACACCTATCAGTACGAAATCGAATACGACGTGGGTGAGAGCGCGGTCAAATATCTCTGTTTCGATGAGCTGAAAATCGACCTCGACACGCTTCCACTGCGCTACGGTTACCACATGGGACGGCCCGATTTGAGACAGTTGGTCGCACAGCAATATCAGGGCTTGGACGCGGACCAGGTAATGGTCACCAGTGGAGCGAGCGAGGCCAACTTCGCAGTTGTCGCGGCGCTGGTCGAGCCCGGTGACCACGTCATCGTAGAACACCCCAACTACCCGTCGCTCTATGAAGTACCCCGCTCGCTCGGGTGTGCAGTGAGCTTCTTCCGGCTGACCCCACACAACCTGTTCCAACCCGACGTGAGTGAGCTGGAGTCTCTCATCACACCCAAGACGAAGCTGATTAGCCTCACCCATCCGAACAACCCCACGGGATCGATGATCTCAGAAGATGCACTACGTGAGGCCATTGCTGTGGCGGAATCACACGGCATCTATCTGCTGTTCGACGAGACCTACCGTGAGCTTGCGTTCGGCGAGCGACTGCCAGAAGCGGCATCACTGAGTCCACGAGTGATCTCCATCTCGAGCATGTCCAAGAGCTATGGTCTGCCGGGCATCAGGATTGGCTGGCTGGCGACCAAATCACGCCAGATCCTGGACGCCGCGCTCGCCATTCGAGAACAGGTGAGCATCACCAACGGCGCAATAAGTGAGGCGATCGCCCTCTCTGTGTTGCAGCGGAAAGACGAATTCGTGCAGCGGGCCCAGCGGCATACGGCCACCAATCTCGCGTTGGTTCGGTCGTGGATGGAAAGCCGCGACGATCTCGATTGGGTACCGCCGCAGGCCGGCGTCGTCGCGTTGCCCTGGATCGGGACAAACGCTGTGACCGACCCCGATGCCGTCTATCGCCGCCTGGTCGAACACTACAAGACCTTCGTGATTCCCGGTCGCTGTTTCGAGCTGGACAACCACTTTTTCCGCTTGGGTTACGGAGGGACAGCAGAGGAACTGCAGGAGGGTCTCCGCCGCATCGGTAGAGCGTTGGATGAAGCCGTGGAGAGAACGTAGAATGAGGCGCAAGTGCGCAACCGAGCATGTGCCTCCGAATCAACCGATCACCTTTAGGACAACCGAATCATGCGACGCATCCTCACCGTCAGGCTCGCGACCTCGACACTGCTGTCTGCCACCGGCCTCAATGGATCTGGACTACTAGCGCAACAACCAGCCGAGCGACCGTTCTGGAGGCCGGTCGTCATGGGCACATTCGGCATGGTGGCCGCCGAACACCCGCTGGAGACAATCGCTGGCATGGAGATCCTACGGGCGGGTGGGAACGCGTTTGATGCGGCGACCGCTGTGTTCTACATGACCACGGTTGTCGAGCAGCACCAGGCGGGTATGGGAGGCGACGCATTTGTTCTGGCCTACGTTGCCGCCGAAGACCGGGTTGTGTTCATCAACGGAACAGGACCTGCGCCCGCACTGGCCACGCGTGAGTTCTACACCGGGTTGGGGGAGATCCCGGACGCGGGCGCATTGGCGACCGACGTTCCTGGCGCGGTTGGCGGGTTCGATCTTGTGCTGCGCCGATACGGGACGATGCAGTACGCCGACGTAATGGCACCAGCGATCCGTGCGGCGCGGGATGGGCATCCGGTGGACTTCTGGGCGGCGGGCTATCACCAGCGGGCAGTGGACAAGATCTCACCGTTTCCCAGTTCGCTCGCCGTGCTCATGCCGGACGGGCAACCGCTCCGCGCGGGCGACGTTTTCGTGCAGACGGATCTGTCGCGGACTCTGGAGGCGATTGCAGTGGGCGGCGCGGACGTGTTCTACCGCGGCGAGCTGGCCCGTCGCATTGCGAGCGTCTACGAAGCCGAAGGTGGCCGGCTGCGCTACGAGGACATGGCGGGTTACGAAGCAGAGGAAACGTCCCCCATCTCGACGACATACGCCGAGCTCAACGTCTACCAGAGCGCGCCCAACTCGCAGGGCATCGTCATGCTCATGGCGCTCAACATCCTCGCGGGGTTTGATCTCGGGGGGATGGGGCACAACTCGGCCGATTACGTGCACGTGGTCACGGAGTCGCTGAAGCTCGCGTTCGCCGACCGCAACCGCTACGTGGCCGATCCACGGTTTGTCGCTGTCCCGGTGGACGGCTTGCTATCAAAGGACTACGCGGCGAAACGACGGACGCTGATCCGGATGGACCACGCCATGACCGTTGCACCTCCGGGTGATCCGATGGCGGGCAACGCCCTCGCGACGGGGACAACGGCGCGGTACCAGACCGAGCCACAGGAACTCAGGCGACCCGATGTCATGCGAGACGATGATGGTGAGACGTCGTCATTTTCAATCGCCGACCAGTTCGGCAACCTCGTCTCGGTTACGCACAGCGTTAACTCCACCTTCGGCAGCGGTATGTTCGTCGCTGGAACGGGCTTTGTTCTGAACAACCGAATGCCCTACTACTCGTTGGACGAAGGCGACGTGAACGAACTCATCCCTGGCAAGCGCACGCGACACACGATCAATCCAGCCCTGGCTATGAAGGACGGTAAGCCCTATTTGGCGTGGAACACGCCTGGCGGCGACAATCAACCGCAGGCCATGCTGCAAGCGTTCCTCGCCGTAGTGCACTTCGGTATGAACGTGCAGCAAGCAGTGGAGGCGCCCACGGTGACCAGCAGTGCGTTTGCCGCGTCCATGTACCCTGGCAGGGTGCGCGGGATGCTCACAATGCCCGCGATACTCGGGGGGCTGGTAGGCGACGAGTTGGCCCGGCGGGGACATCGAGTCGAAATCGTGACACTGCAGCAACCGTATCGGATGGCGGCGTCAGGTGCGGGTGCAGTGAAGATGGTGATGATCGATCCAAGCACAGGCGTCATGTTCGGAGGAGTGAGCCCGGCGAAGAGCGACTATGTGCTGGGGTGGTGAGGGTGGTGAGACTCGTTTGGAGCCTTCCGAATTGACTGAACAACCGGCAGACGCATGGTGAAGAGGACTCTGATCGTCGCCGAGGTTTCCCTGATCCTCGTTCTGTTCTTTTTCCTGAGGGGGTTCTCAAGAGCTCGGGATTCGGCGACTGGCAGGAACCACTGTTTGGCGCGTCGATACTGTCGAGTTGCCTGTTGTTCTTTGTCCTGCCACTCACTTCACTGATCGTGACGCGGCGTGATCCAGGTGTCTACGGTTTGACATCTGTCAACCTCAGTCGACACTTGCGGCTGGCGTTCCGCGCAATCGCCGTTGTCATGCCTGCGACTTTCCTGTTTCCAGTGATTGCATTGCTGGGATCGGATCACGAGCACTGGCTCAGTGCGTCTATTCTGGCCGTCGGATTCGTGCCGCAGGATTAGGCGTGCTGCTGTACACTCGGCGCGCCGCAAACATCCCCGAAACACGCATGTCGATACGAGCGTTCTTTGGGGGCTACGTCGGGATGCTGATTGCCGGGGTCGCTCTATGCTACTTGCTCCATCCGATTTCGCAGTTGATCACACGAATCGTCATCGCGCTGGCCTTTGTCGCCTTTTTGGAGGAGTTCTTCTTCCGCGGCTACGTACAGGCTCGGCTCAATGAGGTATTTGGCCGGCCGTATTCGCTGTTCAACGTCAACTATGGTGCGGGGCTCATTGCGGCGGCCATCATCTTCGGGCTGTTCCACCCCCTGTCCGTCGCAGACGCAAATCCGTGGGCCTGGGCGTTGTGGACCGCGACAGGCGGGCTGATCTTCGGGTTCCTGCGTGAGAAGTCCAGGGCCGTTGTCGTGCCGGCTCTGGTG
>JBDHHP010000114.1:0-12282 GCA_039589275.1 Gemmatimonadota bacterium | reverse complement strand
GGGTGACTCACTCTCGGCACTGCAAACCTTCGTCGACCTTTATGACGGCCTGGTGCAGGGTGCGTGGCTACTTGAGCGTGCCCAGTTCGACTTCTTTGCCAAACACGCGCGGGATTCGATTGACGCCTGGCTCGCGCGCACAGACTCACCCGATTCACTACAGTCATACCAAGTCACGCTCGCAGATCTTCAGACGAAGGAGCTCGAGCGACGACGGACGACGGACCGACTGCTGCTGTTTCAGGAGACCGCGGCCGAGGATGTCAGAGCCCGACTCGCTTCCGAAGCCGAGCGTGCCACTTCGTCGGGAACCCGATTCCCACTGGAGAGCGCGGGCCAGACCTATCTGGTCTCCTTGTTGGAACAGACGCGCGACGCCGACGGAGTATGGGGCGTGCTGCTCGACACGAGCGGCCTCGCCGAGTTTCTCGCTGCGATGCTGGAGAAACAAGTCGACTCGTCTGTAGCCGATTGGCTTCTCAAGGGACGGGACGGACGCACGCTCTTGCTGCCGAGCGAACCGCCTACTGGTCCGCCTACGATCAACGCCACGTTCGCGGGCAACTTCCCGCCCTGGCTACTCGAGTTCTACGAACAGCCACAGAATCCCTACAAGCGGCTCTTCGCATCGAGCCAGAGCGTTTACCTCTACATGTTCTTACTCATAGCGGCGATCTTGGCGTTCGGGCTCGTCCTCATGATCCGCGCGGTGAGTCACGAACTCGAGCTGGCGCGGCTCAAGTCGGATTTCGTGTCGACCGTATCTCACGAATTCAAGAGCCCGCTCACATCGATCCGGCACCTTGCGGAGATGTTACAGGCGGGAAACGTGCCGTCAGAGGAACGGCGGCGCCGGTACTACGACGTCTTGGTGGAGCAGAGCTCACGCCTCTCGTCGCTGGTCACCAACATCCTCGATCTCGCTCGCATCGAAGAGGGTAAGAAGGAGTTCCGATTCGAGAAGCTCGAGATTGGTGACCTCGTGCGGGAACTCGTTTCGACCACGCAGCAACGTGTCGGTCACGATGGATATGCGATAGCGGTCCATGTCGAGGAATCTCTTCCCGCGGTCCGCGCAGATCGAGACGCGATCTCGCAGGCGGTCGTGAATCTGCTGGACAACGCGATGCAATACTCGCGTGACATGAAGGAGATCGACGTGCGAGTTTCCGCCAGCGATGGACACGCAGTCGTTGCCGTGGAAGATCACGGCGTCGGAATTCCCGCGAACGAGATCGACAAGGTATTCGACCGCTTCTACCGCGGTGGTAACGCGCTCACGCGGGCGGTCAAAGGAAGCGGTCTGGGGTTGGCGTTGGTCAAGGAGATCGCGGAAGCGCATGGCGGTACCGTATCTGTCGAGAGTGAGCCAGGGCGCGGCAGCAGCTTCTCGATCAAGCTTCCGGCAATAACGGAGCGAGACGATGGCGCAGATACTGATCATTGAGGACGAGGAGAGCATCCTGATGGCCCTGGAGGACGACCTGAGCCACGAGGGGCACACGGTGACGGGTGAGGTCGATGGGGTCAAGGGGTTCGAGCGCGCCCAGGCGGACGGATACGACCTCATCATCCTTGACATCATGCTACCTGGAATGGACGGCTTCGATATCTGCCGGCAGCTGCGTGGGGCGGGTGACACAACTCCGATCCTCGTGCTCACAGCGAAGGGTCAAGAGGTAGACAAGGTGCTCGGCCTGGAGCTCGGTGCCGACGACTACGTGACCAAGCCGTTCAGCCGTCGGGAGCTACTCGCCCGCGTGAAGGCGCTGCTAAGGAGAGCGGAACTGCCTGATCAGCCGCTCGAGCGGTTCCACTTCGCGAATGTGACGGTCGACCTCAGAGGCTACGAGGTGCGCAAGGACGGTCAACCGGTGGACCTCACGACGAAAGAGTTTGCGCTACTGCGGTTGCTCATCACGCGCAGGGGCGAGGCGCTGCCGCGCGACGTGATTCTGGATGAGGTGTGGGGCGACGATTCAGACGTGTTCCCGCGCACCGTTGACACCCACATGGTTCACTTGCGCCAGAAGCTGGAGGAGGAGCCAGCTCACCCCAAACACATCGTGAACGTGCGTGGTGTCGGTTACAAATTCGTTGCCGATGTCGCTTAACACTTTCTCAACAGTCACTCAACCGAGATGTCAAGCATTCTCCCGCACCTTGCCATAGACTCTGGCTGTAAGTCGATCAGGAACACTTGCCAGGAGTCGAGGCCGCCCAAGGCGGAGAGATTAGGCAGCTCTCGGTCGAATCGGACAGTGTGGAACAAGGAGCCATCGCCTTTTCCCCCGATGGCGAGCGGATAGCGTTTTTCGCCCCCGAGCAGATCAAGACGATTCCGGTCGAGGGCGGACGGTCTGAGGTGCTCGCCGATGCTGCGGGTGCGGGGAGGCACAGTCAGTTGGAATGGTCCCCGGATGGCAAGAAGATCGCCTACAGCGCCGCCGGTGAGATCTGGACGGTGTCGGTGGTCGGAGGCGAACGCGTGCAGCTGCGGACGGGCCTGCCCGAGGATGCCTGGTATCAAGAGTTCAGCTGGTCAAGGGACGGCGAAAAGATCGCGTTCCACGCTGGCTACGGTGGTGCTCGGGGGTTTTGGCTGATCAGCGATTTTCTGCCTGAGCAGAGGTAGGCTCACCAGCTAAGGGCCCCGCGGGTCTCTAGCCGATGCCGCGGGGCTCACCCCCGTGACATTTGCGTGACAACTACCCCGGCCCCCACTATTAGGCTGTAGGCAACCGCAAATCCCTCATAGAGTCATGGCTGCACACGGGCATCGACGGCAGGTCCTGCTCTTTCTCGTTGCCATCATCCTTCCTTGCGTGGTGCTGGTGGTGCTCGGCCTGCGCATGGTCGCGCAGGAGCGCGAACTCAATGAGAAGCGCGCGGCCGATGAGCGCCGCAGCATGACCGGCCAATTGCGACAGGAACTCTCTGCCCGGCTCGACCGAATCGCTCTGGAGGAGGCCACCGCCCTGCTCAGCGATGAGACGGGTCACGCATCTCGGGAGTATCAGGATTCTCAGGTCGCTCTAGTTGCCCTCGCTCGCGACGGGCACCTCACACTGCCGTGGGAACACGACCCCCGCGCCGCTCGATTCAGGCGTCTGGTCGACCAGGATGAGTTTGCGCGCCTATTGAGCCAAGGCGAGCGCGCCGAGATTGGCTCGCGCGATCCCGCGGCGGCAGTTGACCGTTACGCCGACGCGTTCGCCGCTGCGCGCGATCCTGCACAGGCCACCTACGCGCGGTTATTACGTGGGCGCGCGCTGTCGGCCGCGGGCCGGCAGGCCGGGGCAATCCGCGACTATGAAGCAGTGTTGGCCACCGAACTCGACCTCGTCGACGAGCACGGCGTACCGCTCGCGCTATACGCAGCAACGAGGCTGCTCGAAGCAGCAGTTCATCGCGAGGCCGTAATCAATCGAATCCAACAGGCACTGAGCGACACGCGGTGGCACTCCACCCCGACGCTGTACCTGCTGCGGGACCTCGGCGACGCCCTGCAATCCGCCAACGGTTCAACCGAAAACGACACCGTGGGTCATCTCGCGGATGCTATCAACACGCGCCTCGGTAGTGCCGAGCAGGCCATTGGGCTGCAGCGAGACTTCCCACGGCTGGGCCTGGGGGTCGTCGGATCGCGAATGCACAACGCAGAAGCGCGCTGGGTCCCGTACGGCAGCCCGCCCTGGCTGGTTGGCAAGACCGCTTCCCTGGGAAGTGATGCTGACATAGTCGTCGCAGTCTGGGCTGACAGCATCTTCTCGGCGATCGAAAACACCGTTGTCGACTCGGCCGGTTCCGTAGGCGAGTTCACTGTCTCGTCGGGCGAAGAGTTGGCCGGCGAGCTTCTGGGCGCTGCGTTCCCCGGTCTCGCGGTGCGGTTTGCTCCGTCGGCCGACGTGAGCGACGCAAGCTGGGACCTGCGCCGTTGGTTCTATGTGGTGGCGCTGCTGCTGGTCCTGAGCGTCACGTTGTTCGGCGCCTACTTCGTATCCCACGACGTGCGCCGCGAACTGCGCCTCGCCGAGACACGCTCTCGCTTTGTTTCTGCTGTGTCACACGAACTCAAGACACCGCTCACGGCCATCCGGATGTTCGCGGAGACACTGCAGTTGAGGCGATCATCCGATCCCGAGACGCAGACCGAATATCTCGAGACGATCGTTAACGAGAGCGAGCGTCTGACGAGGTTGCTCAACAACGTGTTGGACTTTTCCAAGATCGAACGCGGCAAGAAGGAATACAGGCGCACACCAGAGGATCTCGCGGACATAGTGAACGCCTCCGCCCGCGCGATGCAGTATCCCCTCGAGCAACAACAGTTCACCTTGAACGTCGACGTGCAGGAGGGACTTCCGTCCGCCAATGTCGATCGCGATGCGATCGAGCAGGCCATCTTGAATTTGCTGGCAAACGCCATGAAGTACTCGGGCGACAGCCGCGTCATTGATCTCAGTTTGGTGAGAGCCGACGGCCAGGCAGTGATCGAAGTCGCAGACCGCGGTGTCGGGATAGATCCGGCAGAGCAATCGAAGATCTTCGATCAGTTCTACCGCGTGCCCAACGAGGGCATCCCTGGCACCGGATTGGGTCTCACGTTGGTGCGGCACATTGCAGCGGGGCACGGTGGGCGTGTGACAGTGGAAAGCACTCCAGGTGAAGGAACGACCTTTGCGATTCACCTGCCGCTGGAGCCGAGTGCCGCATGACGCGCGTGTTGATCGTGGAAGACGACCCCGCAATCCTGCGCGGCCTCAAGGACAATCTCTTGGCCGAGTCGTACGAGGTGTTAACGGCTGCCGACGGCGACGCAGGTTACCGCCTAATTCGGGAGCAGAAGCCGGACCTGGTGATCCTGGATCTAATGTTGCCGCGCATGAGCGGATACGAGGTGTGCCGCCGGGTGCGCGAAGAGGGAAATACAACACCGATCCTAATGCTCACGGCGCGAGGCGAAGAGACGGACCGCGTGCTCGGTTTGGATCTCGGCGCCGACGACTACGTCACCAAACCGTTCTCCGTGCGCGAACTACTGGCCCGCATTCGCGCGATCGTACGGCGTGCCAGCCCGCCCAAGCCACTGCCCGACGAACTCCGGTTCGACGATGTCGTCGTCGACTTCCGGCGTTACGAGACGCGGAAAGGCGGGCAACGCGTCGAGATGACGCGGAAGGAGTTCGGTGTGCTGCAGTACCTCGCAGCCCGATCTGGCGAGGTGGTGCGCCGCGACGAGCTACTAGAAGAAGTGTGGGACTACAAGAACTATCCGACCACCCGCACTGTTGACAACCACGTGCTTTCGCTGCGGGCCAAGCTAGAGGACAATCCGGCAGAGCCACGTCATCTGATCACGATGCACGGAGTCGGCTACAAGTTCGTGCCGTGAACGAACTTGGCGGCGGGACATGACCGTTTCATGACAAGCACCAGACAACAACTCGCAAGAACCTGTCTCAATCGTGACATCGGGATGAGTCGTGAATGACACTCCGCATGCGTGTCGGTCCCATGTTGTCGGCACATGGGAAACTGATAACTAGGGGAAGGACATGAGAATCATCAAGATCGTCGCTTCCGCCTTTCTGTTGCTGATCGTGGGCGCGGAGATCGCCGCGGGCCAGACCGGCCACGACCTGTTCCAGCAGGCCTTGGTGAAGGAGCGGGCGGACGGCGACTTGCGGGGTGCGATCGACATCTACGAACGGATTGCACAGGAGTTCGCTGCTGACCGCCAGCTCGCAGCCAAGGCGCTGGTACAGTTGGGTCAGTGCTACGAGAAACTGGGAAGCACCGAAGCCGAGCGGGCGTACCGGCGGGTGGTGCGAGAGTTTGCGGATCAAGACGATCTCGTCGTGCGCGCGCAGTCGAGATTGGCTGCCCTGCAGCGTGCGGCGCGTATGGCAGAGGAAAAGAGCATCACGACGCGGCGGGTGTGGGCGGGACCTGAGGCGAACGAGGGAACACCAACTCCGGACGGTCGACACCTTGTTCACGCAGGTTCTGGTGTGCTCACGATTCGAGATCTCGCCACAGGCAATAGCCGCCAACTCACGGATGTTGCAGGCGCGTATGACCCCAAGGTATCCCCAGACGGCGGACTCATAGCGTATGGGTGGGGAAGCGACGGGGAAGAAGGCCACGTCCGTCTTACAGGCATCGACGGTTCCGACGCTCGCGTGCTTCACGCCGAAGCTGGCTGCAGTGTCGGGCCCCAGGCGTGGTCGTCAGACGGTCGACACCTGCTTGTCTACAGAGCGTGTGAGAAGACCAGTGAAGACCGTTTCACTTTGCAGCTTGCGTTGGTGTCGGTTCCAGACGGTACAGGTCAATTGCTCAAGGACTTTGGGCGCGCTCCCTTCTATGGAAGGAGGTCCTTCTCATCAGATGATCGATACGTCGCGTACGATATACCGATTGGCCGTGACGGCGGTTCGTACGACATCTGGCTGGTGGCAGCGGACGGTAGCAGCGACGTGCCGCTCGTGCAGCACCCGGCGAACGATCGTCTGGTCGGCTGGGTTCCGGGCAGCGACGAGATGCTGTTTCTGAGCGATCGCGCAGGGACGTGGGACGTCTGGGCGGTCCGCGTGTCGGATGCAGCGCTGGTCGGCAGTCCCAGAGTCGTCAGTCGCCACATTGGGGAAGTGGACCCGGCTGGCTTCACTTCGGACGGCAGTCTTTTCTACAGCAACTACACTAGATGGATCTCGATGACCGTCGCCCCCGTGGACCTCGCCGCCGGTACACTGGACGAGGAGTCGGCCGTTCCGATCGTAGGGTCCAACTGCCAGCCGATGTGGTCAAAAGATGGTCAGTACCTGGCTTATTGGAACGAACAGGAAGGACCGGCAGGACCCGGAGCCGGGGGGGACGTAGGCTACAGACACGTGCTGCACGTACGACACGGTCCGACTGGGGAGGTCCGTGAGTTGGCGACCCACTTGGACGTCGGGGCGCAGGGATGGTCTCCTGACGGGCAGTCCGTTCTTGTGGCCGGTTGGGATCGTGGCAGGGATGATGACGAGTATAACGGTGCGCTCTACGTGATCGACATGGCGAGCGGCGAGGCCAACTCGGTGCTCGACCTTCCCCAGGGAGTGCGTTGGTTTGGTGGGATTCGGGCAGTCTGGTCACGCGGTGGCGAGGCGACCATCTACTCGGCGTACAACGAGGACGCAAATGAAGGTCGTCTGGTACGGCGCGACCTGTCCTCGGGTGTCGACAGCACACTGTACCGGGATCCCGGTCTGGCGCCGATGTTGCTCCATCTCGCCCCGGATGGTCGCCACCTGCTTTTCGCCATCAGGGATTCACTAGGGGGAAATCCCAGCGTCATCTACTCGGGCGGCCGTCTCATGATCATGGATCTCGAGACCGGCGGTGTGCGCCAGCTGTACGCTATTCGCGAGCAAGGCCAGGTGGAAAGCTTACAGTGGACACCCGATGGCAACTACGCACTGTTCTCGCGACGCGAATCAGACGGGTATCACGTGTGGCGCGTTGCGGCAGAGGATGGGAAAGCTGAGAGGCTGTTCAACTACGGTAGAGGCCCCTTCCGCATCAGTCCTGACGGTCGTCAGGTAGCGTACTGCGGATTCGCCGGTGCGACGGAAGTCTGGGTCATGGAAAACCTCAAGTCCGTGCTCGAGCGTTGAGAGGGAGGCAATCATGAAGATGACCTTGACAATCGCGATTGCTCTTTCGCTGACGCTGATTGGCGCAGCACCAACGACGGCCCAAACCGGCCACGACCTGTTCCAGCAGGCGTTGGTGAAAGAGCGGGCGGACGGAGACTTGCGGGGCGCGATCGAGATCTACGAACGCATCGCGCAGCAGTTCACCAGTGACCGCGCCCTCACAGCGAAGGCCCTCGTGCAGATGGGGCAGTGTTATGAGAAGCTGGGGAGCACGGAGGCCGAGCGGGCGTACCGGCGGGTAGTGCGCGAGTTTGCGGATCAGAACGAGCTCGTGGTGCGCGCGCAGACCCGTCTCGCGGCGCTGCAGCGTGCGGCGCGAGCAGCGGAGGCGGTGAGTATCAGCACGCGTCAAGTCTGGTCGGGGATGGATGCGTTCGCACACAATCCGACACCTGACGGGAAGTCCCTCATCTCGAATGACTTTCTCGGGACGATGAACCTGGCAGTCCGGGATATCGCCACGGGCAAAAACCGCTACCTCACGCGGGACTCGAGACACGCGCCCACCTGGGCCGTGGCGTACGATGGCAGAGTATCACAAGACGGCCAGTGGGTGGCTCACGGTTACTCCCAGCAGGATCAAGGTGGTAGCCTGCGCGTAGTAGGAATGGACGGCGCAAATCTCCGCGAACTTCTCGAACAGAAAGGCTGCTGGATCCAGCCGCACCAGTGGACGTCAGACGGCAGGCAGATCGCCGCCCGGTGGGACTGCTGGTCAGAGGACAACCCGGACGGGACACACAAAGTAGTGCTAGTGTCGGTGGCCGACGGCGCCGTTCGAGTCGTGAGGGAAGTCCCCAGCACCCGGCACGCACTCCGATCGTGGATCTCCCCCGACGACCGGTACCTCGTGTACCAGGGCCCGGTCGCAGAGAACGATGGCAACGCAGATATCTGGCTCCTGCCGATCGACGGAGGCGACGAGGTTGCTCTCATCCAACACCCGGCCGACGATCATCTCTTGGGCTGGGTACCGGGAACCGAGGACATCGTGTTTCTCAGCGATCGTGACGGCACGTGGGATTTGTGGGCTGCCCGGGTAGGGGACGGCATGATCGTAGAACCGCCTCGCAAGCTCCAACGTGACATGGGTGAGGTCGACCCCGTGGGATTCAGTGATGACGGGTCGTTGTTCTACAGTGTGTTCACCCGGTGGTTCACAATGACTATCGCTTCATTCGATCCGGCCACTGGGGCAGCGGCTCTCGATGCGGCCAAGCCTCTACTCGGTTCGAATCGTCACCCCCATTGGTCACCGGACGGCGAGTTCCTCGCGTTCGTCACCGAATCGGCACTCACGGAGGGAAAGTCGGGCAGGCTCAACATCCGCCATCTTGCAACCGGTGAGCAACGAGAGTTGGTACCACACGTACGCGTTCGTCTCGTGGGAGATTGGTCGCCCGACGGACGGAGGATTCTCGTACTCGGTAGTGATAAGACACAAGCGGATCCGCTGAATCGCGTTGGGATATACGCGGTCGACGTGACCAGCGGGGGTATCACTCCGTTACTGCCTCTCGGGGAACGTCAGCGGGCATGGGCAGAATGGGCACCGGATGGCGAGGCGATAGTCTATTCGCTCGTCAGTAGTGACAGCGTGCCACGCGCGCGCATCATGCGGCGCGATCTCGCATCAGGCGAGGCACTGGAGCTGTACCGGGACTCACTCATGATCGACCGCCCCTTGGAAGTCTCGCCCGACGGTCGGCAGCTCGTTCTCGCCTTCGACGATTCCGTTAGTGCCATTGCTAGGGGTGGGCTCAGAATCCTGGACATCGAGAACGGCGTCGCGCGACAAATCGTCGCGCATGGCGACTCCGTGAATGGTGAGCCGGGAAGCGTGCAGTGGACACCCGACGGCAGGTACGTGGTGTACGCCGAAATGATGCATGGCGACGCGTGGCGTACCCTCGTTTGGCGCGTGGCTGCAAAGGGTGGCCAGCCGGAGTACCTCTGGACGGCTAGCGAGGGCAAGTATGGCAGCTGGTTCGAGCTGAGTCCCGACGGTCGGCGGATCGCAGTGACTACCTACACGCAGGAGAACGAGATCTGGGTGATGGAGAACCTCAGGGAAGTGTTGGCACGGGAGCGATAGGCTAATCCGGTCCAGCTCAATCCGGCCTTGATACAAAGAGCCCCGCAGTATGCTCCTCAGCTTGCGGGGCTCTCCTACTATGTGGGCCCGAGGTCTACGACGAGAACCACGTCAACGCGATCATGGTCCCCACCGTACCAACCCAGAAGAGGAACATCCAACGAATGAGCCGGGCCTCGAGCCGAGCCAGCTCGGATCGCAACTCCGCGATTCGCTGCTCCAGCTTGGCGTCGAAGCGCGCGAAGTTCAGCTCGTTGAGTTCTCTCAGGTTTGCGTGGTACGTGGCGTCCACCTTGTTGAACCAGTCGACCAGCTCATCGGCTACATCATGCCCGAGCCGAGCGTAGAACTTCTCAGAGAACTTTGCGGTGACCGGCATATCTCTCCTCGATCTGATAACCGGTACCACTTTGAGTATAAGCTCGGCTAGTGCTTAACCGAAAGCGCGTGCCCGGCAGCCAAAACCACGCGGGCGCGCCTCGCGGTTCCGTCTTGTGCTTGGCTAGGCACCCTGGCCAAGACCATTCTCGTAGGGCATCATCAGGTAGGCAGCGATCACCAATCCTCACAACTCTCCAAGCGGTGTCAATATGAACGTCACGCGAGGTTTCACGTTGATAGAGCTGCTCGTCGTGATTCTCGTCATCGGGATTCTCGCGACCATTGCCATACCGAAGTACCAGAAGGTGAAATCCAAGGGGTTCGTTGCAAAGGCGGAGAGTGATCTGCGAATCCTCATCACTGCGCAGGAATCGTACTTCGTGGAGAACGAAACGTATGCCAGCTTTGCGGATCTCATCACTGGAAGCCGCTACACTCCCAGCAGCGGGATCACAGTGACCGTGGCGGACGTGACCGTGTCCGGATGGTCGGCGACTGCCGTACACGCGGGCTTCATCGGTCTGACCGCCTGTGGGGTCTACGTCGGCACGGCCACCTCACCCAATGCAGCGATTCCTTCGAGCGGACAGGTGGCGTGTTGGTGAGCGCTTACCGCGCTCGGCCGCCTGTGGCCGTGGCTAGCTTTTGCCGCGTTCCTTCTGGATGGTAACGAAGGCCAGGAGCTTGGCCGCCGAGTAACGGTACGACCGCTCGCGAAACGCCTGAAAGCTCACGGCCGACGCCAGCGCACTCAAGAGAAAGAGCTGCGAACGGATGATCGGGAAGGGACCGATCGACCCCGCACCGTCCAGTGCCCGCACGGGATCCCAAAACGGGAGGATGAGGGCGAGCGCAGCCGCCGGTAGAATGAAGGCACGCGCCAACCGGTATTGATCCCGATAGACCTGTATCGTGCGGTAGACGTCGGGCGTGCGGACCATCAAGTGGTACTCGATGATGTGCATGAACGCACTGGCCTTCCGCACGCGCTGGGGATCATCCTCATCGAGGACATCGGCATACGCGGGCCCGCCGGGGAACGTTTCGACGGAGCCCAACGCGGCAAGTCGGCGTCTGACTGTTTCACTCGAGAGAACAGTGAGCGCCCAGATCTGTTTGACGGGATGGAATATGGCCCTCGATATAGTGTGCATCACGACGCCGAGCCCGGCGGAGGTGGCCAATGCCATGGCGGCCGCCACTGCCAACTGGATACCGGTCCAGTCGGGGAATCCAGCCAGGCGGAACGTAGGCGATGCCACGTCCACCAGCACGACCAGCAGGAACAGCGTGAGAAAACCTTGAATCAGGGTCGTGCCGCCCAGTGTGAACGGACGCATCGTCGTACCTCCCAGAGTGCTCTACCCAGGCGTTCGCGTCGACAGCTCAGCTTTGGTGTCTTGGCTGCCGCTAATGTGCACCTCAACGATCACGCGCGCAACAGAAAAGACGGTCATGTGGATCGTTGTGCAATGGAGCCCGAACGTACCGCTCGATCCGGCCTCGAAACCAGAAGCCCCGCGGACAGGTCATAACCCGCGGGGCTGCCCTTACGTACGGAGCCAGAAGGCTCAGCTGAACCTACGGTAGTAATAGAGACCGACCACGACGATAATGGCGGGCCACACCAAGTCCGTCAGGCGCAGCGGGAACAGATCCAACCAGCCGGCGATTACTCTGGCACATGCGACGGCTAGTATTAGCCACAACCCCCAACGCCGCATCCGCCAGTAGCCCAACAGCGCAACCGCCGAACCGGCGAGCGCAATGGTCCCTCCCACCGCTTCTGCTTCGGGCAGTGCCGCGAGCAGGTCACTGCGCAGGATTACACTGCCAACCGCTAGCGCGATCGCCGACCATCCAATAATGCACAGCGCGGTCAGCGTTCGCGGCCGCTCAGTCACCGCCTGGTCCGGTGTTCACCTTGACTTCGATCACGCGAATCTCGGCCCGCATGTCACCTTCCTCACCCATCATGTTCCCCAATTGCGCCATCTGGGCCTCGATCAACTCGCGTTGGGCCGCTGGCATATCCTTCATCTGTTTCTGGAACTCCTCCATCTGTTCGCGCATTTCGGGGCCCATCGCCTCGCCCAGCCC
>JBDHHP010000113.1:0-20885 GCA_039589275.1 Gemmatimonadota bacterium | reverse complement strand
GATGAGCCCGCAGACCTGGTCCAGGACTTCATCGGCCGAGCCCTTCGGATTGATCGCTATGGACGACACCTCACCGAGCTGCTGATTGCGCACCACTCCAGCCCGAGCATTGGTACCCCCTACATCAACCCCGATGATCTTGTTCTCTGCCATTCTACTCCAGCTTGCAGGTGACTGATCCTGGATCCCCGGTCATACAGCTTCCTTCTTCCCCAATTGGATGGTGACATTCTTGATCAGAGGCTTTGCCCAGAAACCGATACTGAGGATGTATCCCAGAGTCACGTAGAGGAATAGCATGCCGTTCCGCAATCCAAAGAGATCTCCGAGTCCGCCGACAATCAGCGGCACAACGGCGCCCCCGATGATTGCGGTTACCAGTATCCCTGAGAAACTGCCATGATGCTCGGCGACCGAATTGAGCGCGAGTGAGAAGATCACCGGGTACATGACCGAGGCGAAGAAGCCGACCGCGAGAAACGCGATGATAGCCACGGGTCCGGACATGAATAGAGCTGCGGTCAAGCTCAGGATCGCCGCACTTGTGAACAGCACCAGCACGATCCTGCTATCAAGCAATTTCAGCAGCACGACCCCTACGATCCCGCCAACGGTCATGAGGCCCCAGAACCGGGATACCGTTTGCGCGCCGGTTGTTTGCGGGTCGTAGCCGTGGTAGGTGTTGAGGAATTCAGAGATCCAGTTGGCAACGCCCTGCTCGAGCCCCACATACGCGAAGATTCCGAGGAAGAACAAGATCACAATCGGTTTCTTGATCAATCCAAGGTGCGTCTCGAAGGCTCCCACCTGCTCCTCGGCCGTTCGTTCCACCTCGGGGATCTTTGAAGCGGCCACGATGCCGATCATGAGAAGAGCGATCACGGCAAAAAGCCAATAGAGCGATATCCATGGAATGCTCTCGGGCACGACCTTCGACAACGTGCTGATAAGCAGGTTCGACTCGCCTGACTCTCGCTGGAGACTGAGCACCAGGTATGAGTATACGAGCGGACTGAGGAAGGAAGCGGCACCGAAGATCAACTGGGCCACCTGCATATTGAACGCGTAGTGCTCCTCACCTCCGGCCTCGCGTAACAGGGGGTTGATTGCCACCTGAAGCATGGCCATGCCTGACCCGATCAAGAACAGCGAGCAGATCGCGGTCAGGTAGTTCGGAAACAACGCCAACGTGGATGAGCCCACAAAGGCCACGACGAAGGCGGCAACCATGACGGGTTTTTCCTGGAATTTCTCGATCAGCAGTCCGGCGGGAATGGACATGACACCATATGCGATGAAGAACGCAAACGGTAGCACGGCCACAAGAGTGAGGCTCAAATCGAAATCATCGATAATCTCGGGGACGAGAGGGCCGATGATGTTTGTTAGAAATGAGATAACAAAAAAGGTCAGGAAAATTAGGCCGACGACATAGTAGCTTCTGCGAATTGGCTTACCCTCCTCTCTGTAGTGTGATGTCTCGTGCCAGGCGCTCTGCCAGCGCCCTAATGGAAGGCCGCCGGCTCGTCACGAGTGATACTGGCAGTACTGTTCTCCCTACCGGCGCTCGTACGCCACGAAGGCCACGTGGCGGCTATCGGGCGACCATGATGGGACATTGATGGTGCCCTGACCTCCAAAGAACGGGTGCGTCAGATCGCGTACCGAACCGTCATGCACGTCCATCAAACGAAGCCTGACCTGCTTGCCGAACGGATGCGCCTCACCTTGGTCTTCGAGATAGGCGAGGAACACCACCCAGCGCCCATCGGGCGACGGGTGCGGAAACCAGTTGGAGTGCATGTCACTGGTGAGCTGCTCGGCTCCACTGCCATCCGAGCGCATGCGCCAGATCTCCATGGTGCCGCTACAAAATGAGTTGTAGTAGATGAACTCTCCGTCGGGTGCGTAGTCGGGACCGTCGTCGAGACCGGGGCACGTGGTAAGGCGCTGCTCCTCTCCACCGCTCACCGGGATTGCATAGATGTCCCACTCTCCGTCTCGAAGCGCAGTGTAAAGCAGCGTCCCTCCGTCGGGAGACCATCCATGCCAGAAGCTGGGAGCCTTCGCCGTGATCTTCACCGGTGTCGGACTGCCTTCGATCGGGAGGACGTAGATGCTTGACGCGAGCCAGGCCTGATCCGGGTCTGTGATGTGCTCCTCGGCGTGATGACTCAGGACCAGGCTCCTGCCATCAGGCGAGATGCCGTGATCGTTGTTTGCTCGGGTAGCGAAGCCCGTCGGAATCTCGTCGAGGCGCTGGTCGCCGTCGGCAGGCAGACTGTAGAGGCGACCTGCGCTGTTCACCACAAAGAACCGCCCGTCAGGTGACCAGTTTGGGGCCTCGAAGTGCCGGTCGTCGCTGTAGACCGTTTTGATGCGTCCGGACGGGATCTCCACCGTCTGGAGTGAGCTGCGGATTGTGCCGCCAGACTGGCCGAGAGCCCAACTCGGCACGACGAGGGCCGTTAGGAGGAACAGGCGAAGCAGCTTGGCGATCATGGGACGACCCCGGTTGAATGGACTGTGGAAGCTCTGCTGCATAACATGCAGCCCAGACTGACAGCGTGCCAGGAAGGGCGTTCGCGATACCCCCAGATCGGACGGAGGGCCCGATGGACCAGCCCGAGCCCCCGACCCGGCCCGAGTACGGCGAGGTCCCTGATCGCAGTGACGTTCAGTCCACTATGGACGCCGCTTGTCTCCCGCCCTATCATCGCAGTTGAACTCGGCACGCCCTGGGGGTGCCGACGATGAAACTGCTGGATCGCCTCAAGGGAGCCCTGGGCGACCGAGGATGAGCTCACCAGGGGGTTGGCGATGACGAGTGTCTGCTCCCAGGAGAATGACGATCACCCAAGATCGAGGTTCTTGCCATGAGAGATCGGTTTTCACGCCGGGATTTTCTGCAAACCGGTATCGCGGCTGCGGGGGGAGCCTTCGCGGCCGAGTCGGTGCTTCTCGATTCACGACCGGCCGAGGCGCTCAGCCTCCGTGTTCAGGCGAGTGATCGCGTCCGGTTCGGCATCATTGGCGTCGGCATGCAGGGGTCCGGTCTGCTTGCGACCGCGCTGGCGGTCGGACACGAGTGTGTCGCGGCGGCAGATCTGTATGACGGCAGACATACGCTCGCCCAGGAGACCGCCGGAGACCCGAGCCTTCCGATAACCCGCCGCTATCAGGACCTGCTCGACCGCCGGGACATCGACTGCGTCATCGTTGCGGTGCCCGACCACCATCACCGTCAGATCGTCGTGGATGCCTTGAGCGCGGGCAAGGACGTGTACTGTGAAAAGCCGATGTCGCATACCGTGTCTGACGGTATGGAAATGGTCGCGGCCGCAAGAAGGTACGATCGGTTCGTGCAGGTTGGTTCACAGCGCGTCAGTTCCGCTCTGTGTGCTAAGGCCAATGAGCTGTACCGTGACGGTGCAATCGGCGAGGTGTCGATGGTCGAACTGTCGCTCGGCCGCAATACGCCCACGGGAGCTTGGCAGTATCCGCCTCCTCCCGACCTCTCACCGCAAACATTGGATTGGGAGGCCTGGCTCGGTTCCGCTCCGGAAATCCCCTTCAATCCGCTCCACTTTGCGCGCTGGCGATGCTGGAAGGAATACGGGACGGGAGTCGCGGGTGACCTCATGGTGCATCTCATATCCGGCATGCTCTACACGCTGGGCTGGAATGAGCCTCCGCGGTCGGCGCAGTCGCTGGGCGGCATCGTTCGCTGGAAGGACGGCCGCAACATGCCCGACCTGCACGCGGTGCTGTTCGATTATCACGGTGTGCCCGTTTTCGTTCGTCTCGGCCTCGGTACCGAAACATCGGAGGTCGCCCGCTTCATGGGGCCGCAAGGAATACTGGAGACGAGCAGCCAAACGCTCGCCCATTTGCCGCAGGTGGGAGAGGACCGATCGCCGAGCTATTACGCATACGGCTTTCCGACGAAGATGCGTGAAGAGTACTTTGAGATGTGGCATTCCGAGCACGACCCTGAGCCGGGCAGTGAGCCCGTCGAAGCTTCAACCACGTATCACGGACAGCACTGGGACGACGACACGGCGCATGTATGGGGCTTCTTTGAGGCCGTGAAGACACGCGAACCAGTCGTGCAGGATGCAGTCTTCGGCAACCACGCGGCGATCGCGTGTCATATGGCAAACGAGTCGTATTTCCAGCAGGCCCCTGTTCGCTGGGGCGAGGCTTCGCAGAGCGTCAAGAGCTAGCGGGGAAGAACTGATTCCATGTGCGTCGTCATCGGGAAGTCCGGTGATGACGCTGCTCGTCTATGCCAGCGGTCGGTTGTTCTGCTTGGCCAATACAGTCTGATCGATTAGACAATCGACATTGTCGTGTAACCAGAGAAGTGACGCCGGTATTGTCGTCGACACCTCTTCCGACAATAGTCCGGCAGTTACACGACTCTTACCTTCACCTGCCACTAACAGAACAATCCTTCTAGAAGCCAATATCTCCTGCATTCCGAGAGTCAGCCCGAACTGCGGTTTACTATTCGTTGCCCGAACCATGGCATGCCGGCGTGATTCCTCCGACAAACGCTCGACGTGACAATGGGGTATCAGAAGTGACCCTGGCTCATTGAAGCCGACATGGCCATTGATGCCGAGTCCCAGTATGCACACGTCAATTGGCCCGCGTTGAGCTAACTCCGACCGAATTCTATCGCATTCATCGGCAGGTTCTGCCGCATTCGAGGCGAATGATATATACCGTTCCGGCGGTATTCCCAGGGGATCCAACAGCCGCTTTCTCAGGTAACACTCAGATGATCCGGGGTCATTCTCGGGAATAGCGGCCCACTCATCCAGCTTTATTATCCTGAGTTCACCGAAGAACTCTCTATCAACTTCTGACCTTCTCACTAACTCATTGTATAATCCGATCGGCGAGTTGCCGGTCGCAGCACACAACAGCAGGTTCTTTCGCTTCTCCGTTTCGTTGATGACGCGGGCGGCTGCCTGGACGCTGAGGCTTTCGTAGTCTCTACAGTAGACGATTTTCATTCTAGAACCCGGCCCGCCGTAACGATCACTTCTTCCACAGTTTGTACGGTCTGTCGACAGCGGTCTCAAAGGGTAACATCACCTTCTTTCCCGTGCCTGCCGATGCATAAGCCGCGAATATCGCCTCGAGCACCGCTCTTCCGTCTTCACCCGTCATGAGTGGCTCTTTGTCATGCTTGACGCAGTCTACGAAATGCTCGAATTCTTGAGGAAACCCGTAATTCCAAATCTCCTCGTACATGGTGAAGCTCCAGCCAGCTGTGATGCCGGCTTTCTCGACAGCGTAGCCAACCCCTTTGGTGCTGTAGGTCTGAATCGAATTGCCCTGCAGCAAATCGGCGTAAGCGACACCTTCTGAGCCATGGACTTCGGCCCGGTCGTCCATGCCTCCCAGTTTTGTCCAACTCTCCTCGGCCACCGCGATCACGCCATTCTCGAATTCCAGAATGATGATCGAATTGTCGTCACCCTTGGTCTTCGCTGAATGGACGCTCGTGCTCATCTGTGCATATACTGATTTGATGGAGTTTCTACCGTTCAGCCAACGGAAGAACGCAACGGCGTGGCATCCCATGTCCATGGTCACCCCTCCACCGGACCGCTCCACGTCCCAGAAATGATCTGCATGTGGCCCATCGTGCTTTTCGGACTGTTTCAACAATACGGGCTTGCCTAGGGCACCTTCATCCAGCAGCCCCTTCAATCGTACGTATTTCGGAGTGAAGCACAGTTCCTCGGCATACATCAGTTTGACGTTTGCCGCATTGCATGCATCGATCATGCGGTCCGCCTCGACCAGGTTCATGCACAGAGGTTTCTCCACCACTATATGCTTGCCGGCGTTGGCTGCGTCGAGCGTGATGTCACAATGAAGGAAGTTGGGTGCACCTATGACGACCATGTCGATGTCGTCCAACGCCAACATCTTGTCGAGGGCAGTGAAGTGGTTGGGTATGTTGTATCTCTCTGCGAAGTCCCTTGCGTGTCCGCGAGTTGGTGACATGACCGCCAGGATCTCTGCATCTGGAACTGATTGCAGGGCCTCCGCGTGGATTGTGGAAATGAACTGCGACCCGATGAGTCCTATGCCTATTGTGTCGTTCATAGTAGTACCATGTAATCGGTGGCGATTATTGGACTGATGCACCCGAACGCGGCGGGCCACGAGGGCCACCGGCGTTTACTGTCAATTCAGTGGCGGGAGGGCGACAGGATAGCTTGCAGCGAGTAACTCGGGTCCGCAAGGCAGTGCCCGAGCGCCGCGATACGTTGGAGGCTCTACCGATTCACTCTTGGCTCTGTTCTGTGATGCACTTCAATATCTGCGGAGGTCCTGCCAGTGCGGCTACGCACCAATGGGCCAGTCTGGCCGTCAACAGCCGCAGGTCGTAGCTTAGACCTGTCGTCAATCGGGAGCGTCCCCATGGCCGACGTGTCGGACCGGGTCGAAGCTTGCCTTCCCTGGGTTGAAACGGAGCGGAAGAGGACGAGCAGTATGAGGAATATGAGAGAGGTTCTGACCTGCGTTCTGATCGCCGGGTTGCTGTCGACGACCACGAGTGCGCAAGCAGTTGCCGGGCAAGCTGGTGACCAGGTGCGCTGCTGGTCTTCGATTACCAGGAATCGCTCGGGATGGAAGACGTGAGTGCCGCGACTCCGCGCAATCTCGCGAACGGACTGATCGATCCCGAGGAGATCAGCGATCTCGATGTGTTCGTCTTCGTGACACACGCCCACGGTGACCATTATGACCCCGTCATCTTCGAGTGGCAGGGTGAGATAGAGAGCCTCACCTACTTCATCGGTTGGGACGAACAGCCGGAGTCGCACTGTGAACGTTTCACCGGATCTGACGCCGACTGTTACACCATGGGAGGGCTGCGGGCAACAGCCGAGTTGGGTGACATACAGGTCTACACGATCGATTCCCACCACAACAGCATTCCCGAGGTGGCATACTTGGTCCGTTACGGCGACTGGATTGTGTATCACAACGGCGATTACATGGCCGACCACGTGGACGATCACGCCTATCTGAAGACGATCAGCGACCGAATCGACGTGGCGTTCGTGGCTGGGCTTCCGGGCCACAGATGGCCGCACTTGGCCCGGTCCGTTCACCTCGCTCGCGAGTTTGATGTGCCGGTGCTGTTCCCGATGCACTTCCGCGATCGTGAGATGTGTGAGAGTTTCGTTGCGGATGTTGCGGCGGAGGGTGTGAGCGCCGAGGTCAAGTGCCCGACGGCGCGGGGGCAGCAGTTCGTGGTGGCGAAGGATCTCGGAAGTACGCCTTAAGCAGAGGACGCATGCGCGCTGACAAGTACTACGTGGTGGACCGCGTTCAGGAAGACGTCGCGGTCCTGATGGGCGACGACGGCGACGAAGTTGCGCATCCGGTGTACCGCCTGCGGTGCCAGGTGGGGGAGGCTGCGCAAGCGGGATCGCGGTGGCGACGTAACCACGTAACAAGTCACGCTACGTCGTTCGCTCGCAATTCAGTGCCCGAAGCCTAGATTCCCGCACCATGACCGAGATTCGCCCCGGCCTCCACTGACATATGCAACTCGGCTCGATCGATTGGGTGGTCGTTGCCGTGTACGGAGCCGTGACACTCGTGCTCGGCTTCTGGTTCACGCGGCGCGCGGGACAGAGCGTCGAAGAGTACTTCGTGGCCGGGCGCTCGCTGCCGTGGTGGTTGGCCGGGACTTCGATCGCCGCCACGTTCTTTGCGACCGACGCGCCCCTCGCCACCGCGGCACTGGTGCGCACGCAAGGGGTGTTCGGGAACTGGATCTGGTGGTACGAAGCCGCCGGTTTTCTGTTTCTGGTTTTCTTCTACGCCAAGCTGTGGCGGCGGGCGGCGATACTGACCGACGCGGAGTTCGTTGAGCTGCGCTATTCGGGTCGGCCCGCCACCGTGCTGCGTGGCTTCTCGGCCATCTTCAATGGCGTAATCCGAAACGCAGTCGTGATGGGCTGGGTCATGTTGGCCATGGTGAAGTTCACCCGCGTGTTACTCGGGTGGCCGCCCTGGCTGGCGTTGGTGGTGTGTATCGGGCTCGCGCTGATCTACACCATCGCATCTGGTCTCTGGGGCGTGGTGGTGACCGACCTACTCCAGTTCACGGCGGGTATGCTGGGGTCGCTGACCTTGGCCGGGATCGTTCTCGTCCGCCTCGGTGGTCCGGCCGCGTTGGCCGACCAGGTTCGTGCGCTGCCCGACGCTCCGGTCGGAACACTCGATCTGGTTCCAGACCCGGCGCATTTGAGTTCGCTGGAGTTCGCCTCCTTCCTCTGTCTGATACTCCTGCTCTGGACGCGGAGCGGCCAGGGCGACGGGTACGTGGCCCAGCGCCTCTTCGCCACAAAGAACGAACGACAGTCACTGCTTGCCTCGTTGTGGTTCAGCTTTGCGGCAATTGTGCTCATGACCTGGCCCTGGGTTGTGGTAGGCCTCGGATCGCTGTTGGTCCTTCCGCTGGCCACGGCCGGCCCGGAACTCGCCGCCGATCCGGAACTTGCCTACCCGATGATGATCGTCGAGATGATGCCGGCGGGGTTGCGCGGCTTGATGGTGGCGACCTTTCTCGCCGCGTTCATGAGCACGATGGACACGCATCTCTGCTGGGGAGCATCATACCTGGTCAACGACGTCTACCGCCGGTTTGTGCGCCGGAATGACACGGAACGGCACTACGTCCTGGCATCCCGCCTGGCACTGATCGCGCTCGTGGTGGTCGCCGCGTTGACGGCGTGGCAGATGGAGTCGATCCGGCGGGCGTGGATCTACATCATCGAACTCACTGCGGGTGTGGCTCTGGTCTGGCTGTTGCGCTGGTACTGGTGGCGCGTCAACGCTTGGGCCGAAGTCAGTGCCATGGCGGGGTCCTTCGTGCTGGCAAACGGCGCGATCTGGATCCGCGCACTGCATCGTATTGGGCTCGTCTCCGACTCCGGCCTAGCCCAAGTGAGCCGCTTCTACGGCGGCGAGTTCGACTTCATTCGGGCCACAATCATACTTCTGACGTGTACCGCGATCTGGCTCGTCGTGACACTCAGCACCGCGCCCGACGAGGAGAGCAGGTTGCAGGCGTTCTATCGACGGGTGCGGCCCGGCGGGTGGTGGGGCCCGATCGCCGCTCTCTGCCCGGACGTGACCGTGGAGCATGACGCTCGCAGCCAATGGCTGGGATGGGGATTCGGGCTGCTGTTCGTGTACGGCAGCCTTCTGGGGGCCGGGTACCTGTTGACCGGTCGGCCCGTTTCCGGAACCGTGGCGTTGCTGTTGTCGATTGGCGGGGCGTGGGCGGCTTTGCGGTTGCTTGCCGACGATCGCGAGGCTGCAGTGCCAACGGATACTGGAGAGGAAAGAAGCGGATGAAGATCACGATCATCGGGGCGGGGAGTCGCGAGTTCGGTCCAGCCACCGTGCGGGACCTGCTCCTGAGCGACCTGATCTGCGAGCATCAGCCGACAGTCACGCTGATGGATGTGAAGCAGGCGGAGTTGGAGGTCACGGCATCCTACGCCCGGGAAATCACCAAGCGGCATGCGAAACCGGTGACCTTGAGGGCCACCACCGAACTAGATCGCGCCGTTGACGGAGCGCAGGTGGTCGTGACGGCCATCGAACGGGATCGCTACTACTACTGGGCCCAGGATTTCCACCTGCCACGCCAGTTGGGATTCAAACAGATCTACGGTGAGAACGGCGGGCCTGGCGGGCTGTTCCACGCCTTGCGGAACATGGGACCGTCAGTGGATATCGTGCGTGCCATGGAGCGTCGCTGTCCCGACGCGTGGCTGCTCAACTTCACCAACCCGCTCACCAAACTCTGTGAGGCGCAGACTCGGCTCTCGTCCATCAAGGTGGTCGGACTGTGTCACGGCGTCTTCCATGGCATTGCCCAGATCGCTGAGTTCCTCGAGCGGGAACCGCGTGAGCTTGAGACGTATGCCTGCGGCCTCAACCATTTCACCTGGTTCCAGGAGGTGCGAGACCGGGCTTCCGGCGCCGACCTCTACCCGCTGCTGCGGCAGAGGGAACGGGAGGCACACTTGTTGGCGAGGTGGGACGAACTAGCGCTCTCGAGGATCCTGTTTCGCCTAGTTGGGCTGTATCCCTCACCCGGAGCCAACCACATCGGCGAGTACCTGCGGTGGGCCGAGGAGTACCTAGCGAGTGACAAGATGCAGTTCTTTCACGACCCGCGCGATGGCCGGCCGTGGGAGGATGGCGAGCTCCCCACCTGGGTGTACAACCTGAGCGACCGGCCGCACGAGGTGCCACTGTTCCCGGAGGGGCCGTTGCCCCGGCTGCACACCAACCCGCGGCTCAGCGCGGATCCCGCCGCGCCGCTCGAGCCGTCGGGTGAAGTCACCGTGCCGATCATCGAAGGGCTCTACTGCGGTTGTCAGCACGAGGTCGCGGCGGCCAACGTCATCAACTCAGGTGCCATCCCCAACCTTCCCTCCGATGCTGTAGTGGAGGTACCAGTAACGGTGGACGCGGACGGCTTGCACGCGAGACGGATGCAGCCGTTGCCCGAACTCGCGGTTGCGCTCCTCAACACCCAGATCAGCATCCACCGGTTGCTGGTGGAGGCGTACGAGCACAAGTCGCGCAACGCGTTGTTGCAGGCACTGCTACTGGATCCCACAACGGTGTCGTATCGCGCGGCGGTGGCCCTGATCGATCTGATGTGCGACAAGCAGGCCGATGTGCTACCCCGACTGGAGTGGCAGCGCGGTTCGGCGAGAGAATAGCTACTGGCACGTTTTGGCTCTTGGGCGGTAGCATCGACGAGGTTGGGTGGCCGAGGTGCGGCGAGATCGACATCATGGAGGGCAAGGGACGGCTCGACGACTGGACCTTGGGAGCCATCCACCGCGGTCGGCCACGCGGATAGCATCTTGTGTATGCTACTGCAGAAGTGCCGGGCTGCTTGCTCTCGTGCAATACTGGAGACGGATGGTCCGTACTGCTTGAGGATACCGGGGGGACAAATGGCTAGACACAAGAGCTGGACTGCGATACGCACGCAAGTCGAAGATCTGAGATACGAGCTGCAGCACAACAATAGAAGACAGATCCAGTACTCACGGTCTCAATCCAGGGAGCTAGAAGTTGCTATGTACACGCTGGAGTGGGTGCTTGGACGCCACAGCAACACCACACCGCTCAACCACATCGGCCAACCTCGAGGCAGTTAGGGGCTGTTTATTGCTGGCACCTCCGACAGCAGCTACGTCAACGGCCAGGTTGGGCTCGTTTGTCGCCCTGGGCCCGACCATTAGCCTGACCACCCCGGAGGAATCGTGAAGCAACGACATAGAGTGCGAACCTCCTACGCGGCGCTCGCGGGCGTGCTGCCTATAGTCTCGATGGCCTGCGGAAGTGAGGGAGATGACACTGGTACGGAACCGCTGTACCAGTCGGTGAGTACGCTGCCCAGGCACAGTCTGTAATCGATATCGGCACCGAATACTTCAGCGAGAACACTGCGGTCAGTAGCATGCAGGGTCTCTCGTCGTTGGTTGGCGCAGCCGCGTTCACAGGCTCACCAAACCTGTTGAGTGTAGTACAAGGCCTTCAAGTAGCTCGCCCAGCGGGCGCCGGTCCTTGGCACGCCAGCATTCGTGAGGAGTTGAAGGGCACAGTGTGGATGCTGCAGCAGAGCCCGCTGCAGTACACACAAGACGAGGGACAGACCGGACCTGCCGACGGCGTGCGGTTCATCATGTATGACGTCGATGCAACTACGGGCCTGCCCACGACGCCGCTGACGGAAGTCGGTTACCTGGACATGGTTGAATCGGGCGAGGACCCCAACGATGTCGACTACTCGGTGGTGATCTCTGACACACCCATGCTCGAGCTGTCAGTTGCATGGTACGGTCACCGACGGGGACTTCGATCTCGAGGCAGACGTAACGCTAGACAACATCGTTGCCGAGATCTCCGCCCACATGTCCGCCGACGGCAACGTGATGGCTCCGAACCTGGAGACCGGTGTCGACGTCTTCATCAAGGGCATGTTCTTCACATTCGGTTTCTTCTCCGATTACGACGGGGCGTCTCGTACCATCGACGGTTCGATCTTCGTCGCTGGTGACGTGGTTGGCTGGATGGTCGGAAGTCCGGAGGAAGGAATGACGGCGGAACCCGCTGGTACGGGCGAACTCAACGCGGACGGCCTGACCGGCCTGTTGGTCATGTTCGAGGCCGTCGATAGGATGTTCGACGGTTCGCTGGGGATCATTGGGCTCACTTTTGCCGTGGTGGGAGCGGCGATTCTCTGAGAGGCGGTTCGCACTCGTCATTGCATATCCACACCCGACGTCATTTCGCGATCATAGACGCTATCCTCAAGCGACGGCCGTCTGATCCAAGGGCGGGTTCCCAGGTACGGATGTGCTCGCATCTGGCCGATCCACCTACTGAGCCGTAGCTTCGAGCGGGACCATGAGAAGGCGGTAGTCCAGCGCAGGAATCGGGAAAGCGGCATCGATGACCGATCTCTTCGAGCGTCTCAAAGCCGCCCTAGCCGACCGCTACCGGATCGAGCGTGAACTCGGCAGCGGTGGGATGGCTACGGTCTATCTAGCCCGAGATCTCAAGCACGGGCGCCCCGTGGCCGTCAAGGTTCTTCGCCCTGACCTCGCTGCCTCACTCGGTGCTGACCGATTCCTCCGCGAAATCAAGATCACGGCGAGCCTCAACCACCCTCACATACTGCCGCTGCTCGACTCAGGAGAGGTTGACTCTTTTCTCTACTATGTCATGCCATACGTTGAGGGCGAATCACTGCGCGAGACGTTGATCCGCGAGAGGCAGCTGCCAATCGAGGAAGCTCTGGAGATCACCTGCGCCGTGGCGGACGCGGTAAGCTACGCGCACTCACTCGGCATCGTTCACCGCGACATCAAGCCCGAGAACATCCTATTCGAGGCTAGTCACGCGGTAGTGAGTGACTTCGGGATCGCACGGGCCGTCACCGCGGCAGGTGACGAGACGTTGACCGAGACGGGGCTTGCACTGGGCACGCCGGCATACATGAGTCCAGAGCAGACCGCTGGTGACACCGAGCTCGACGGTCGCAGCGACCTTTACTCGCTGGCGTGCGTCGTATACGAAATGCTGGCTGGCGTGCCGCCGTTCACAGGGCCGACGCCGCAAGCCATCATGGCGCGCCACGCGGTGGACCCCGTGCCGCCACTTAGGACCGTCCGTTCGACGGTACCCGATGCCGTAGACGGGGCGATCATGCGGGCGTTGGCCAAGGTGCCGGCCGATCGGTACCGAACGGTACGTCTGTTTGCGGAGGCGCTTGTGAGTGCTCCGCCACCCGAGAAGTCCATTGCCGTGCTCCCGTTTGCCAACATGAGCGCCGATCCGGAGAACGAGTACTTCAGCGACGGACTGTCCGAGGACCTAATCAACGCGCTGACCAGTATCAAGGGATTCCGGGTGGCAGCACGCACCTCCGCGTTCTCTTTCAAGGGAGCACAAGTCGACGCGCGCGCGATCGGCCAAACACTCAACGTCAAGACGGTCCTCGAGGGCAGCGTTCAGAGAGCGGGTAACCGGTTGCGCATCACGGCTGAGCTGGTCGACGCTGCAGACGGCTACCAAGTCTGGTCGAAACAGTACGACCGAGTGATGGCCGACGTCTTCGCCATTCAGGACGAGATAACCGGGTCTATTGTCGATGCGCTGAAGATCGAGCTGCTTGCCGATGAGAAGACGGCCGTGACGAAGCGACACACGGAAAACCTCGATGCCTATCATCTGTACCTGAGAGGCAGGTACTACTGGAACAGGGGGAACCCGGAGGCGTTCCGAAAGGCCATTGATCTGTTCCAGACGGCGATTCGTATTGATCCGACTTACGCACGTGCGTACGCCGGCCTGGCCGACGCATATGCCGGACTCGGAGATGCGGGCCACTCGGCCATCCCTCCGAAGCAGGCGTTTTCGAGCGCGCATGGAGCCGTGCAGAAGGCACTGGAACTAGACGATTGTATTGCCGAAGCTCACACGTCTCTAGGGCACCTCAAGATGCACGAATTCCAGTGGACGGAGGCGAACAGCGAATTCGAGCGCGCGACGGAGCTGAATCCGAGCTATGCTACGGCACACCACTACTACGCCTTTTACTTTGCCTCACTGGGACAGTCGTCTGAGGCGATCCGCTCGCTAGAGCGCGCCCTCGAGTTGGATCCGGTGTCGCTGGCGATCAACACCGACTTGGGTGTTCTCTTCTACTTTGCCCGCCAGTACGACGAGGCCATTGCGCAGTACCAGAAAGTGCTGGACATGGATCCCAGCTTCACGCGCGCCTACATGACCATGGGCTCGGCGTATTCACAGAAGGCGATGTACGAGGAAGCCGTTGCCATGTTCCAGAGGGCGATCGAACTGTCTGGAGATCGATCGAAGATCGCTGCGCTCGGACGTGCCTTCGGAATGGCGGGCAACAAGGATGAGGCTCTGAAGGTCATCGGTCAGTTGAGCGAGCTGGCCAAACATCGCTACATCACGCCCTACGCCACCGCGCTCATCTATGCGTCCATGGGTGATACAGACGAGGCGCTCTCGTGGCTACAGGACGCCTACGAGCAGCGTGTCAGTGATCTCATCTATCTGGGAGTGGATCCGTTCCTCGACAGTGTGCGTTCGGACCCGCGGTTCTTCGCTCTGCTCGACAGTGTTGGTCTTCACCGCAGCTGTCCCTGACCGAGAAGTGTGCGCCGTACGTATGGCCTAGCTGGTCGGATCACCGTGCTGGGCCGCGGCGGTCTTGGGCGTGCCGTCGATTCTAGCGCTGGTCTAGCAGTCGCTGAGCCTCATCGCCCTACCGCTCCCTCGGGCCAGGTGCCTCCTAGAAATGTCTCGATCGCGCCGTACACGACATCGGGCTGATCCAACCACGGCATGTGGCCCGCTCCTTCGACGCTCAGCAGTCGCGCGTTCGGGAAACTCTGAATCCACTCAGCCGCACCTTCGATGGGAATCGGATCCGCCGTACCGTGTATGATCAGCACGGGCCCCGCGAAGTCGCCCACATCGCTCGTCCAGTCCCAGTCACCAAAGGCGTCTAGTAGACGAGCCAAGCTCGCTTCGCGGCGCTCCGGTTGCTCGTTCTGGTAACGGCAGGGATCCATGGTACTGCGTCCCGCTGCGGCGGAATCGCCCATCCACGGCGCGAGCACGGCGATCTCCCAGTAGCGACGGCAGAAGTCGGTGGGGCTCGTGCGATCTTCGCCGCGCGCCCGCATGATGCGCAACAGTTCCAGGCCCAGCGTATCCTGGCCCATGCCCCGGCTCAGGTCCACGCGGTAGCTGGTGCGCCGCGGTGGGACCGGTGCGATGAGAACCACTCTTCGCACGATGTCCGGCCTGAGCGCGGCGAATCGGGCGACCGTGGCGCCCGAATACCACCAACCGAGCACCGCAATGTCCTCGGCGGCAAAGTGCTGCCGCACTGCTGCAAAGTCGTCTACCTCACCCTCGATCCCTACAGCCGCGGTGTCACTCACCGCTTGCGAGACACCCCGATACCTTGGGTCGTACAGCACCACGCGTTGCTGTTGTGTCAGTGGCCGCAGGAAGTCGGTCAGTACCATCGCTCCCGCAGCAACCAGGCTCACGGAACCCGGTCCGATGTCCCGGTAGCCGAGTCGCGTGCCGTCCGGACGCCCGACGAAACCGCCGCGATCTCGCGGCAGTGCTGAGCCGGTGTCCCGACAGCGCCAGGTTGCCTGTGCTCCGGCATACCCCGTTCGCGGCAGGACTTGGTTGGCCACTAACGCGAGGGCCCAGACTGCGACCACGACAGAGAGCAGATGCGCGGCGGCCATTCGCATCTTCCAGGCCCAGAAACTCGCCCACACTCCGGCCACTACGATCACCAGCAGAGCGGCTAAGAAGCCTAGCAACGAGAACCCACACTCATGCAGGTACGGCCACTGCGTGACCGCCACACCGAGAAGCGTGCCAAGACCCGCACGGGTCCATACTAAGACGCGGTCACGGCGCGACGGTGCGGCACGACCCGCGGCGCCAGCTCCCACATTAGCCGCTCCCGGAGCGGTTGGATCTTCCGCATCGCTTCCTGGCGACGGCTCGGCGCCGGGAAGCTGCTGCAACAGCGCGTTGACCTCGTCGTCGAGCGGATCCTTCATCGGCCGCGGTGGTTGTTTCGCCAAGATCGGCTCCCTGGATTGATTGTCTGAAGAAAGTGAAAGTAGACCTCAACGCAGGGAACGTCCAGCACGGCGGTAGGGCGGTAGGTGATCGCGGTCTTTCAAGACAAATCGCTGCGATCGATGCCGAAAACGCCAAGGGAGTCGAGAATACTTCCTCGGCTCCCTTTGAACGTGGCAGGACTGCCTTGAGAATTGGTGCACCTATACGGGGCCGCGTGTGATAGCCGTTGCATCGGGCATGACGTCGAATAGCTTCGCACTCATGTCACTGAAGGCCGGATGGCTTTTCACCTGTTCCGCCAGCGGCCCTGCTAGATAATCCTGCAACGATGCATCGTCATCGAACAGGTAGATGCCACCGGCTTCGTTGTCCGCTTCGTTCAGTATCCAGACCTTCCAGCGAAGACCCGGTACATCAGCGAACGCACCGGCGAGAGATGCTGCTGCCTGTTCGTACTCAGCCCTTGATACGCTGAACTTGAAGTTGACCTGGAGGATTCTCGCAGACACTTGTCGTTCTCCTTCTTTTGACCACTTCGTGAAAGGCTGCAAGTGGTTCGTGGGTGGTGGTGTCCAATCGTGACTTGGTGGTCCACGGTCTCGTGATGTCGCGATCCAATCGACCTACATACCCGACTCCAGAATGACGGACAATTCGGGGCGGAAGCGCAACACGGCGCTCTCGACCGCAGTGTAGCAGCTGGCGAACTCCGTGAAAATCGCCATTGCCTCCTCCTCGCCATAGACTTCCACCATCATCGCATCCATCGGCTGGTCAGGTCCCGCGAATTCCGCCCAGCTCTTGTACGGCAGGACCAAGGTAACCGTGGGTCCCTTGCCTCCGTTCTCAGGAATCGTGAATGCGTAGTTGACCGGATAATCCGTCTGCTCGATCGCCTGGTGGAACTTCCCAATACCTTGCCAGAACTGCTGCATGTGATCGGGTTTCAGGTGATAGGTGACCGTCTGGAACAGCAAGAAACCGGGATCGACTTCCGGCCACCTCACGTTCGTGGTGTCCGTCGACGCGATGCTGTTCGTGTACCAGTCAACGAGCGGTAAGACCGTGGCGCTGAAGTTCTCCGACCCTCGCGGTCCGAAGCCGGCGTCATAGGCGTCGAAATCGGGCCAGGTGTGATTGCCGGACCGCACGATGAAAGTGCCAACCTCATCGCCATTGATCACTTCGAAAGTCGACCAGTTCCACGTTTCGCCGTTCTGTTTTCGCCACTCCACGTGTTGACTAAATGCCGATTGGAACCCGGCCGACATCCCTTGCTTGGGTTTGAACTGGTAAACCCGTGCAATGTCAGCCTGCGCAACCAGCGCGCCTGACGCGAAGGTCACACACAGGAACAGCAGCAATGTTGGGAGAGTGCGGTGATTCATACATGCCTCCGGACGGGGTGTCGGTTGTCTGCCGGGGACCCTGAGCTTCGGCGGGCTCGTCGTCTGGCGGGCGTCTACTGCGGCGTCTGAAACGACGTCACCCTGCGGCGTCTGCTGCGGCGCCTGAAACGGCGTCTGTCTGGCGGCGGTGCCACGAAGGCCACCGGCGATTACTGTCAATGTCAGCGGCTGGAGGGCGACGGCCTAGTTTGCAGCGAGGTACACGGGTTCGCAAGTTGAAGATCCGAGGCTCCTTATCTTATCAACAGAATCCTCTCATTGATCGGATAGAGCCACTCCACTCCTCTTTCCGTTACGATTGCATCGTCTTCTAGCGGGATGCGCACCTTGGCTCCACCGAACTCCGGAGCAGCGGTGTAGGCGAACAACTCGATCACGAACATGTTGGTCGGTTTGATCTCGAACGTCAGCCGCAGCGGGTTGAACCATGCAATCGACGGACCGATGCCGTGGCCCGTGTTACCGACCGAGTGACATCCGATCATTACTTCGGTCTTATCCGTGTCCGAGGTTACGTTGAATTCCTGCATGATATGGAAGCCTGCGTCCGCGATCCGTTGATTCAGCAGATCGAGGGTCTGCGCCGCCGTACGTCCAGGCTTGATGTTCTGACGAATCACCTCACGCACCTGTCGGCCTTGGTCGAACGCGTGCTGAATGCCTGGCGGCACTGCGGTCTCACCGGGCTTTAACACGTAGGCGATCCGCTTCATGTCGGTATACAGATTGAGAAAGCCCACACCCCAATCGATCATCAGCAGGTCACCACGCTGGATGATGCGCTCGTTTGACACTGCCTCGATCCCCGTTGGACCGGTTATGTAGATCGACGGCATATCGAACGACGTGTCGAGACCGCGGGCCAGTAGTTGATCCATGATCCACCACGCGACGTCCTCTAGCGCCGTCACGCCGGGAGTGATGACTTCATTCGAGAACGCGCGCTCGGCGATCTCACGCGATATCTCGCCAGCTTCGGCGAACGCGGTGACCTCGGTCGTTACGCGTCGCGACCGAAAATCGGAGACTAGCTTCTCGGCAGATACGAGTCGTGCAACGTAGGAATCACCTAGTTGCTCAACTAGATGCTGATAACTGGTGTGCGACAGACCGTCCGCCGCACCGATGCTACTCGACATGTTTACGCCTATCGTGGCGGGATCGCGCTCAGAGACAAACGCGGCCAAGTCGGATGAACCCTGCACCACGTCGTACGCGCCGCACTCCTCCAGCATGTAGCCGCCCACACCCAGTGCAGCTCGTTCGATGCGATCCCCGCCACGGTCGGTGAACACGTAGAATCCAAGACTACTCGGATAACCTCGGCCCAGATCTTCATAAAGCGGGCCGTAGTCTCCTTCTCGCACGGTGGTGATCCACATGCTGATTCCGTTCTCCCGCATGACCTCCGGGAGGATTAGATCGAACTTGTCTTTGCGGATCTGGCACATTCGCTCCCAACGCCGACGAGCTTCCTGCGCATCGGCTTCGAATAGAGGCGCGGACAGCAACAGAGCGGCCAGCGCGCAGAGAGCTGCAGAACGATGGTTGTATCGCATGAGTTCTATCTCCTGATAAGCCAATTCGCCCGAGTTACAGGTTGTCTTCGCCTTGCTCGTGACCGAGACCCTCGTGCCCCCATCTCAGGCAGCGCCGAGCTGCGTCAACATCTCCCTAGCGTTGTCGTTATCCGGGTCCAGCTCTAGTGCCTTGCGGTAGTTCTCTATCGCCAGCTCGCGGTCGCCGTTCACCATGTAGGCTTCACCTAGGCTGTCGTGGCCACGAACGGCTTGGACACTGATGCCATGTGAAACAGATACTCTGCTTGCATCCGCTCGCCGCTATCGAGGCTGCGCACGCCGAAGGCACCGGTGTAGAGCACCTGGTCGCTGCGTGTCACGGCGAGCGTGAGCCCCGGTATCTCGAATCGCTCCATGACAGCATCGATGTAGCTGTCTAGAGCGTTGGCGCGATCCGCGCTGTTGTCTTGCCGCGCACAGCCAACAACCGTGCAGACGCATACGGGAACTGAGACCCTGCGAGGGAGTCCTATGTGATGATCTCGTCGCTAAGCCGAGTATGCGGTGCGGTGTCGTGACTGTCCACCCGCGTGTATCAGGTTGCGACGTGCCAGTATGCCTCGTGAGGCGTCGTGTCTTGCTTCGTTCGGCCGGGGAGTGCCACCTTACAGCCTTCACCGTTTGCTGGACTGCACCACAGACACCCCGCACCAAAGTGAGGACGATATGCGTGGGAAGATGAGATTGCTCGCGCTGCCCTTGGTCGCGTCGGCTCTCGCGTCGACCAATCCCGTTTGGACGCACGGCCAGGCGGGCCCGGCAACAGCAGCGAGTCAATACAAGGTGATTCTCACCTCTGCGTACGCCGGAGACAAACCCGGCGCCGCGGCGTTGGTTGCGGCAGGCGGGCAGATCGTCTTCCTCGACGCGGTGGGCATGGCAGACATCGAGTTGGGTGTCCCTCTGGCTCCCGATATGGTGTTCGAGATCGGTTCCATCACGAAGCAGTTCACGTCCGCGTCGATCATGATGCTGGCGGAAGAGGGGAAACTCTCCGTGTCGGACCCGATCACGCGACACCTGCCCGACTATCCGTCGTACGGCGACGGGATCACGATCGAGCATCTCCTGACTCACACCTCGGGCATCGTTAGCTACACCGGCATCCCCGGTTATATGGAGACGCGGGTTCGGGAAGATCTCTCCGTGGAGGAATTGATCGACGTCTTCGATGATCTGCCGGTGGAGTTTGACCCAGGCGAGCGCTACGCGTACAACAACTCCGGTTACATCCTACTTGGCGCGATCGTCGAGGCGGCGAGCGGCATGCGCTACGAGGACTTCGTACGCGAGCGCATCTTCGAGCCGCTTGGCATGGACCACTCCTACTACGGCTGCGCCGAATGCCTCATCCCGCGCCGGGCTTCGGGCTACGATGGCGCCGACGAAGGGTATGCCAACCAGCGATACCTGAGTTTCACCCAACCCTATGCGGCCGGCTCTTTGATGATGACGGTGGAAGACTTGTACCTCTGGAGCCAGGCCCTGTTTGGCGGCGAGGTGGTGAGCGCCGAGTCGCTCGAACGCATGACCACTCCGTTTGTGCTCAATGACGGCGAGTCGATCGACTACGGGTATGGCCTGGGGGTGGGCGACATACGCGGCCACCGTGTGATCAGGCATGGCGGCGGGATCTTCGGCTTCGTTACTGATGCGGCCT
>JBDHHP010000112.1:0-12403 GCA_039589275.1 Gemmatimonadota bacterium | reverse complement strand
CCCGAACCAATTCGGACATCATTTCTTGGTGCTCCCAGATCAGATGCGTCTCGCCGACCAATACCAGCTTGTGCTGGGAGAGCCGGTCGAGGACCTCTGCCGGGATCGATTGTACATCGAAGGGCACACCGTCCCTCGCGACCACATCCCCAAGAAAGGTGGTCGCTACTTCAGTCGTCTGCGAACAGGCCGCAAACGACGAAATGAGGGCAATGCCCGCCGTAGCTGCCTTCAACGTGTCGTTCATATGCTGGGCCCTACGAACGCAATGCCAGATTGGTTTTGCTCGCAGGTCTTCCCGATCGTCCGGCCCGAGTCGATGATATATAGCAAGGCTCAGATCATGAATGAGGGGGAGTCTATGGTACGGAGTCTACCCATGTCATCCAGGGTGCTGGCGCTGGTAGTCCTGGGACTGGGCGGCAACGCGGTCGCGGCCGCCGGCCAGGTTTCGGCGGGCGTGCATGGTAACTGGGGTGGCGATACGGACATCGGCGTCGGAGCGAGAGCCATAGTCGGTCTCGGCGGAGTCGTGCGGGGCTTCGAGACCTTTGGCTCCTTCGACTATTTCTTCCCCTCTGATGACATCGGAGCAGATATCACGTATTGGGAGGTGAACGCCAATCTCGTGTATAGGGTCAATGTAGCAGGCCAATCCACGGCTCCGTACGTGGGAGCCGGGCTCAACATAGCGTACACCAAAGCATCCGCCAGCATCATGGGATCGGATGTGTCGGGAGATGAAACGCTCGGCGGGCTCAATCTGCTGGGAGGAATCGTCTTCGAGCTGGGAAGGTTGAAGCCATTTCTCGAAGGAAGATTCGAACTGGGCGGCGGGGAGCAGTTCGTTGCAGCCGTGGGTCTGCGCCTTTAGCCGAGTTGTGATGATTGATGGGATAGGGTCAGATTGCGGTCGCGTGGGTGGGATACGGTCGGGTAGCCTCACTCTTTGGCCACCGACTTCAGCTGGCCGGCGGCGTGGGCATAGCCGCAGAGATGGACACGCGAGACTTCCGCGCCCGACTCCAGGTGCTGACCTCGATCGTCAGGTGGCGTTCGCTTTACCTAACAGGAAGTACGGCACTCATCGCCCGCGGAACAGACAACTCCATATACCGCGGATACAACTTTGGCACGGACCTCACCGGCGCCCTTGGCGTCTATCGGTCGGGGTGGTTCTTCGCCGCTCAGTTCGGTCTTGATAAGGCCGTTATTACCCATGTGACCCATAGCGATTGGTATCGAACATACTCTTACCTGAAGCGAAGGACGGATGGTATCGCGATCCCGGCGGCACTTTCCACTATGGGCCGTCCGCCGGTTTCACTGTCGGTCGGGCGGAGCTGCTCGCGCGGTATGGTATGCTACGGACTGAAGAGTTGAATGAGCTTACGCCGCCGATGCATGCGAGTATAGGGCTCGGGCTCGCGTTTGAGCAAAGAGTGGGCGAGGGCCATGTGCCTTCGCTCGCACCCAATAGGCCGAGTCTATCCATTACGGCAACACTCGGAGACATTGAATGTTTGAAACACTAGAAGACATAAACACGCGTCCAAAACCGTTCGAGTACTACACGGCAAGCGACTTGTGGACGGATGAGCATACATCGAAGAAGATGCTCGAGTGTCACCTGAACGAATCCCTGGACATGTCGTCCCGAAATAGAGCTTTCATTGACCGGTCTTCGAGATGGATAGTATCGCATTTTGGAGTTGGTGAGAACACGGTCATTGCCGATTTTGGATGCGGACCAGGATTGTATACAACTCGGTTGGCGGAGAACAACGCCGATGTCACAGGCATAGACTTCTCTGAGAGATCGATACGGTATGCGACAGAAATGGCAGCACGTAAGGGTCTGAACATCGACTACGTGTGTCAGGACTACCTGGCATTCGATACAGACAAGAGATTCGACCTGATCACCATGATCATGTGTGACTTTTGCGCTCTGAGTCCTGCGCAAAGACGAGACATGCTGACGAGGTTTTACCGGCTCCTGAACCACAGCGGCTCGGTACTGCTGGATGTGTACTCGCTCAACGCTTTCGATCGGAGAGAAGAGGTCGCGGCATACGAGTACATGCAGCTGGACGGTTTTTGGTCACGTGACCCATACTATGGTTTTCTGAACACATTCAAGTATGAGGAAGAAGAGGCCATCCTCGACAAGTACACGATAATCGAGAAGGCTCGGACTCGGACCGTATTCAACTGGCTCCAGTATTTCAGTCCCGAATCTCTCCGGGCAGAATTTGAGGAGAACGGTTTGGAAATTGAGGGCCTGTATGCTGATGTCGCAGGCGGAACCTTCAGCCCGGATTCTGAGGAGTTCGCGGTGGCTGCAAGGAGAGGCTAGCTGGAGCTCTGGACAATAATGGAGGGAACAATGGCGGGCAGAGGTCTTCAGCTACTCAAGGCCGGCATGTTGCCGGAGAACTTCAAGGGCGTGGATCAATAGGCGCTAGGCGCTTACGGAATTTGCATCCTTCTTGGATTGTCTTCACTCACTCTGTTGTGAGTTTCGTCAGGCCTTCCAGCTCACCGGATAAGGTGGAGTATCCTTAAGCCTCTACTAGCTTCACTCGATCGTGCCCTCGCGGTCCATTGAGCTGATCGTGGATTCGCCTTCGACTCTGTTGACTGGCTTCTTCTTCTTCGACTCCTGCCCCTTCAACGGGACGTTGGGAAACCGTTCGAGAAAACCGCCCGCCACATCCTCCAGCTGCTCTTCGGTCACTCCATCTTCTTCCGGTTTCTTCTTCTCCTCGGTCATGGCTCCCTCCGGTTGGCGCCTAACACTAAGATGTGGCTTGGTCGGTTAAGCCGCAACGAAAAGGCCGAGCCCAGCGGCCCGGCGACGTCCGTGAGCGTCCGGGGGGCGTTGGGACGATGTCGGTGACAATCCAGCGAGCTGACCTGCAGGCTCGCGGTCGCCGTGGCGGGGCTGCATGTTATTCCCTTCTGGCCGATCAACCGGAACGCCTGAAGGAGATGAGAACGTGATTGAAGAGATCACTGCGCAGGAGCTGAACACCGATCGGTTCATCGAGGAGAAGGTCGACGAGATTCGCGCAGCTGTAGGTGAAGGGATAGCGATCAACGCGCTCTCAGGAGGCGTGGATTCGTCCGCCGTCACGCTGCTCGGGCACCGGGCCTTGGGAAAACAGCTGAAGACCGTCTTCATCGACAACGGCCTCATGCGGGAGCAGGAGCCCGATCAGGTTGTCGCTGCTTTTCAGAAGCTCGGCGTCCTGGTGGAGATCGTCGATGCGCGAGCAGAGTTCTTTGCAGCGCTCGACGGAGTCACGGACCCGGAAGCCAAGCGAGAAGCCATCACCCAGACCTTCTACCGAAACGTGTTCGGACGCATCGTCAGGGAGAGTGGAGCCAAGACTCTTCTCCAGGGGACCATCCTCACTGATGTCGATGAGACAGTGGCAGGGATCAAGCGGCAACACAACGTCTTTGCACAGCTCGGGATTGATCCGCAGGAGGCCTTTGGTTACCACATCATCGAGCCGCTCATTCAGCTTCGCAAGGACGGCGTCAGGAGGGTGGGCAAGGCTCTCGGGCTCCCGGACGAGATTAGCGGGCGCATTCCGTTCCCAGGACCGGCGCTGTCGGCACGTGTGATAGGGGAAGCAACAACCGAGCGGATAGAGACTGTCCGAAAGGCGACCGCAGTTGTGGAGCGATTGCTGGCAGGGATAGGCGCATTCCAATATCTGGCGATCCTTCACGAAGACCGAGTGACCGGGATGCGGGACGGCGAGCGTGATTTCGGTCAGCAGATCGAGGTGCGTTGTTGGGACAGCGTGGATGCACGAACTGCTACGCCAACTCGGCTCTCGTTCGAGATCATTGAGAAGCTCGCGCTCGAGATAATCCGCGAGGTGCCAGGCATTGTCAGCGTCACGTACAACGTGGCACCGAAGCCTCCCTCAACGATCGAGGCGATCTGACGGTTCCGTCCAACGAGAGGAGAAGAGAAATGAGGCTGGGCTTGTTCGTTCTGTCGTTAGTTCTCGTTCTCGGGCCCAGCGTGTATCGGTTGCGTGGACAAGGTATTTCCCAAGACACACTGCCTGAGAATCACCTTGTTTTCACGTTGCGCTCGGTCGAAGATAGGTTCAAAGGGGCGAACGAACATCTCCGTGGATTCACCGTCTCCATGGATATTTCCCAAGAGCAGCTAGAAGGGGGACTTCTGAGTATTGAGAATGTGACGCGGGCAGTGCGAAACCTGAAGGTAACTGGAACCCTCACATATCCGGATGGAGCAAGCACCGAGATAGAATACGAAGTTGTTCGTCATAGAGACGCTGAGGGCATCTACATGAAGACCACGTTGGGCTTCTTCTTGTGGGAAAGCGCAGTTGTGCGAGATGATGAGCTGATGTTCGTTATTGACTTTTGGTACACTCCCCCAGCGCGCCCAACTGACTTAGCCGCGTTGGAGCTGGCGGAGCGGCTACTGGCAGACTCGGTCAATTGGCACCAACAGGATGATAGAAGATGCGGAGACGACATTGAACGCAATAAGTGGAGTCTCTTCTGCGCTTTGAAGCACGCATCAGTTGAGAAGATGGGTGAGTACAATCACCATAATAGCGCAATGAATGCGGTGCGATTCATAATAGATGATGTGGTTCGCGACCATGGCTTTGCGCATCCTTTGATGGACTACAACAATGCGCAATCCACCAGGCACGCCGATGTGCTGCGTGTTCTGGCGATCGCAAAGGAAAGAGTCAAGCAAGAGCTGGAAGACCGATCCTTGTCTTTCCGGCAGTTTACGGCAACGATGTTTGGGAGTTCTTTGATGCGCCGAGCAACGGCTGATACGGTGGCCGAATGATGCGAATGCTGGCACATACGGAAAGGTGGAGAATAGCGATCGGAGGAGCCGCGGTTGCGGCGTTGCTTCTGATTTCGCTTGTCCTGCCACGTTGGGGTGGGGTTCGGGACCGGGCGGTGGTGGCAGCCGGCCGCACCTTTCTGCTGATGTCCCCCAACCCGGGCGAGTACACCTGGAACCTCCTCCATGCCCTGCCGGCGCGGAACCAGACCCCGGTTCTCCACCGGCACGTACAGTTCGATCGCGGTGATCTCGTCGAACTCGAGCTGGCCCCCGACCTGGCCACAGGCGCCGCGGTGGTCCCCGGGCAACAGTTGGCAGTCATTCAGAGTCCGGCGCTGGTCCGGGAGCTGAATGAGCTGAGAGCGGAGCGAGACGTGCTGGCGGCCGAACTGGCGTTACTGCGTGCAGGTGGGCGTCCCGAGGAGGTCGCCGAGGCCCAACGGCGCCTTGAGCTTGCTGAGGCCCTGCGCGCCGGCGAGCTGGTTAACCTGGAGCGCACCCGCGCCCTGCATCAGGAGAGTCTCGCCTCCGATACCGATATGGAGCTTGCAGAGCTGAGGGACGAGGAGCTGCGGCTCGACGTCGAGCTGGCCAGGGCTCAGCTGGCAGTGGTCCGCGGGGCGGCCCGGCCCGGAGTGCTGGACGCGCTGGACGCGCAGATCGCCGTGCTCGACGCCGAGCTTGCGGAGCTGGAAACGACGGCAGAAGCGTACGTGATTCGCACACCGATCTCTGGGATCCTCGAGATGGGTGGTTCGACCAATCTCTTGAGGGTTTACGACCTGGATACGGTCTACTTGCAGATCCCCATACCTCAGGGAGTGCGGTACCGAGTCGACGTTGGCAACAAAGTCCTGTTCCGCACTCCGGCGTGTCCCGGAAAGCGTTTCGAGGGCAACATCGTCGACCTCGGTGAGAACGCGATCAACCTCAATGGCCGGCAGATCTTCTGGGGCAGCGCCCGCGTGGACAACCCCGAGCACCTGCTGCGCACCGGCATGACCGGGAGTGTCGTCATCGATGCTGAGGGTGGCAGCCCCGGGTTGATTCGTTCGCTGTGGCGCAAGATCGTCGGGGTGGGAATGTGAGCGGCTACCAGCACTACGGCCGGCACGAGTTCAAGTACGCCCTGCCTCTGTCGGCTCGCGCTGAGGTGCTACACATCGTCGGTGACCGCGTCGTGCCGGATCCGCACGCGACTGCCCGCGAGGACGGTCTTGTAGGTTACTACAATCACACCATCTACCTGGACACCGAGGATCTGCTGGACTACCACGAGCGCCTCTCGGAGCGCCGGCTGCGCAATCGGTTGCGTGTACGGACCTACGGCCGATCCGGGGACGGGGCGCCGGTGTTCCTCGAGATCAAGCGAAAGATCGACGAGTGGGTGGTCAAACGACGAGTGCAAGTCTGCGACGCCGACACCTGGGCAGCCCATCCCCATGATCGCCCCTGGATCGAACACGCGCGCGCAGTGAACGGAGGTGACCACTTCGTCGCAGTTCACTTCCTACACCTCGTCGAAGATGGACGGGTGCCTGTGTCCACGGTGCAATACTTCCGCGAGGCTTACGTCGACCGCCGCGGCGACGGGCACGGGAGGGTCCGGCTGACCATCGACCGGGAGGTCACCGCAGCCGTGCGGCCGGACGGTCGGAGCCTGTACGCCTCCGACGAGGTAGAGCTGATACCGCAAGATTGGGTAGTGATGGAACTCAAGTACAACCAGGATCGACCTGGCTGGATGCGCGAGATCTGCCGCGAGTTGGGACTACGGGCGCTGCCCGTGCCCAAGTTCGGCCTCAGCGTCGCCCGCGGGGTGCGGGCGGGTTGCCCACAGGAGCAACGCCGGCTCATGCCGAGGCCGATCCGGCAGATGGGATGGAGCTCGTGAGCCAAATCGACCTGGAACTTGCCTTCGGGCAAGCACTGAACCTAGACCTGGCCCAAATCCTCCAGGCGCTGATGCTAGCGCTGATCTGTGGCGCCGCAATCGCGGTGATCTACCGCATCTCGATCCCCAACCGCATCGCCTCACCTGCGATGTTGGTAGCGCTGGTCCTGCTGGCGGGGGTTGGCGCCATGGTGATGATGGTTATCGGCAACAACATTGCCCGGGCCTTTTCACTAGTGGGGGCATTGGCGATTGTTCGTTTCCGCACACGGCTGGCAAGTCCGCTAGACATCACTTTCGTGTTCTTCACCCTTGCCGCAGGCATAGCCGCCGGCGTGTTCGCTTTTCAAGTTGCTGCCCTTGGTACGGCGGTGGTGGGCCTCGCCGCGCTGGCGCTTCAGGCATTCGTGCTGCTGACCTCGCAAGGCCCGGGTCACCTCCTGCGATTCGATCTGGCTGCCTACCAAGGCACCGAGGGGGCGATGCTCCAGGTGCTGGACCGTCACGTGCGCCGCCGCTCGCTGCTGGAGGCCCGTTCGCTACGTTTCGGCGAGACTCTCTCATACCGCTACCGTATTGTGCTGAGGCGAGATCGGACGTTGGAACCGTTGCTTCGCGAGATGTCGGATGTCGAGGGAGTTGAGCAGGTGATCATCGACGCCCGTGAGGACAGCGGCGATCCGGCGGAGTAGGGGGTAACCATGCGAACAGCTCGGGCGCTCAAGCACGCGCCCATGATCATCTTAGCCGTGCAGCTAGCCAGCGGCGTCGGGTGCTACAGCTACGCTCCAATCGAAACACCGGGGCGGCCCTACATTGGGCCGGTTGACTCCGTTGGACCGGCCGATTCCCTCGCACCGATCGACTTACCGGAGACAGTTCTCAAGCTGGTTGAGAGCGATACGGTGACGGAAGAAGAGGCCGTCCGACGTGCCCTCGAGCGTAGCCGCGATGTCGATGCTCAGCGACGCCAAGTAGCGATTGTCGCAGCGCGATCGCGCTCGGTTCTCGACAATCCAGAGCTTCGACTCAATCGACGGACGGCAACGGACCCCCTCGAGCGCTTCGAGGTGGGCGTGCGCTGGCGAGTGCCGCGCCTGTGGACATTGGGCGCAGAGCGAGACCGCCGGCGCGCGCAGGAAGGGCTGGAACAGGTCGACCTACAGTGGGCCCAGCAAGAAGTTGCCGAACTAACGCGAATCACCTGTGCGGAGCTAATCTATCTGACCGAGATGGAGGAGAGCCGGACCGTGCTCGTCAGCGGTCTCAACCGGGTCGTAGGCCTGGTACAGGGTCAGGTCAGGACGGGCACTGCCACCGACGTAGACCTGCGGACAACTCAGTTCGTGCTCCTCGAGGCGCAATCCGACCTGCAGCAGATCATTCATATGCGGGCTCAGGCGCGGGACGACCTCAGGCACCTGACGGGCATCGCAACTCCCGTACAGGGATGTGTAGCGACTGAAACATTGTCCGATCTGGATTTCGGAGACCTACTGACACTGGCATGGAACCATCGACCAGAATTGCTGGAAACGCGCTGGAGACACCGCCGGGCGACGGCGAGGCTGCATCTGGAGCGCGCCGAGGCAATCCCGTGGCTGAGTTTCGTCGGACCCGCCGTGCGATTCGACTCACGCCCGGGCGACGTGACAGGAGAAACAGTCGGGCGTAGATGGTTCGAGTTTCAGATCGGGCTCGACATACCGCTCTTCGACCGTAACGGCGCTAGCATCCGTGCTGAGAAGCTCACCATCGAGGCAGAACTGGCTCGGGCCGAGCTGCTGATGCGCGACATCCGGCAGCAGGTAACCGACGCATGGCACCGGTATGAGATGGCCTCGACGGCGCTCCGGGAGCTCGAGCGAAGCGCCACAGATCAGCTAGCTGGCTCGGACGAACTGCTGGCAGGCGCCTTGCAGTACGGAACGGTCGATCCGGACTGGGCTTTCGATATCGTTCGGCGCCGAGCCGACGCAGTCCAGACCCTCGCCCGTCAACGTCTCCGCGTAGAGCAGGCGCGGGTAGACCTCTACGTGGCGCTGGGGATCGTGTCTCTCGACCTGAGGAGCGTATTCTAAAGTGAGCAATGTCAGGCAAGCTCACACCGAACATCGACGTCTCAAGCGGACCAACTCGTGTCGACAACGCGCGAGGCAAGGTATGCCGAGACCCCTTGACACGCCGACGAGCTGCTCGACCGATTCACGGGCGGTTACCCGCAGGCCCTGGCGTGGAGGACGCTCGATCATGCCCGCCGATCAACAGCGTTTGACAATACCTCTTCGTGACTACGTGAGTCGCTGCCTCCTACCTGCCGCCTTGTTGTTGGTCTTTACATCATGTAAGGGTGACACGATCGACGGACCAACCGACTCTCCTGGCAGCGGTGATCCTGACGTCTCGATACCCCTGCTGCAGGTCGCCATTCAAACCAACGGCAACACCATCGTTGATGAGCCAAAGATAATGGCAACCGTGCGAATGACCGCTCAGGACGTCATTGTCTACGATGGTGTTATCGGTATCGAGTATAGAGGGTGCAGTTCTCAGATGTTTGACAAGAAATCCTATGGCTTTGAAACATGGGATAGCAATGGGCAGGACATAGATGTTTCCTTGGCCGGTTTTCCGGCGGAGGAGGATTGGATACTGTACGGCCCTTACAGTGACAAATCGCTGTTGAGAAACGTCCTCATCTATGAGCTCTCAAGAGAGATAGGGCGTTACGCCAGCAGAACGGCGCTCTGTGAGCTCTTCTTGAATGGCCGTTACGAAGGCATCTATGTACTGATGGAGAAGGTGAAGAGGGATCGGAACCGAGTGGCGATCAGCCGACTAGACGCGGATGACATCACCGGAGGGTACATCCTCAAGATCGACAAGACCTGTGGGGATGGCGTTGGGGGAGGAGCCAACTACACAGAAGCGATCTCGTTTCCATCGGAATATGACAGCTACGGAAATCCCGATGGTGAGAGAAAGATCCACTTTCTCTATGACCATCCCGACGCAGATGATATTGGCACAGCCGAAAAAGCATATATACAGCAGTACATTCACGATTTCGAGGGCGCTTTGATGGCTGCCGATTTTGCCGATCCAACAGCGGGGTATAAACGGTTCGTTGATATGGAGAGCTTCGTCGATTTCTTCCTGCTGAACGAGCTTGCACACAACCCCGACGCCTATCGTCTGAGCACGTTCATGCACAAGGACAAAGGCGGAAAGCTCAAGATGGGCCCGATATGGGATTTTAACATTGCCTTTGGAAATGTTGACTATTGCAGTGCTTGGGTGACGAATGACTGGGCCTATCGATTCAACGACTATTGCCCGGGAGATCTGTGGCAGGTTCCGTTTTGGTGGAAGCGACTGCTGGAGGACCCCAACTTCGTCAATGCGTTAAAGACACGATGGGACACATTGAGGCAAGGGGCCTTTTCCTTCTCGTTTATTGATAGCCTCATGCTTGCCGGTCGTACAGAACTTGAAGAGGCCGGAGCACTGACGAGGAACTTCAATCGCTGGCAAGTCTTGGGCAGCTATGTTTGGCCGAACTACTATATCGGACAAACCTACGACGAAGAGTATGAGTATTTGCGACAATGGATTTCCGATCGGCTTACCTGGATGGATGCAGCCATAGACGGGCTTTGAGGCGCAATAGTCACGACTCGAGCTGACAGGTCCCCCGTGAAGCCTCGGCCACCAATTATCCCCTTGTGTTGCAGTGCCTTGTATCGCGGTCAACGCGCCACAACAGATTCGCAAGAGTCAACGCAGTGCTCCGGTGATTTTGAACACGTAGGCATAGGGACTGGGCACGTCCGCTGGCGACATGTTTGGCGGGATCATGACGATCCCGTCATCCCGAAACCGCCAGTCGATAGGCCCGTCATATCCCAACAGCTGTACCGACACTCCGTTTGTGTTATCCAGGCCGGTTACCACAAATTCCCCGTCAGGCCACTCGGGAAGAGTGACGAAGAGATCTGATCCCTTGCGTGTATAGTGTAGATCGGTCGTATCTCCCGTATTGCTCTGCTGCTCGAGTCGCCCTGTCCATGGACGTGTTGAGTAGATCGACTCTCCGTTGATCTGGAGCCACGACCCTACGTCCCGCAGGCGCTGCTGCATGAATACCGGGATACGACCATCAGCAGTGGGACCTACGTTGAGCAGCAGGTTGCCGCCGCGGCTTACGACATCGATCAACTCGTGCACGAGTTCTTTCGAAGTCCGGTGATGATTGATATTCTCGGCTCGGTTATATCCGTAGGAACGACCCATACCACGACTCTCTTCCCAGGGGTGGCTGACTCCCACAGCGTCGGTGTCCTGGTACTCGCTGGAGTAGTAGTCGCCGTGACGACCAGGCATACCCTTTGCCCACCGGTCGTTGACAACTACCTCATGTTGATTGGGTGCGCTGTTGTATAACCACGCCAAGAACTCCTTGGTCTTCCAGTACTCCTCATCTTCGTCCCACTCGCCAGCATCGGAGAAGATCACGGCGGGCTCGTACTTCATCACCAGTTCCCGCAGCTGTGGATTGACGTGCTCATCAACATACCGATCCAAAGGAATCCCGTACCGATCCATGTACTCCTGTTTGATGTAACGACCGCTTGGCGTACGTTGCGTTGTATTCGTCTCCCATTCGATCAAGGAGTAGTATAGTCCCATCCTGAGACCGTGCTGCCTGACAGCTGCTGTCAGATCTCCCACCAGATCGCGCTTGGGGCCGACATCCATGCTGTTCCAGTTTTGCTTGAATGGACTGTCTGTCGGCCACAGGCAGAAACCGTCGTGATGCTTGCTGGCGAGCACCACGTACCGAGCGCCAGCCTCGGCAAACAGAGCCGCCCAGAAGTCGGGATCGAACAGCTCTGCCTTGAACATCGGCGCGAAGTCACGATACTCGAAGTCCTCACCATAGGTTCGTTCGTGAAAGTCCTCATCGCCTTTCAGTTCACCCATAACGCGGGCATAATACCATTCGGCGTAAGAGGCGTACCGTCCCTCGGTAACACGAATCCACGCGGGCACCGAGTAAACACCCCAGTGGATGAAGATCCCGAACTTGGCATCGGGATACCATTGCGGGATGGGCCGGCTATCGAGCGACTCCCATGTTGCTTGGTAGGTTTGCGGAGATGCCGCCGAGACAGGTAGGTGCATGAGTAGAAGCAGCAGCAGTGCCACAGAGGAAGGGCCGGCATTGGCTCGGAGCATGGCAGTATCTCCAATAGGTGTGTCCTCAATTCTACTCGATCCCCAATGGGGAGAAGTAGAGCAACGTGGCCAACGTAATCAATACAGTGATTGCGGACAGAGTCAGGTCTCTGCGGTTCCAGCTTGCTCGTGAGTTCTCTCTATCTTCCGCTCTTCAAGAACTCGTCCTTCATCTCTTTCACCTGTCCGGACATGAGCACCAGGCCGATCATGTTGGGCAGGACGATCGTGGCCAGGAGTATGTCCAGGAACTGATACAGAAACTCCAACTCGATCATAGATCCTGCAAGAATGGCCAAGAGGTACACGCCCCTCATGACTTTCGAGAACCGAATGCCGAAGAGGTACTCGGCCTGCTTCTCACCGAAGAAGATGACGACGATGATCGTCGATATCACAAAGAGCAT